>JAFUVO010000049.1 GCA_017477525.1 Oscillospiraceae bacterium | reverse complement strand
CTCCGCCGCCGGACAGCATGGCCTCGATCTCCGCCTGGCTCAGGGTCCTCCCGCCGCCCGCAGGAGCGGGGGCAGGGGCCGGGGCCGGGGCGGAGGCACCGCCGCCGGACATGAGCCGCTCGATCTCCTCCTGGCTCAGTACGCCCCCGGAGGGAGCCGGGGCCGGTGGGGGCGTGACTGACGCGCCGCCGCCCATCAGCCGCTCGATTTCCTCCTGGCTCAGTACGCCGCCGGAGGAAGCCGGGGCAGGCGGGGGCGTGATTGACGCGCCGCCGCCCATCAGCCGTTCGATCTCCTCCTGGCTCAGCACACCCCCGGAGGAACTCGGGGCCGGCGCCGGGGCAGGGGACGGGGCAGGGGCCGGGGCACTCGCCGCGGCCATCATGGCCTCGATCTCCGCCTGGCTCAGGGGCTTTGACCCGCTGTCCTCCGCGGCGACCTCCGCCTCCAGGACGCCGGAGGAATCCTCCCCCTCGCCCAGGCCAAAGCCGGACACCAGCTCCTTCGCCAGCTCCACGCTCATGACGTTCATGAACTCGCTCTCCATCGAGCCCTCGATGGAGAGGGTGAAGGTGACCACGACGATGGGGCCCTTTTCCACGGGGAGGTGCTGCTTGCGCATCATATCGAGGTCATTCCCGTCAAAGGTGACGGGGGTGGAGATATTGACCACCCTGCCGAGGAAGTCGGACAGCGCCGTGGAGGAGGAGCCCATCATCTGGTTCATGACCTCGCAAACCGCGCTGAGGGTCAGCTCGTTGAGCTCAAATTCCTCGTCCGGGGTCTCCATCCCCATCAGCAGATCCACGATCACCTTCGCATCCGCCATTTTCAGCAGCATGATATTGCTGCCGTCCAAGCCGGCCACGTAGCGGATCTCCACGCCGATGGCCGGGTTCAGCTCCCCTAAGGTAAATTCCTCCGCGTTGACAATGCTGACCTTCGGGGTCGTGATATCGACACGGTGGTCCAAAAGGTTCGAGACTGCGGTGGCAGATGAGCCGAGGCTGATGTTCATGATTTCTCCGATGGCGTCAATTTCCAGCGGAGTAAAGATATTACTGCCCATCTTCTTGCTTTATCCCCCCTTCAGGATCATTGTATACTTCCTGAATCTTGACGGCAAGACGCTTCTCATGGCTGCCCATGAGGCCGGAAAACCACTTCCGGCCGCCAATCCGAAGCATCACCGGAGAATCTTTTTTCATATTCATGTCTATCACGTCGCCCACATTCAACTCATACACATCCCTCAGGGACACCCTTGTCCGCCCCAGCTCCGCGACAATTTCCAGATCGGAGCTCTGGATGTGGGAGTAGATGGTCTCCGAGTGGTCCTCCACATCCTTGCGCGGCACGGCGCTCCCCTTTGTAATCTCCACAAATATCTTGTTCAGCACCGGGTCCGGCAGGCAGATATCAAAGCGCCCGCTGCAGTTGGGGAACTTGATATCGATGCTGACCAGCACCACGGTTTCCTCCATGCCGATGAGCTGCACCAGCGTGGGGTTGGCCTCCACCCGGCCAAACTCGAAATCCAGCTGGATATAGTTCTCCCAGCTGCCGCCCATGATGGCCACAAATTCCCGCATCAGGTTCTGGTAGAGCACCAGGTCCAGGTCGGTGTAGGAATAGTCCGAGGGAAGGTCGTCCTCCACATCCCCGTTGCCGCCCATGAGCCGGTCCATCATGCTGACCATGATCGTCGGCGAGGTCACCAGAATCACCGGCGTCTCCTCCCGCTCCCCGTTGAGCTTGAGGAAGGCCAGGGACACGACTTCCCCGTCGACCAGCGCGTTCGAGAATTCATAATACCGCTGTTCGTCGACGGTGTCAACCTCAACTTCGCTCGTCGCGTGGACCAGTCCGTTGATTCTCGTGTTCAGCACCTTCCCGTAGTTCTCAAAAACGCCGTTGAGCATCTTCAGGCGTTCCTTGGTGTACTTACGGGGGCTGCGGAAATCGTACTTCTGGTATTTCTTCTCTTCCTTCTGCTGGGAGAGGCTTTGGCTGCCCCCCTCCCGCGCCGCCGCCAAAAGCGCATCAATTTGACTTTGAGATAATACTTCTGCCATAGGCAACCCCTTCCAAAGCCATTGGCTTACGACGCTTCATCCGCAGATGCCTTTTCCGATGCCAGGCCCGCCTCTCCGCTGCGAATTGTTTCATACTGTTGGATGCTGTCGCCCATCTGGTTGAGCAGGTCAAAGCCGGTAATCATGATTTCCACGCGGCGGTTGCGGGAACGGTGTTCCTCGTCGCTGTTGGGGGAAATGGGCCGCCACTGCCCGTAACCGACGCTGACCAGGCGCGCCGGGGACAATTCCACGCGCTCCTGGAGGTAGACTGTCGTAACTGTGGCGCGGTTGGAGGCAAGGAAGCGGTCCACCGTCGGGTTGTTCGCCCGGTCGGCGTAAGCCTGGGCCGTGTGTCCCATGATGCGCACCTCATCGATGTACTCCGCCGCCGTGTTCAGCGCGGCGGAGACAACGTCCAGCATTTCCTTCCCGGTGTCCAGCAGCATATAGCTGTCGCCGGCGAAAAACACCGCGTCGTTGAAGGAGATGAAGATATAGCCGTCGCCCTTCGTGACCTCCATGGACTGGCCCAGGTCGTTGGCCTCCACATATTGCTGGAGCATCTCATACAGCGCGTCCATCGCCGCCTGGATCTCCTCCATCTGCGCCCCAACATCCTCCGGCGCCATATCAGGATCATTGAGCGCTCCGATGCCCTCAAAAGGGTCGGCCAAGGGGCCTTCGGCGCCGCCTTCAATCATCGTTGTCGTCTGGATGGCGTTGGGGTTGAAGCTCTGGACAATCGCGCGCCACTTATCCTCGCTGACCGTGGACATAGAATACAGCAAAACGAAAAAGCACAGCAGCAGGGTGACCATGTCGCCATAGGTGTCCATCCAGTTCGCGCCGCCGCCACCGCCGCCTTTTTTCTTCTTCATCGGAGACTTGTCCCCCCTTCCAGTCTTTCCGCCGCAATCCCGGGCATCATTCGCCGGATTTCGCGCTCGCGGCCGCCGCGCGGCCCTTCTGGTCGATGAAGGTCAGCAGGCGCTCCCGAAGGAATTTCGGGTTTTCGCCGGCCTGGATGCCCGTGATGCCCTCCACGACGATGGTCTTGCACAGCACCTCCTGCTCGTCCTGCGCCCGCAGGTGGGAGGCCAGGGGGCCGAAAATCATGTGGGCCACAATGCAGCCGTACAGTGTGGTAATCATCGCCACGCCCATGTCGTTGCCGATGTTGCTGCTGCCGGAGTCCATGTTCAGGCCCTTGCACATGTTGATCAGGCCGCAGAGCGTACCCACCATGCCGAAGGCGGGCGCCAGGGCGGAGCCCTTTTCGTACATGGCCGCGCCGCCGTCGTGCCGGGCGGACATCTGCTCAATGTCGTTCATGAGGATCTCCCGGACGCGGTCGGCGTCGCTGCCGTCGACCAGCAGCATGATCGCCTGCTTGAGGAAGGGGTCGGATTCCTCCGCCGCCATGCCTTCCAGGGACAGCAGGCCGTCCTTACGGGCCTTGTTGGCCAACTCCGTCAGCTTGTCGATGTAGGTGTCCGGCTGGAACAGCTTGGTGTTCAGCACGATCTTAAAATGCTTGGGCAGGTTTTTCAGCGTGGAAAAGGGGACGCTGGCGATCAGGACGCCGACGGTGCAGCCTACGACGATCATGGCGCTGGGGCCGTCGACAAAGTTCATGAGCTTAGAGGGGTCGAGCGCGGGGAAGCCCAGCATACCCAGAAGAATAAACGCGATCGCGAGAAACAGTCCGATGAAATAAAAAATATTCATTCTGTTTTTTTCCTCACTTGGAACTTATTTTGCACAGTCCGCCGGAACCCGGCGAAGCGGCGGGAAGTCTCACGCCGTTTCGCCGGACCTCGCCGGAGCCCGCGCCCCTCACCGTTTGTCCGTAATGGCGAGCTGGCGGTGGATTTCCAGCACCTTGGCATTGTATTCCACGATTTTCTGGACGATATCCTCCACGGTTTCCTCCACGAGGTAATAGTCCCGGTTCATCATGTTGATTTTCGTCTCGGGAATCAGCTCGATGGATTCGATCTGGTTGTGGTTGACCACAAAGCGTTCCTTGCTCGTTTTTGTCAGTACAATCATGCTCCCACCCTTTCCTGTAACGCGCCCCCTCCGCCGCTCCGCCGGGGGGCGGGCGGAGGGGGCTGTACTGCCTTGGTATCTCTCAGCGATTAACGCTTCATGTTGACCAGCTCTTCCAGCATGGTGTCGGTGACGGTCACAATGCGGGTGTTGGCCTGGTAGCCGCGCTGGATGACGATCATGTTGGTGATCTCCTGGGCCAGGTCCGTGCCGCTGGATTCCAGGCCGCCGGTGACCAGCTCCGTGCTGCCCGCAGGCTGGATGGAAAGCTTGCTGCTGCCCAGGTTGAGGCCGTCTTCGCCCCCCTGGTTGCCCTGGTCGGCGTCGTCGCCGGTGGGCGGGATGTAGGTAAAGGCGCCGCCGATGGTGTTCACGGTGAGGTTGCCCGCGCCGCCGAGGGCCTGGTAATAGCGGCCGTCGATATGGGTCACGCCGTTGGGGTTATCCACCATGCCGATGCCAATATAGCCCACCACCAAAAGCTGCTGGTCCTTCGTGATCGCGGTGATCATGCCTGTGGGGTCGATGGAAACGCTGTTGGGCTGCAGGCGCGTCAGCTCCACATTTTCCATCTCCACGCCGTCAGGGAGCTTTTCCTCGTCCGTGTCGGTCAGGTTGCCCGTCGAGGCGTCCTCGACATACTGCTGCAGGCTGTCGCCCTCGCCGGAGGAGGTGACACGGGGCCAGAAGATCGTGGTCGTGGTTTTCTGGGCGTTCTGGGTGGCCTCGGCATCCTGGTCGTCCGTGGCCTGGTTCCCGCTGATATAGCACATGGGCAGGCGGATGGGGGTCAGCACGGGGCTGGTCATCTGCTCCTCCGTGGCGTTGACGCCCTGCTCCGCCTCGTCCACGCTGGTCAGCCGCAGGAAGCCGTACACCAGGCTGCCGTTGCCGTCCACCAGGTAGCCGTTGGGGTCAAAGGTAAAGTTGCCGAGCCGGGTGAGCGACATGCCCTGGAGCTGGGCCTGCTTGGTGATGCCGTTATTCTCCTTGTCCTCGCCGACAATGAAAAAGCCGTCGCCGTCGATCATCACGTCCATGGCGTTGCCCGTGGGGTTGTAGTTCTTGGTGCTCATGTCCAGATCGATGGTGCCGATGGAGCATCCGTAGCCCACCTGGGCAGGGTTCATGCCGCCCAGGGTGTCCGTGCCGTTGGAGCCGGTGCGCACGGTGGAGTACAGCGCCTCGTTGAAGGTATAGCGCGTGGCCTTATAGCCCAGCGTGTTGACGTTGGACACGTTGTTGCTGATGACGTTCATCGCGCTCATATGGGTTTTCAAGCCCGAAACAGCCGCGTACATTGCGCCAGTCATAATAAAAACTCCTTTTCAACTAAATTTTGATTATGTTGACGCGCCGCCGGGGGCCGTTCAATCGGAACCGCCCCCATAGCATCCCGCATATGGGACCTGCCATCTTTCTCACAAAAGTACGGCGCCATCAATATTGGTGAAGACATTTTCCCGCATCTCGTCCCCGTTCATAGTGGTGATCACCCGCCCGTAGGGGATGTTGATGATGAACGCCTGGGTCGCGTCAAAGGCAAGGATGGTGTTGGCCCCCTTCTCCTGGGCCTTCTCGACGGAGCCTGCCAGCTTATCCATCAGCACCGGCGTCAGCTCGATCCCGCGCTCCTCCGCCCTCGCCAGGGCGTGTTTTGAAAAATTGATCTGGGCGGTCTGTTCCCGCTCCCGGGTCTTTTGCAGCATCTCCCCGAAGCCGGATTTCTCCGCGGCGCCGCCGGCTTTCCGTTTCGCAGCCGGAACCGCCTGGACCTTCCCTGCCGCCTGCAGCTTGCTGACCACTGCCCTTCAGGCCTCCTTTCCTTCCCCGCCTCAGCCGGCGCCCTCAGATCGCGGTCTCGTAGCCGTCCTCCACGCTGCCGCCGGGCTGCGCGTCCGTCCCCGTCCCTACGGGGTAGTACACGACCTCTTCCTCCCGCGTTTCTTCCTCCAAAGCCCCGTCCTCAAGGCCGGTAAAGAAATCCCGGGCGATGGCGTCCTCTGTGCCGGAATCGTAATCGGGACCGTCGTCCCGGGGTGTGACGGTGGGGTATGTGCTCTCGCTCCTGGCGCGCGATTGCTCAATCTCTGCCAGGGTCCTCGTGACGCTTTTGTTGTTGTTGACCTTCGCCGTGCTGGGAAGCTTGCCTACCGCCAGGACCTCCGAAAGCATATAGCTCTCGTCCCCCAAAAACACCACCTGCTCGCCATTCAGCGTCCCGGTGCCGGTGACGGTGCCCGTGACGGTATACATTTCGTTGCCGCTGCGCTGGCCGATGGTCACTTCCTTCCCGACGAGGGAGGCTGCGGTGCTCAGGCCGGTGCTCTCTGTCAGGAGCTTATTGACGTTTGTGACCGCGTTGATCACGCTCATCTGCACCATCTGGTTCATCATGTCGCTGGTGGACGCCACGTCGTCGATGCTCTGGTTCTGGAAGGACGCGATCATCAGCTTCAAAAAGTCGTCCATGACCAGCTCCTGACCGGCCTTGGTGTTCGTGCTGTGCTTGGCGGTGACGCCCACGTTGCTGGTGTTGGTAATGACGCCGGACAGATCCGTCAAAAAGTTGCTCATTTATCTGTTCCTCCTTTCTGTTGCCTCCGTCAGCTCTCCCGCGTACCGGAAGGACCTACCAGGCCGAGGCGGAGCTGCTGGATAAAGTCAAAGCTGTTGCGCTCCTCCTGCCGCTGGTTCTGGCGCTGCTGCTGTTGCGGCTGCTGTTGTTGCTGGCCGTTGGCGTCGTTGGGGTTGAAGAGCTGGCGCTCGGCCTCGCCGCTGTAGCGGACCTCGACCTCCACGCTGGGCCTGGAAGCGCTGCCCAAAAGCTGCTGCAGACCGCCGCTGTGGCTCTCCAGAAGGCTGGCCGCCCGGTCCGTGCTGGCGTTCAGGGCGATGTGCAGCGCGCCGTCGGAGGAATGGGTGATTTCCACGCTGATCTTCCCCAGCTCCGCAGGGGTCAAAGTCAGCTCGATGCGGCTGTCGCCGTTTTCCTCCGTCAGGAAGTTTTCAATCACCGCCGCCAACTGTTCCGGGGCGTCCTCCGCTTCCAGGGGCAGGGGCGCGGGGGCGGGGTCCGCCACCTTCACCGGTACGGCGTCCGTGGTATCGAACACCGGCGCCTCCACGGGGGCTTCCTCGGGGGCCTCTTCCTCCTGCAGCACGATCTCCGGCCGCCTCTCCACGGGGGCGAAGCGCTGTGTGTTCATCTCCCGCGGCGCCTCCTGAACCGTCTGCTGCTCCGGTGCCAGCTCCGGCGCATCCTCCCGGACCACGTTCAGCTGGGGTCCCAGGTTGGCGGTCTGCTCCGCGGCGGCCCTGAGGGGTTCCAGCGATACCGGGTCAAGCTGCTGTTCTTCCATGATGACGGGCGCTTCCTCCGCCGGAAGCTGGATCTGCATGACCATCGCGGCCATCATGCCCTGTTCCTCGACGCCGGGCTGCTCCTCGACCTGGTCAGCGCTCTTTTCCTGCTTCTGCGGGGCTTTTCCGGCCTCCCGCGCGGCCTTCCTGTCCTGGACCATCTTGCCGAAATCGTCGTCCTTCTTGCCCTGCTTGTTCTGCTGGCCGCGGTTGGGACGCTCCGCCCTGGGCATTTCCGTGCCGCGCAGCATCTGGTCCATGGCCTGATACATCACATCCAAGTTATCTCGCTCCTTCCTGTTAATTTGTGTCGGATGTGAACCGTCCTGTCCTCCCCCGGCATCCCCCCTTTCAAATATATGCGCGTTCCCTCAGCCCGCCGCGGCTCTTCGGGCGGCGGTCAGGTCGTCCAGGGACTTTTCCTCCGCCTTCGCCAACGCCTGGTCGTACTCGGAGCGCCGGACCTCCCGGAGCTTTTCCAGGGAGTGGGTCTCCTTTCGGGCCTCCACGACCTCCTCCCGCTTTTTCTCAGCGTCCTTTCGTACCAGGCCCAGCTTATCCTCCTCGTGCCGCGCCCGCTGGGCCAGCACCCGCTGGGCCACCTCGCACTCCATGGCCTCCACCACGGTCATGCCCGCCTGCTTTTTCGCGGTGCATTCCGCGTCGTATTCCGCCAGCAGCCGGAACGCCCTGTCCCGGATGCGCTCCTGCTCCGCCACGCGGGCCTGCGCCGCGTTGAGCTCGACCATCAGCGCGTCAAGCCTCTGCTGCTTGAAGTCCAGTACGCTTTCCAGCTGGAACTGAAACCGCTTCATCCCTTACATCTGCTCCTCATTTCAAAATCGCCGCCATCTGCCGGAGGCACTGCTCATAAGTAAAGGTCTCGTTGATGCCCTGCTTCAAATAGCCGTTGATATCGTCGATTTTTGTCAGCGCGTAGTCCAGCCTCTGGTTCGTGCCGGCCTTGTAGGCGCCGATGGATACCAGGTCGGCGTTGCGCTCGTAGACGCTCTGGATATCCCGCAGCCGGGAAGCCAGCTGCTGGTGCTCCGGGGATACCAGCTCCACCATCAGGCGGGAGATGCTGGCCCCCACGTCGATGGCGGGGTAGTGGTTGGCGGCGGCCAGGGAGCGGGACAGCACGATATGGCCGTCCAGAATGCCGCGCACCGTGTCCGCGATGGGGTCGTTCATGTCGTCGCCCTCCACCAGCACCGTGTAGATGCCGGTGATGGAGCCGGTGCGGAAGTTCCCGCTGCGCTCCAAAAGCTTGGGCAGCTCCGCGTAAATCGAGGGGGTGTAGCCCCGGGCCACGGGGGGCTCGCCGATGCTCAGCCCGATCTCCCGCTGCGCCATGGCGAAACGGGTCAGGGAATCCATCATCAGCAGCACGTCGCAACCCTGGTCCCGGAAATACTCCGCGATGCCCGTGGCCACCGAGGGGCACTTCATCCGCAGCATCGCGGGCTGGTCGCTGGTGGCGACCACTAAGATGCTGCGGGCCATGCCGGCCTCCCCCAGGTCCTTCTGGACAAACTCGAGAACCTCGCGCCCGCGCTCGCCCACTAAGGCGATGACGTTGATGTCCGCCTTGACGTTGCGGGCGATCATGCCTAGCAGCGTACTTTTTCCCACGCCGGAGCCGGCGAAGATGCCCATACGCTGCCCCTTGCCGATGGTCAAGAGGCCGTCGATGGCCTTGATGCCGAACTCCATCCGCTCCCGGATCGGCGGCCGGGTCAGAGGATTTATGTAATTCCCGCCGACGCAGTAGCTCTCCCCCTCTTCCAGGGGCCCCTTGTCGTCGATGGGCTGTCCCATCGCGTTGATGATGCGCCCCTTGAGGTGCATCCCGACCTTCAATTCCAGCTGCCGCCCCGTGTTCCGCACGAAGTTCCCGGCAGAGATCCCGTTCATCTCGGAGTAGGGCATCAGCAGGACATGGTCGTTTTTGAAGCCCACCACCTCGGCGGAGACCTGACCCGCCGACTCGTCGCTGTAAATGCGGCAAATGTCGCCGATGGCGGCCTTTCCGCCGCTGGCCTCGATGCTCATGCCCACGATATTCTCGATTTTCCCGGTCTGTCCGATGGTCTCCGCCTGCTGGATCTGCCGGATCGCGTTTCTGAACATATGCCGCCTCTCCTATGGGCCCCTCAGGACCCGTCCCTGTCCACGGTCACGCCGGAGAGCACCTCGCGGATCTTGCCCAGCTGGGTGGACACGCTGGCGTCCAGGATGACGTCGGGCAGCTCCACGATGCAGGTGCCGCTCTCATCGTCCACCATGGGGATGATGCGGATGCGCCGGGACACATGGCCCAGGGCCGCGGTGAGCTCCGGGGCCGTAAAAGCCCTGCCGCCCAAATCGCAGTCCGCGACGTAGATGCGGGCCCACTCGCAGCGCTTGTGGGTATCCGTCGCCGCGTCCACCATGCGCAGAATGATGTCGCTGCTGTTTTTGAGGCTCACGCGGATCACCTTCTCTGCGATGGCGATGGCCAGGTCCTTGAGCTCCTCCCGGCTGGATTCCAGCAGCTGGGCCTTCTCCCGGGCGGCCTCCTCCAGAAAGCCCTGCACCTCGGCGATCAGCCCCGCGCCCAGGTCGTCGAATTTCTGCTTCGCCTCCGCCTCGCCCTTTGACGAGCCCTCGGCAAAGCCCTGGTCGTAGCCCTCCTGCCGGGCCTCGGCGCGCTCGCGTTCCAGCTCCTTTTCAAAGGCCGCGCGGCGCTCCTTCTCCCATTTCTTCGCGTCCGCCTTCGCGTCCCGCAAAATCGCCTCGGCCTGGACGCGGGCAAAATTGAGCTCCTTCTCCGCCTCGGTCAGCTCCGCTTTGGCCTCCGCCCCCCCGCCGGCTTCCTCTTCCGCCCGTGCCTCTTCCGTCGGTTCGGGTTCCGGCTCCGGTTCAGGTTCCGGCTCCGGCTCGGGCGGTGGCGGCGGGAGCGCGTCCACCAGCAGATCCTCCGCCGGCTGGAACACATAGCTGTTGGCGTCCGTCGAGAGATGCCTCTTGAAAATCTTAGGCAATGATATCGTCCTTTCCGCCCTTCAGGATAACGATCTCGCCCTTTTCCTCCAAATCCCGGATGATGCCGACGATGCGCGACTGCGCCTCCTCGACGTCCTTCATACGTACATTGCTGGTGATTTCCAGGTCGTCGCGGATGCTCTCCGCCATGCGGCTGGACATGTTGCTGAACAGCTTTTCGGAAACCTCGGCGTTGGCGGCCTTGAGGGAGAGCACCAGGTCCCTCGGGTCGCAG
Organism: Oscillospiraceae bacterium; assembly: GCA_017477525.1. Taxonomy (GTDB): domain Bacteria; phylum Bacillota; class Clostridia; order Oscillospirales; family Oscillospiraceae; genus RGIG7114. The sequence goes on along the minus strand of JAFUVO010000049.1, from coordinate 5,641 downwards.
TCGCGCACAAAGCGCTGCACACTGCGGTCGTCCATGGTGATGATGTCCTCGAAGACGAACATCCGCTTCCGGATTTCCTCCGCCAGCTCCTCGTTGCTGCCGCTCAGGCCATCGAAGATCGACTTCTCGCTGCTGCGGTCAAGGTTGTTCATGACGCTGGCGACAAAGTCGATGCCGCCCACCTTGACGTTCTGGTTGCTGACAGAGAAGATATTGGCAAAACGCTTTGACATTTCCATTTCTATCACCTTGACCGCGGAGGGCGAGGCGCTGTCCATCAGCGCCATGGCCTCCACGACCTTGATCTGGCGGCGGCCTTCGAGCTGTTCGATGACCGCCGCGGCCATGCCGGGCTCCACGTAGCTGAGCACCAGCGCGATGGTCTGCGGGCGCTCGTACTGCAGCGCGGTGTACAAATCCTTGTCCCGCGCCTTCGCCAGGAAGGAGAACTGCCGGTTCTTGAGGGATTTCGACACCTTATCCAGCAGGGCGTTGGCGCTCTGGACGCCGAAGGCCTTTTCCAGCACCGTCCGCGCGTACTCCAAGCCGCCCTCCGTGACCGCCTTGTTCATCATGCACATCTGATAGAACTCGTTCAGTACGGATTCGGTGGTGTCCGCGTCCAGGAAGCCCAGCTTCGCGACCTCGAGGGTCACCTGCTCCACGTCGTCGGGCTCCATGTACTGGTAGAGCAAGGAGGCTTTCTCCGCGCCCAGCGCTACGATAACAGCGGCCGCCTTCTGGGGGCCCTCCAGCTGGGGAATATCCAGCGCGACAACGCGCTCATCAGCCATGTTCCTCGCCTCCCCTCAACCAGTTCTTGAGCATCTGCGCCGCGATCATCGGGTTCTCCTCGGTGAACTGGCGCACGTCCTTTCTCAGCTCCATGCTGCGCTCGGTGTGCAGGTCCATAATGTCGGCGCTCTGCTGCGGCTCCGCCCCCTGGATCTCCTGCATTTCCGCGAAAAACTTCGCGATCTCGTCCGGTGTGGACGAGGCCAGCTGCTCCGGCGTGAGCATGGCCAGCTGCTCCGGCGTGTAGGCCGCCAGCGCCTGCTGCCGCTCCTCCTCGGCCTTCTTCTGCTTCTTCTTCTTTGCCCTGCGGCGCAGCAGCAGGATCAGCACCAGCAGCAGGACAAACAGCCCGACGCCGCCGATGGCCGCGTAGAGCACCCAGCGCGGCAGGCCGAACATCCAGACATCCGGCTGCTCCGCGGCGCCCTCGCCCTCGCCCTCTTCCTCCACCGGGACCGGCTCCGTATAGAACGGGTAGACCACGATGGCGATCTTGTCCGCCTGGGACTCGGGGTCGATGCGGGCCGCCCTGGCTACAAGGGGGACCAGCTGCGCGGTTTCTATCTCATTTTCCGAGATGCTGCTGTTGATGGCCACGGCCACGGACAGGTCTGTCACCGTGCCCACGGGCTCGGTCTGCATCTTGGTGTAGCCTACATTGTAATTAATCTCGCCGGAGGTGTTGATCTCCGTCTCCAGGCCGTTGAGGTCGGCCTCCCGGACCACATACTCGTTGAGGTCGGCGTTGGTCGTGGTGCCCACGACGCCGCCCTCCTCGTCCGCCGCGCCCCGGACAATGTAGTTGCCCCAGACGCGGGAGCCGATGATGCCCTGGCCCATGGTCTCCCGGTCGGCCCACTCGGGCTCGTTGTAAATCATGTCCTCCCGGTAGGTCCGGCTCACGTCCACCGTGCTGGCGACGCTGACGCTGACGTTCTTCAGCCCGAACATCGGGACCAGCTGCTCCAAAATTTTCGCGCGGATGTTGTTGTCGACCTGCGATTCCAGCGCCAGCTTGAGCTCCGCGCCGTTCGTCAGGGTCTGCATCACGTCTTCCGTGTTGTCGTAAGTATTGCCCGCGGAGTCCATGACCACCACTTCCGTGATGTCCAGGCCCTCCGCGCTGTGGCTCACCATGTTCTGGATGGCTGTGACCATCTGCTTGGTGAGCGCCCTGCCGGCCTGCATTTCCACCGTGACGGAGGCCTGGGCGTGGACCACATTCTCCGTCAGGATGAAGCTGGTGTCGCTCCCCTCGGTGATGTTGACCTGGGCCTCCTTCACGCCGTCGAGCATTTTGACGGTGGCGCTCAGGCGGTCCTGCAGCTCAAAGAGCCGGAGGGCGGCGCGGTCGGATTCCGAGGAGAGCATCCCCACGTTGTCCAGGTAGCGCCCGTAGTTAAAGCCGGAGTTGGGGTAGCCCTGCATGTAGATGGCGCCCCGCAGCCGGTCGGCCTCGGCTTCCTTGACCAGGATGGTGTTGTTTTCCTCCACGCGGTAGTCCGTGACCCCCGCCTCATCCAGGTAGGACAGCACGGAGGCCATATCCTCGTTGGACAGGTCCGTGAATAATATGGTATAGGGCAGGTTCGCCCGATGGATCATCAGTCCGGCAACGGCCGCCAGGGCAAGGACCAGCACGATGAGGATGATGATTTTTGTGCGCTTGCTGATTTTGCCAACAAACTCTTTTACCTTTGCGCCGGCGTTTTTCAGTCGCTCGCCCAAATGCCCTGTCCCCCCTTTCGCCCGCGCCCGCCCTCACCCGGCGGAAAGCGCGCGTTTTGTCCGGCTGTTACAAGCTGATGCGGATCAGCTCGTTATACGCGTCCATTGCCCTGCTGCGCAGCTGGGTCAGAAGGTTGACGGAAAGCTGCGCCTTGTTCGCGGCGAGGACAAGCTCCACGGGATTGTCGAGCTGTCCTGTGCTCATCATGTATTCCAGTTCGGTTTTCTCCGCGTCCGTCTCCTTGACGGCGGCGATGGCGGACTGGAAAATATCGGTGAAGGGATTTGTAGCGGGGGCTTCCCCTTTGCGCTCCGCCACCTGGAACCGGGGGTCCAGGGGCATTGTTCCGCTCTCCCACAGGGGGGTGATCGCAGCCATAGTTCAGTTCCTTTCTCAGATGCTGATTTCCAGGCCGCTGGAAATCGTGGACTTGTAGGTGTTGAAGGCGGTGACGTTGGCGTTGAAGTGCTGGCTGGCGGCCATGGCGTCGGTGATCTCCTTCACCAGGGTCACATTGGGCATCTCCACATAGCCCTCGTCGTTGGCGTCGGGGTGGGTCGGGTCGAACACGAAGGGCATCTCCGTTTCGTCCTCCCCCAGCTCCGCGATGCGGACGCCGCCGGCGGTTTCCCAGCCGCGGTTGCTGGGGGGCCGGCGGACCAGGGAGGCGTAGCCCCCGCCGTAGACCACCTGGGGCGGGCGGCGTTTGGCCCGCTCGAACATCATGCGGAAGCCGTCCTTGTCCCCCTGGGCCTCGAAGGTCACGGTCTTGCGCCGGTAGGCCCCGCCGGCCTCGGTGCGGGTGGTGTTCATGTTGGTGATGTTCTCGGAAATCACGTCCAGCCGCGTGTGCTCCGCGGTCAGGGCGGAACCGATGATATTGATCGTGCTTAAAAAAGCCATGTTTTTCCTCCTGGAACGCCTCCGCCTTCCCGCGCGGGGGCGTCTTTATATTATACCAGATTTCTCCGCCTATTGCAATCCTTTTAGCCGGAGATCGCGGTATTTAAAGTTGTCAGCTCGCTGCTGACCGCCCGGTATATGTATTGCAGCTGATAGGCGGTGCGGACGCTCTCCAGCATCTGCTCGGTCACGTTGACGCCGTTTTCGTCCATTCTGGTGATCTCATCGTCCTCTTCGACGGTCCAGGAGCTCTTTTCAATGGCCTCCCGGATGTCCTTTCTGGGGGCGTGGCCCTTGAGGACGGCGGCGCGGAGGCGGCGCTCGAACGCCTCCTCGAAGGTGACGGTTTTGAGCTTGTAGTAGGGCGTTTCCGCGTTGGCGATGTTGTCTAGGTGCGCCGTCTGCTTCGCCCAGAGGAACTCCATGGATTTCTCCATCATCCTCATGCTGTTGCTGACCAGATTGTCCATATGCCCATCGTGTCCTTTCTGTATCTGTATGCCTGCCGCGGCCATGCCGCTGACATGCTACTGGACTATATATATATACCACCAATCCCAGAAAATATCAATGGGAAATTCGACAAAAAAGAAATTTGTTTCGCCCTTTCCATAACTTGGAAGGCAAATCAGGCCATTTTTCTTCAATCTTTGACGTTTTTCTGCAACCATTTGTTGAAAAAAGGAAAAGAGAAAAAAACAGTTGACAAACGCCCGCTTCGGTGGTATGGTATCAGGGCGCTCCAAAGACAGCAGGCGGCCCGGACACGGGCGCTAAGACCTGCCGAGGAACATCCGTCAGATCAGGGGAACAGGCTTCCCGGTGAAATGTGTGGATTTACGCCTCCGTGCCTTTGCGCGGGGGTTTTTGTTTTGGGAGCGAAAACGTCAAACCCGGAGGTGAAAGTTACCAAATGCCCAACGCAAGAGTTCTCAGTGAGAAGAAAGCGATCGTCGCGGCGCTGACCGAGCGCATCAAGAACGCGGAGAGCGGCGTCCTCGTGGACTACAGGGGCATCAACGTGGCCCAGGACACCGAGCTGCGCACCGAGCTGCGCAAGAACGAGGTCGAGTACACCGTCATTAAGAACACCCTGACCCGTTTCGCGCTGGACGACTGCGGCCTGAAGGAGCTCGATCCCTTCCTGAACGGGACGACCTCCCTCGCCACCAGCAAGGGCGACCCCATCGCGCCCTTCCGCATCCTCAGCGATTACTCCAAGAAGATCCCCGGCGACGCCTTCTCCATCAAGGCCGCGTTCATGGACGGGAAGGTCCTGTCCCAGGAGGAAATCGCGGGCATCGCCGCGCTGCCCAGCAAGGACGCGCTGTACGCCCAGGTCTTCGGCACCCTGCTGGCTCCCATCACGAGCCTGGCCGTCGTGCTGAACCAGATCGTCGAAAAGCAAAACGGCGGCGCCCCCGCCGAAGCCGCCGCCGAATAAACCGGCGCGCGGACACATTACGAAAACAGGAGGATTATTTACCATGGCCAGCGAAAAAGTTACCGCTATGATTGAAGAAGTCAAGGCCCTGAGCGTCCTGGAGCTGAGCGAGCTCGTACACGCCCTGGAGGAGGAGTTCGGCGTCAGCGCCGCTGCCGCCGCCGTGGCCGCCGGCCCCGCCGCCGCCGCCCCCGCCGCCGAGGAGAAGACCGAGTTTGACGTGGTCATGACCGAGTTCGGCGCCGAGAAGATCAAGGTCATCAAGGAAGTCCGCGCCATCACCGGCCTGGGCCTGGCCGAGGCCAAGGCGATGGTCGAGGGCGTCCCCGCCAAGATCAAAGAGGGCATCTCCAAGGAGGAGGCCGAGGAGCTCAAGGCCAAGCTCGAGGCAGTCGGCGCCAAGGTGGAACTCAAGTAAAACACGCGACTGCATCATTTTTTCATAATCGGAAGCATGTTTCAAAAACTCCCCCGCCGGGTGGCGGGGGAGTTTTCTTACAGCACCCATCACGCGTTGCGCCGCGCGTATGTTTTCCCGCGAGCCCGGGCATACTAAGGGCATGGGAATCGGGGAATTGCTGTTTGTATATATTCTGGGCGGCCTGGGCTACGGCGGGATCGAAATGCTCTGGCAGGGGCAGACCCACTGGACCATGCTGCTGCTGGGCGGGCTGTGCTACCTGGCCATTTACGGCCTGACCGTAAGCCTGCGCCGCCCCCTGCTCTGGAAGTGGCTGCTCTGCGCCCTCGTTGTGACCGGGCTGGAATTT
>JAFUVO010000092.1 GCA_017477525.1 Oscillospiraceae bacterium | reverse complement strand
TGGGCGGGCGGGCCGGCGCGGTGCGCAACGCCACCGGCAGCCTCCTGGACCCGCTGCAGCGCGCCGCCTCCGCCGTCGTGGACTGGATGGAGGGCATTTACGGCTACATCTACCAGTACAACCGGATCATGGAGGAAAACAGCGCCCTCCGGGCCGAGAACGCGGCGCTGCGGGAGCAGGTGCGGGACCACGACGCGCTGGAAGCGGAAAACGTGCGCCTGCGGGCCCTGTTCGCCTGGTCGGAGCAGCAGGTCCACATGGACCTCGAGGCCGCGAAAATCGTCTCCTGGGACCCCAGCAACTATGTCTCCGCCTTCACCATCAGCAAGGGCAGCAACTACGGCATCGAGCTGGGCGACTGCGTCATCACCGAATACGGCGCCCTGGTGGGGCAGGTCATGGAGCTGGGCGACGACTGGGCCACGGTGCGCACCATCATCGACGTGGATATGGACGTGGGTGCCCTGGTGGGCGTGTACAACTACGCGGGCATGGTGACCGGGGATTTCGCGCTGATGCGCGCGGGCAAGACCCGCCTGGCCTACCTGACCAGCGGCGCGCAGATTTTCACCGGCGACGAGGTCACCACCAGCGGGCGCGGCGGTTCCTTCCCCGCCGGACTGTATATCGGCGTCATCAGCGCCGTCATGACCGAGGACGGCGGCCAGGCCACCTACGGCGTCATCGACCCCGCCGTCGACGTCAGCCGCCTGAGCCAGGTGTTCATCGTGAAGGATTTTGAGATCATAGAATAGCGCTTTTCCTCCCCCGAAGGGGGGAGGAAAAGCTTGAAAATAACGGGGATGCCATGATTTTTCTGGACCTGATCGACCTGGCGAAGATTCGGCGGGCGATCCTCTATCTGTTTTTGATCGTTGCGGCCCTCTGGCTGCAGCTGGGATTTTTTTCGCGCATCGCCCCCTTAGGGGTTCGGCCCTTCTTCCTCCCCGCCGTGGCCGTTGCCATCGGCCTGTGGGAGGGCGGCGTCTGGGGCGCGGCCTTCGGGATGCTCACGGGCTTTTTCTGCGACCAGGTTATGATCGAGAGCACCGTGACCTACCTGATCCTCTTCTCCCTGCTGGGCTTTGCCGCCGGGGTGCTGGGACAGTTCTTCATCAACCGCCGCTTCCTGGCCTGTTTCCTGGCCTCCGCCGCCGCGCTGGCCATCTTCGCGGGGGTCGAGGTGGTGCCGGTGTGGATTTTCAAGGGCGCGGCTCTCGGGGACGTGCTGCCGGTGGCGGAGCTCCAGATCCTCTGGTCCCTGCCCTTCATCATCCCCTGCTACTTCGGCGCGAAAGCGATCGCGCGTTCCAACTGACTGTTGGTATTCCCCCCTTTGGGGGGAATACAGCATATATCATGAGGTGATTCCATGGACCGACTTGTCAAACCCGGGCGTCTGGCGATTCTGGCATTGGTGACGGCGGCGATCATGACCGTGTTCGCGGTGACGCTGTACAACCTGCAGATCATCCAGGGCAACGCCTATTACAACGAGAGCCGCAACAACGTGGTCACCACGACCCGGGTGGCGGCGGCGCGGGGCAGCATCATGGACCGCTACGGGCGCGTTTTAGTGGAAAACCGCACCTGCAACAACCTGCTCATCGACACCGATTCCCTGTTCGGCGACCAGAGCGAGGAGGCCATACAGCGGGCCAACGCCACCATCCTGACCCTGGTGAACACCATCCACGCCTACGGCGATACCTACAACGACACCCTGCCGGTCACCATGTCCCCGCCCTTCGAGTACACGGGCATGAGCGACATCCAGCGGGCCACGCTGACGGCCTACCTCAGGGAGAAAAAGCTCAGCGACACCGCCAGCGCGGTGGAGCTGCTGGCCTACATGCGGGAGCGCTACAAAATCGACAACAGCTACACCGCGGAGGAGAGCCGCATCATCGCCGGGGTCCGCTATGAAATCAACTCCCGGTGGATCGACGGCTTTGCCACTTCGGACTATGTCTTTGCCCAGGATGTGAGCATGGACCTCATCACCGAGCTCATGGAGAACAACACGCCCGGCTTTAAGGTCGACATCAGCTTCGTGCGCAGCTATAACACGGGTTACGGCTCCCAGATCCTGGGCTACACGGGCATGATGTATGAAAGCGAAGTGGAAAAGTACATGGGCATGGGCTACGATCTGGACGCCATGGTGGGCAAGGAGGGGGCGGAGCTGGCCTTCGAGAGCTACCTCCACGGCACCGATGGCCAGGCCCGCGTCACCAGCACCGCCAGCGGCGTGGTCACCAGCACGGTGTACACCAAGGAAACGGTGCCCGGCAACAACATCTATCTGACGCTGGACATTGGGATGCAGGCCGCGGCGGAAAACGCTTTGAACTCCTACATCCTCCTGGAAAACGAGCAGCGCGAGCTGGACAACGCCGAGGTGGACCGCCAGGGCGGGGACCCGGAGACGAAGATCCAGTATATCACCGGCGGCGCGGCCTGCGTGGTTGACGTGAACACCGGCGAACCCCTGGCCATCGCCAGCTGGCCCACCTATGACGTGGCGGCGGCGCTGGAGGACGGCTTCGCCGCCGCCCGGGAGGCGGCCAACAACCCCATGTTCAACCGCGCCCTCCAGGGCACCTACGCCCCCGGCTCCACCTTCAAGCCCTGCACAGCCATGGCCGGGCTTTTGGAGGGGAAAATCGACACCACCACCACCATGCTCTGCGAAGGGCTCTACACCAAGTACGCCGACATCGGCTACGCGCCGAAGTGCTGGATCTACGGCCAGGGCCTCCACGGCACCCTCGACCTGGCCGGGGCCATCACCAACTCCTGCAACTTCTACTTCTACACCGTGGGCGACTATCTGCAGATCAGCCTGATGGCGAAATACGCCAAGCTCTTCGGCCTCGGGGAGCACACGGGCATCGAGGTCTACGAGGAGACGGGCGTCATGACCACGGACCAGTATTTCCAGAAAAAATACGGGCGCGACGTCTACGCCGGCGAGGCCATCCAGGCCGCCATCGGCCAGGCGGAGAGCGAGTTCACCCCGCTGCAAATGGCGGAATACTGCGCCGCCATCGCCAACAACGGCACCCGCTACGGCGCCTCCATCCTCAAGAGCGCCTACACCTACGATTTCAGCGAGGAGGTCTTCTCCCGCACCCCTGTGGTCCTCTCCACCGTCGTCGCCCCCCAGGAGTATTACGACGCGGTCCACACCGGGATGCGGGGCGTGGTCATCGACCCGCTGGCCGGCTCGGCCTACCTCTACTTCTACGACACCCCCTACACCGTGGCAGCCAAAACCGGCACCGCCCAGATCGGCGAGGGGCGCACTAACAACGCCATGTTCATCTGCTACGCGCCCTATGAAAATCCCGAGATCGCCATCTCCATCGCGGTGGAAAAGGGCCGCGCCGGGGCCTCCGTCATCAAGATCGCCCGGGATATCCTTGATTACTACTTCTCCTTCAAGGAAAGCATCGTCGCCCTCGAGGGCGAAGGGACGCTGATCCCCTGACACCGCCCCAGGTCCGCCCACCCCGCCCCCGGCGGGGCGGGCGGACTTATACTCACGAGCAATGAAATTTGCAATTTCATTGCTCCGTGAAAGGATGCACTTCGTTCGCGCCGCCGCGGGGGAGCGGCACTCACTCCGTGAGAAGAATTTTTTGCGAAAACGCGGTTTCCGCAAAAAATGGATTTGACTCTATTCGCGCCTGCGGGCGCGAACTCTGCGAGGCAACGAAGGATTTCTTGCAAGTATTTTCGAGCGCGAGTATAAAAAAGCCTTGAAAACTCTCGATTTTTCCAAATTATCTCTTGCGCGCCGGGAGGATATGGTGTAAAATGATAGATGTGGGAACAGTGAATGTTCCCGGACGGAAAGGAAGGAAACGGCGCGCGGAAGAAAGGAAGTGGTGACTTGAATATTGCTCTCATGGCCAACAACGGAAAAAAGGAACTGATGGTGCAATTTTGCATCGCCTATTGCGGAATCTTAGCGGGAAACTCCATCTGTGCCACCAAGACCACCGGAAAGCTGATAACGGACGCCACGGGCCTGCCGATCACGCTGTGCCTTCCCGCCAGCCAGGGCGGCAGCCAGCAGATCGGCGCACGGATCGCCTACAACGAAATCGACCTGGTGCTGTACTTCTGCGACCCGGACGACATGGCGGGCCAGCACCGTGTGGATGAAATCGCCCGCCTCTGCGACCGTTACAGCATCCCCTTCGCCTCCAACGCCGCCACCGCCGAGGTGCTGATCCAGGGCCTGCGGCGCGGCGACCTGGACTGGCGCAACATCGTCAACCCACACAGATATTAAATCACGAGGAATGAAATTTGCAATTTCATTGCTCTGTGAGCTGCGATAACAGAAAATCAGTTTCTCCGTGCCCGCCTCGGCTGCGGGCACGATGTTTATCAAAGCCCGCGATATCATATTTTCCAAGGAGAGAGATATGGACCGTATCAAACCCCGGACGCTGTCCGGCTTCATGGAGCTGCTGCCCCCCGCCCAGGCGAAGATGGAGCGCTTTATGGAAACGCTCCGGCGCTGCTATTCCCTCTACGGCTTCACGCCGCTGGACACCCCGCTCATTGAGAGCGCGGAGGTGCTGCTGGCCAAGGGCGGCGGCGAGACGGAAAAACAGATTTACCGCTTCACCAAGGGCGACAGCGATTTGGCCCTGCGCTTTGACCTTACCGTGCCTCTGGCGAAATATGTCGCCCTGAACTATGCCAGCCTGAGCTTCCCCTTCCGCCGCTACCAGATCGGCAAGGTCTACCGGGGCGAGCGGGCCCAGCGGGGCCGGTTCCGGGAATTTTACCAGGCGGACATCGACATCATCGGCGACGGGAAGCTGGATATCGTCAACGAGGCGGAGATCCCCTCCGTCATCTACCGCAGCTTTACCGCCCTGGGCCTGACGAAATTTGTCATCCGGGTCAACAACCGCAAGCTGCTCAGCGGCTTTTACGGGATGCTGGGGCTGACAGAGCTCAGCGCCGGTATCATGCGCGCCGTCGATAAGCTGGATAAGATCGGCCCGGAAAAGGTCGGGGCCATCCTCCGGGAGGATCTGGGCCTTTCCCCGGAGGACGCGGAGGCGATTTTGCGCTTTATCGCCATCCGGGGTACGAACGCGGAGGTCCTGGCGGCCCTGGACGCCTACGCCGGGAAAAACGAGCTGTTCGACACCGGCCTTTCCGAGCTCAAAACCGTCGCCGCCGCTCTCCCCGCCTTCGGCGTCCCGGAGGGGAACTTCGCGTTGGACCTCACCATCGCCCGGGGCCTGGATTACTACACCGGCACAGTGTATGAAACCACGCTGACGGAGCACCCGGAGATCGGCTCCGTCTGCTCCGGCGGGCGCTATGACAACCTGGCGGAATATTACACCGACAAGCCCCTGCCCGGCGTGGGGATTTCCATCGGGCTGACCCGGCTGTTCTACGTCCTGCAGGAACAGGGGATGCTGTCGGAGGAACTCATCACCGCCCCGGCGGATGTGCTGGTGCTCCCCATGACGGAGGACAAAGCCTTCGCCCTGCGCTGCGCCACGGTGCTGCGGGACGGCGGCATCCGCGCCCAGCTCTACACGGAGCAGAAAAAATTCAAGGCCAGGCTGGCCTACGCCGATCGCCTGGGCTTCCCCTTCGCCGCCATCATCGGCGAGGACGAGGTGGCCCAAGGCAAGCTGGCGCTAAAAAACATGCGCAGCGGCGAACAGCGCCTGGTGAGCCCGGAACAGTCCGTGATCGAGGTGTTGAAGGTCATCGCGGAGCAGCACGGGGCGAAGGTTATAAAAGAAGAATAAAATATATTGATCCTCCCCACCCCGGAAGGATCAGCAAGCCCCCTTCGGGGCCGGCAGAGAAATGGCCAACATGAGAGGAGAAACAGATTCCATGACACAGAACAGAACGCATACCTGCGCGGCGCTGCGCATAGAGGATGTGGGGAAAGAGGTCCGGCTGTGCGGCTGGATGGAGAACGTGCGCGAGGTGGGACAGAATCTCGCCTTCGTGGTGCTGCGGGATTTTTACGGCACGACCCAGGTTGTGATCGAAAACGCGGAGATGATGGCGGCGGTGAAGGGGCTCAACAAGGAGAGCACCATTGCCGTGGAGGGCGTGGTCCGGGAGCGCAGCAGCAAGAACCCCAAGCTGCCCACCGGCGAAATTGAGGTGGTCCCCGACAGGCTGGAGGTCCTCAGCCGCTGCCGCTACAACGAGCTGCCCTTTGAGATCAACCGCAGCCGCGAGGCCGATGAATCCGCCCGGCTCAAATACCGCTACCTCGACCTGCGCAACCCGGCGGTGCGGGACAACATCATATTGCGCTGCAACGTGGTGGCCGCGCTGCGGCAGGCTATGACGGAACACGGTTTTCTGGAAATCACCACCCCCATCCTGACCGTGTCCTCCCCCGAGGGAGCGCGGGACTACCTGGTGCCCGCCCGGAAGCACCCCGGAAAATTCTACGCCCTCCCCCAGGCCCCCCAGCAGTTCAAGCAGCTGTTGATGGCCGGCGGCTTCGACCGCTACTTCCAGATCGCCCCCTGTTTCCGGGACGAGGACGCCCGGGGCGACCGCAGCCCCGGGGAGTTCTACCAGCTGGACATGGAGATGGCCTTCGCCTCCCAGGAGGACGTGTTCGCGGTGATCGAGGACGTGCTGCCGCCCATTTTCGCCAAATACGGAACCTATGACGTGGCCTCAAAGCCGCCGTTCCTGCGCATCCCCTATCTGGAAGCCCTCGAGACCTTCGGCACCGACAAGCCCGACCTGCGCATTGACCTGCGGGCGAAGGACGTGACCGAGATTCTGGCCGGCTGCGGCTTCGAGCCCTTTGCCGGCGGCGAGGTCAAGGCCGTGGCAATCTCCGACTGCGCGCTGACGAGGAAGCAGATCGACAAGCTGCTGGCCGACTGCGAGGTGCAGGCTGGCGTCAAGTCCTACTGGTTCAAGACCGACGAATCCGGCGCGATTGCCGGCGGCGTGGCAAAGTTTGTGCAGGATAAGCGGGACGCGCTCATTGAAGCCTTGGGCCTGGGGAAAAACACCCTGGTCATCCTCTCCTGCGGCAAGCGCGCCCTGGCCCAGAAGGCCGCCGGCGTCGCCATCAAGACCTTCGGCCCGGCCTGCCCCGGCCACTTCGACCGGGAGCGCTACGAGTTCTGCTGGATCGTCGATTTCCCCATGTACGAGATCGGCGAGGAGAGCGGGGAGCTGGAATTTTGCCACAACCCCTTCTCGATGCCCTCCGGCGGGCTGGATACGCTGCTCAGGGCCGAGCGGGGCGAGATCGATCCGCTGAGCATCATGGCGGAGCAGTACGACATCGTGTGCAACGGCGTGGAGCTGTCCTCCGGCGCGGTGCGCAACCACGACCCGGAGATCATGATCAAAGCCTTTGAGTTCGTCCGCCTCGGGGAGGAGGACGTAAAAGCGAAGTTCCCCGCCATGTACAACGCCTTCTGCTACGGCGCGCCGCCCCACGCGGGCGTGGCCCCCGGCGTGGACCGCATGGTCATGCTCTTAGCCGGAGTTGACACCATCCGTGAGGTCATCCCCTTCCCCATGAACAAAAACGCCCAGGATCTTATGATGGACGCCCCTGCCCCGGTCACCCAGGCCCAGCTGGACGAACTGCACATCGCCCTCCGCGAGGATTAACGCGCCCTTCGGAATCCAGCCTGTATCTTTCCACCCCCACATGGAAAAACTTGCGAAAGGAAGAGACGCACACATGAACAGAACACTCAAAACCGTGCTGGCCCTGGCCCTGGCCCTCGCGATGTGCCTGAGCATGGCAACCGCCGCCTTCGCTGACCGGACCTGGATTGACGAGGATGGCGTCATCTGGCTGATCGACAACTATGGCAACATGATGCCCATCGGCTCTGTCGACAGAAACGCAAACGGCTACAATAACGGCTATTATAACGGCAACGGCTATTATTATAACGGTTATTACTACGGCAACAACTACTACAACGGAAATGGCTATTACTACGGCAACGGAGAATATTATCTCACAGTCCGGGGATCGGGGACCTATACGGTCGGGGACCGTTTCACGCTCTCCGTCAATACCAACATCAACAGCTCCAACATCGAATGGAGCTTCGATTCCTACTATCTCCGGCATCTGGGAAGCGGTACTTTCGAGGTGATTGACGCGCCGAACAGCAGCAGGAGCCTTACCATCACCGCGTTCAGCCCCAATTACGGGCTCAGCGACTATACCACCGTGACGCTCCGGTCAGGCTCATCCGCGTCCGTCACGCTGGACAGCACCCGGATGAGCCTGAGGACGGGGGAAAGCTCCAGCCTCAGGGCCACGGTCAGCGGCAGTTACTACGACAATTACTATAACAATTACTACGGCAGCTACTACGACAACTATAACTTCTACTGGTATTCCGAGGACACCAGCGTGGCCAGGGTGAACAGCTCCAACAGCCGCAGCGTTACAGTAAGCGCGGTGGGCCCGGGTACGACGCGCGTCCGGGTCGAGGTCAGCGCCAACGGCTATGTCGCCACGGCTTACTGCACGGTCACTGTAAGCGGAAACAACGTGACCGCCCGTCTGGACAGCGGAAGCATGAACCTGAAGACAGGGGACACCGCCAGCCTGCGGGCTACCGGCAGCGGCGGCAACTCCAACTACAATTACTACTGGTATTCCGAGGACACCAGCGTGGCCCGGGTAAACAACACCAACAGCCGCAGCGCCACAGTGACCGCGGTGGGACCCGGCACAACGCGCATCCGCGTGGAAATCAGCTCCTACGGCTACTCGGATACGGCCTATTGTACGATCAATGTGAGTTCCGGCACCGTTTCCGGAATCCGCCTGACCTCCTCCAGCCTGACCATGAACACCAATTCCAGTGTAAACCTCGGCGTCAATGTGACACACAACAACGCCAGCTATACCGTGAGCTGGAGCTCCGGCAACACCAACCTTGTCACTGTCAGCGGCAGCGGGGACACCGTGACGCTGAACTCCGGCAGCGGCACCGGCACAGCCCTTGTCACCGTCACCGTCCGCGACAACAGCAACCAGCAGATTCGGACCGACTTCTGCTCTGTCACGGTCCAGAACGGGGGGCAGGCCACGCCGCCGCAGCAAACGGCCGCCCAGCAGACGGCACAGCCGCCGGTACAGCAAAATTCCCACCTCTCCACCCCCTATCCGGGACAGGTCAACCTCTCCACCCAGAATCTGACCGTGGACGGCAGGATTTTCTTTGCGGAGGGCTACAACATCAACGGCCACAACTACTACAAGCTCCGCGATGTCGCCATGATGCTCAACGGCACCAGCTCCCAGTTTTCGGTGGGCTACGATTATTCCACAAACGCCGTCACCGTGACCACGGGCCAGCCCTATACGCCCGCCGGCGGGGAGCTGATTTTTGACTGGGACAAATCCGCCACCTGCGCCATCGCCAGCAATCCGATGTACATCAACGGTTCCCCCGTCACCCCCTGGGCCTATTCCCTCGGCGGCTATACCTTTTTACAGTTACAGGAGATGGGATACCTGCTGGGCTTCAATGTGGACTATGACGAGGCCAGCCGCACAATCATTGTCACCTCCAAGTGATGACGTGAAAGGCAGGAGGACATGAAAGCTTTATCCAAAGCCGCCCTCTCCATACTTCTCTCCATGGCGATGTGTCTGAGCCTGTCTTTTACCGGCTTCGCCGGCGCTACCTGGATAGACGAAGACGGCGATATTTGGGGAATCGGGGCCAACGGCGCCCCGGAAATCATCGGCTACGTTTCCGAAGACGGCGAGCTCCATTATGACAATGGCGGGGATACCGGCTATACCGGAAATTACTACCTGAGCATCTGGGACGGCGGCGCCTATTCCGTGGGAGACCGCTTCACCGTTTCCAGGGATACAAATATCAACAGCGCGTATATCGAATGGACGTATGACGCCAACTACCTGCGGCATCTGGGCAACGGCAGTTTCCTCGTCATTGACGCGCCCGCCGGCAGCAATCGGGTCATCACCATCAGCGCCTCCAGCGGCACTTACGGCAAAAGCGATTCCACCACCGTCACCATTCGCTCCGCCTCCATCACGGCTTCGCTGGACAACAACGTCCTGAACCTCAAGGCGGGAGCCACCGCCACGCTGACCGCGACCGGCAGCGGCGGGTCCGCCTACAACTATTACTGGTCGACGGAAAACAGCGGCGTGGCCCGCGTGACCGACGGCAACAGCCGTACCGCCACCGTGACTGCGGTCTCCGCGGGAACGACGCGCATCGCTGTGGAAATCAGCTCCAACGGCTATAACAGCACCGCCTACTGCACTGTCAACGTGAGCGCCGGCAGCGTTTCCGGGGTCGCCCTGTACGCCCGCAGCCTTACGATGAACCCCAATTCCACCCAGAACCTGGCTGTCAGCGTGACGGGCAACGGGGCCAGCTACACAGTCGCCTGGCAAAGCAGCAACACCAATATTGTCACCGTCGCCGGCAGCGGGGAAAACGTCATACTCCATTCCACGGGCAACGCCGGTACGGCCACCGTGACGGTCACAGTCTACGACATCAGCAACCAGCTGGTTTTTAACGACTCCTGCGCCGTCACGGTAATAGGCACGGCAGCCGCTGCGCCTGTTGCGACGCCTACGCCCGCTGCCACTCCGGCGCCCGCTGCGACGCCTACGCCCGTTGCAACGCCAACGCCATCCACGCCGGCCATCCTCCCCAAGGTTCCCTCCCCCACGCCCTATCCCAGCCAGGTCAATCTCTCCACACAGTATCTGACGGTAAACGGCAGGGTCGTCAACGCGGAGATATACAACATCAACGGAAACAACTATTTCAAGCTCCGGGACGTCGCCATGATGCTCAACGGCACCGGCTCTCAGTTTTCGGTGGGCTATGACGGCGACAGGGGAATTGTCACCGTCGTGACGGGCCAGCCTTACACGCCCGCCGGCGGAGAACTGGTCTTTGACTGGGACAAATCCGGCACCTGCGCCATCGGCAGCAATCCGATCTATGTCAACGGCTCCGTAGTAAACCCCTGGGTCTATACCCTCGGCGGCTACAATTTCCTCCAGCTGCGCGAGCTGGGCGATCTGCTCGGCTTCAGCGTGAACTACGACGAGTTCACCCGCACCATGATCGTCACCACAAAATAATAATCACATTCCCGCCCCGGAAGGGGCGGGAATGTGATTATTTGGGGACCACGAAGTCCAGCTTGCGGTAGACCTTCGAGAGCGTCCGAACCGCGAGGGACTGGGCGCGCTGGGCGCCCTGTCGGTAGACGCTTTCGAGATAGCCCTTGTCCGCCAGCAGGCGTTCCGTTTCCTCGCGGATGGGGCGCGCCAGCTCCACCACCGCGTCCGCCACGGCGGGCTTGAACACGCCATAGCCCTGGCCGGCAAACTCCGCCTCCGCCTCCGCGATGTCCTTGCCCGTGGCGGCGCAGTAAATCGTCAGCAGGTTGCTGACCCCAGGCTTATGCTCCGGGTCAAAGCGGACGGCGGTTTCGCTGTCCGTCACGGCCCGCTTGAATTTCCGCCGGATGTCCTCCGGCTTGTCCAGCAGGTAGACGCAGCCCTCGGGGTCGGATTTGCTCATCTTGTTCATGGGATTACCCAGGGACATCACCCGGGCCCCCAGCTTCGGGATGAAGGACTCCGGCAGGGTGAACACGTCGCCATAGACGCCGTTGAAGCGCTGGGCAATGTCCCGGCAAAGCTCCACATGCTGCTTCTGGTCCTCCCCCACCGGCACGGCGTCCGCCTGGTAGAGCAGGATATCCGCCGCCATCAGCACGGGATAGGTGAACAGGCCGGCGGTGATGTTGTCGGCGTGCTGCTGGGATTTCTGTTTGAACTGGGTCATACGGCTCAGCTCCCCGAACTGGGTATAGCAGCCCAGCACCCAGGACAGCTCCGCGTGCTGGGGGACGTGGCTCTGGATGAACAGAATGTTCTTCTCCGGGTCCAGCCCGCAGGCGATATATTGGGCCAGCTGCGCGATGGTGCGCCGCCGCAGGTCCGCGGGGTTCTGGCGCACGGTGATCGCGTGCATGTCGACGATGCAGTACAGGCAGTCATATTCGTCCTGCATCGCCGCCCAGTTTTTGATCGCCCCCATATAAGAGCCCAGCGTCAGCTCGCCGCTGGGCTGGATGCCGCTGAAAATCCGCTTTTTCTTTTCGCTTGTTTCCATAACATACCTCGCTTAACCAAATCCCCTCCCCCGCGGGGAGGGGATTTGACGGTGATATCATGATTTTATCAATGGCATTTCGTCCCCAAAGGGGGGAAATGCCGCCTGTGCCTCAGAGCTTCGACAGCGCCGCCTCGTCGGCGACAAGGGTGAAGTGGGCGTGGAGCTGTAAGATGGAGGCGGGGATCCGGGGCGTGACGGGGCCGAAAAACGCGTCTTTTACAATGCCGGCCTTGCCCTCGCCGCTGACCACCATCACCACATGGGCCGCCTGCATGATGTCCCGGATGCCCATGGTGTAGGCAAAGCGGGGGACGTCCGCCTCGCTGGCGAAAAAGCGCTTGTTGGCCTGGATGGTGGCGTCGGTCAGGGCGACCTTGTGGGTGCCGGTGGGGAAGGCGTCGTCCGGCTCGTTAAAACCGATGTGGCCGTTGGGGCCAAGGCCCAAAAGCTGAAGGTCAATGCCGCCGAAGTCCGCGATAAGCTTGTCATAGCGGGCGCACTCCGCCGCCTCGTCCGGGTTCATCCCGTTGGGGATGTTGGTGTTGCCCGGGTCGATGTTCACATGGTCGAAGAGGTTTTCCCGCATGAAACGGGCATAGCTCTGCTCGTGTCCGGCGTCCAGGCCCACGTATTCATCCAGGTTGACGGTCTTGACCCCGCTGAAATCCAGCGCGCCCATGCGGTAGGATTTGACCAGCTCCTGATAGGCCCCGACGGGGCTGCTCCCGGTGGCAAGGCCCAGAACACAGTTCGGCTTCAGCACCACCTGGGCCGCGATGAGCTTCGCGGCGTGCCAGCTCATCTGCGCGTAATCCTTCGCTCTGATAATGGTCATATTCTGCTCCTTTCACAAATCCGCTTTGATGGCCGGCTGCGAAACCGTATTTCACAGCCGGCTATATTCTACTTCCCCGGAAGGCGGGAAATGCCTCCTCATTTTGAAAGCTCATAACTGTGCAGATACCCCCGCTGCCTCGCAGAGTTCGCGCCCGCAGGCGCGAATAAAGTCAAATTATTTTCGGCGGAAACCGCGTTTTCGCCGAAAATCCTTCTCGCGAAGCGAGTGTGCCCTCCCCCGCAGAGCGCACTCGCGCAGCGCAGCCTTTCTAACTGTTCAGAAGCCGAAGGGTTCTGAACAGTTACGAAAGCTCATGGACATAGGCGATAAATTCCCGCACTTCCTCCTCGCTGTAAGCGTGGATGGCGTACATCTGGTTGCCCATCATCTCCGGCACATTCTCCGGGACGCGCTCGCACAGCGCCAGGCGGGCGCTGTAACGGGAGAGGATTTCCTCGTGGCTGTGGGCATAGGGCTCATGGTCCCGCCGCCCCGCATAAGCGCACCAGTGGTGCTCCCCGCTGTCCGGCAGCAGGCGGCAGTCCCGGACCACCATGTCCGCCCAGATGCGGTATACGTCCGTGGAATGGGCGAAATTTATCATGTCAGGCAGATAGCAGTCCGCCGGGCGCAGGTTGGCGTCCAGCGCCAGATACTCCCCGCCGTACACCGCGCCGGGGCGGTAGCGCGCCACATGGAGGAAGCGCAGATGTACAAAACGGCTGTTGGCCCCCAGCGCCCTGATCTCCCGCCGGCCCAGCTCCCGCAGTTCCTCCGGCATCGAGGCGCAGGTATAGTAGGCCATGTTCTCCCCGCTCCGGGCCAGGTTCGCGATGGAGCGGGGCCAGACGGACATGGATTCAAACAGCGGCTCCCCGGCGGAATCCGTGATCGCGTCATAGGAGCAGACCTCGCCCTCCAGCCACTCTTCAAAAAGATATGTCCCCATGGGCTTCCCCATGAAAAACGCGTTCAGCTCCGAATCGCTCTCCAATTTTGCCGAGGTCGTCCAGGC
>JAFUVO010000091.1 GCA_017477525.1 Oscillospiraceae bacterium | reverse complement strand
TGATGTCCCACCCCGTGCGGGGTGGGTGGATTGAAATCAGACGGTCCAGAAGCTTTTCCCGCGCCTCATAGTCCCACCCCGTGCGGGGTGGGTGGAGTGAAATAACGGATGAACAGGCCCGGCACGGCATCAGCATCGTCCCACCCCGTGCGGGGTGGGTGGATTGAAATCGTATGTATGTCCGCTTCGGGCACGGCCTGCAAGTCCCACCCCGTGCGGGGTGGGTGGATTTAAATTCACCGCTGTCAATAGTACTATATCGCCGGCTAGTCCCACCCCGTGCGGGGTGGGTGGATTGAAATTCCGCGTCCGAGAGAAGGCGTTATACCCCGTATGGTCCCACCCCGTGCGGGGTGGGTGGATTGAAATTACAACCTCGTATCCGGCGCGGCCATGGCTTTGGAGTCCCACCCCGTGCGGGGTGGGTGGATTGAAATCCTCCGGGCGCTCTATCATTTTAACGCCGAGGGGGAGTCCCACCCCGTGCGGGGTGGGTGGATTAAAATTGTTACTATTTTGAGGTGGATGTTCTTCACGCCCAGAGACCGCCTTCTGCTCATACCAGGCAATATTGAACGCGATGGGCAGTTCATTGATGCCGGCAAGTACGAAGACCTCCTTCAGCCTCAGCGCGCTCAACGCCAGTGAATAGGAGCCGTTGCACTGCCCGGCGTCCAGCTCACGGGGGATGCCGCCAATATCGCCCAAATCCAGCCTGTTGTACTTGTACTTGGCGCAGCCCGCAGTCAGGATTACCACATCCTTCGGCAGCTTGCAGACTATCTCGGTGTAGGCCGTTTCGCAAAAAAGCAAGACATCTCGAACATATTAGGCCATACTGTAGTTGCGGCACAACAAATACCCTAAAGGGAGAGATGTCTTTTGGCAAACAGTCCCTTGGACTCTATTGGATTGTCTCATATCCTGGGGCGCTCTTCAATGTACCGTTTCTTTTGACGCTTAGTGTTTTAAAAGAGATAATTGAGGTCGCTGCGCATACTGTTGATGGACGAGGCGAAGCCCCGCAGCTCCACATACCAGCTTCGCCCCACCTTCAGCACCGTGATGTCCTCCACGTCAAAATACCGCTCCTGCCGCCCCGCCTTGACGGTGACGCGGACGGCCATGAGCTTCGCGTCGCGCACATTGACGCCATATTCCGCCTGGTAGCGCTCCCGCAGGGCGCGCAGATCCCGGCTGCTGAAGTCCTTGGAGCGGCGGATCCGGTAAGTAAATTTCAGGTTCGCGCCCAGAGCGTCGGAGATGCGCTGCTTCACCTCCCGGATGGACTCGTCCATATCGGCGCACTGCTCCGCCAGGTCCGCCCGGTCAAAATCGAGACCGGCGAGGAATTTGTTGAGCACCCTCGCCGGGGCGAGGCGTGTAAAAACACGCTCCGTATCCGGCTGGAACACGGCCCGGACGGCCTGGGCCGCGGCGTCGTCCGCGCTGCGGCCGGAAAACAGGAAGAGAAGCGCGGCAATCAGGGCCAGCAGCGCCCCGGCGGCGAGAAACAGCCCGCGCCGCCCGCCGCCTCCGGCGCTGCCACCGGCAGCTTTGGGCCGGGGGCGGGAAAAAAGCTTTACCGGATTTTGCGCCCTGCCGGCGGGCGCGGGCTCCTGCGCGGGCCCGGCCTCCGCCGGGGGAGCGTCCTCCGCTGTTTCCAACAGAGCGCCGCAGTTGGCGCAGAATAGGACAACGTCTTCGTTTGCGGCTCCGCATTGAACGCACACGCGCATGGCATTTTCCACCTTTCTCTCCCTCCCCGCCGCCGGTGACCGCGGCGGGTCTTTTTCGCGTTTTTATTCTATCACCCGGGAGAGAAAAAGTAAAGCCTCGTCCATGGGGAGCGGGAAATCACACAATATGTTTTGAACGAGGCTGTGAAAAAGTCAATCGCAAAAAAGTTGTGAATCCAGCAAAATTACGGCAAAAAATCGCTGTCATTGCTCACCAGTGCTCACACTGGTGAAGGCAATCCCCCAATCCGAAGGCTGGCGGTAAATGCTTCGTTCAAAGGGCAGTTGCAACTGGTGGGGGGATTGCTTACACCAGTCTGTGGACTGGTGTGCAATGACAGCGTTTTTATTCTCGTTAGCATTGGTTGACTTTTTTCACAGCCCCGTTTCAAGGATGTATCAGCCCGCGGTAAATGTCACATAGCCGTAGTGGGGTACGGCGGTATCGGTCAGACCGAAGGCATAGCCCCGGGAGGACAGGGTGACGGTGTTGTCGCTCACGGCGCCGGCGGAGCCGTAAACCGGGTCCACGACGAGGTAATCCGTTCCGCTCCGGCCGACCACCACCACCCAGTGGTGCTTTGTGCCGCAGGCCGTGCTGTGTACCGCCGCGACAATCGGAACCCCCGTCGCCAGCGCCGCCGTAACCGCCCCGGCCAGCTCATCGGCGGAACCCACATAGGAGTCGGTCTTGTATGTACCGACATAGCGCCGGCCGTCAGAGCCGGTGTAGGCTACCCCCTCGATGCTGTAACAGCAGCTTCCCCCCATGCCGGCGGTGGTACAGGCGTTGTTCCCCCGGAGCAGGTTCACCGCCATGGCCACCGACGTGGCCTTGCAGGTCTTGTTCTCCTGCCGGATGAACTGGACCTTTCCCGGATTGGTTTCGAGGGGCGCGACGGTCCCGCCGTCCTCCGCTGCGCGGCGCAGCGCCCCGGCCTTCAGAAGGTTCAGTAGCCGGATATTCTGCGCCGCCGTGCCCCGGTAGTCGCTGATTTCGTTTCGCTGGGCGATAGCCTTCCGGTGGGCAAATGAGGCGTCCACACCCACGGACCACAGGGCGTCCACGAGGGACTCACAGGACGCGGCGCAGCGGGGATAACAGCCCTCCGCCCCCCAGACAGGCAGCGCGCCGGCATTCAGCGCGAGGACCAGGGCCAGGACCAGCGCCGCCCCGCGGGAGGCGCGTTTTGCTTCGGTGCGTTTCATCTTTTTCTCCTTTCTCAACCCGGGCGCTTTCTTCGGGACGCTTCCAGTATACCAGATACTGATGGTTTTAGTAAAGTCTCCTGATTGTGGTATATTCTGGGAAAAATCCATATTTTTCCGCAATTCTGCTCCCTTTTAAGTGGTGGCGCCGTGGCGCGTGAATTTTGCCGGCTTATGAAAATAATCCTTGCGCATTTTGGGAGCGAAGTATATAATGTTATATTGAAAATATATCCGGTGAGATCGGAAAAGAATGATAAACGGAGGGTTTTATGATGGCGAAAAGATTGTTTAGCGTCCTGTTGGTGCTGTGCATGGTTCTGTCGCCGGGAACAGCGAAGGCATTTGCCGAAATTATTGACTCTCCCGAACCCGCAGAATCGGCTGAAACCGAACTGTTAAGCGCGGAGGAAGATATTTATGCAGTATTATATTCCGGAGGCGAACTGGTGTTTCAGTCCGGCAGCGCGGTCGAAGAAGGGCGCACAGTAAGGGACAGCTGGAACCTGACGGAGCTGGGGATATTGGAAAACGGTTTTGCATCGTCGTATGACAGCACGACCGCGTGGCGCGCGCATACATCCGGGATATCAAAAGTCACTTTTCTGACCGAGCTCAGGCCAAAATCCACTGCCGGATGGTTTTATGGGTGCACTTACTTGAACAGCATATCCGGTATGGAAAAGCTGAAAACCGAGGATGTGACGGATATGTCGCATATGTTTGACGGTTGTTACGGCCTGACAACACTGGATGTGAGCGGCTTCAACACCTCCAAAGTAACGGATACCAGCTATATGTTCCACAGCTGCCAGCATGTGACAGCGCTGAACGTGAGCAGTTTCGATACGTCATCTGTCACAAACATGAAAGAGATGTTTGATAATTGCTATAGCGTGGAAAAACTGGATGTGAGTCATTTTGACACGACAAATGTGACGGATATGTCCAGCATGTTCTCGAACTGCCAGCATCTGACAGCGCTGGATGTAAGCGGCTTTAAGACGGGCAAAGTGACCAATATGTACGCTATGTTCGATTTATGCAAAAGCCTGACATGGCTGGACGTAAGCGGCTTTGATACAGGAAATGTAACAAATATGCGCGGTATGTTTAACGGCTGTGAAAAAGTGATGGCATTGGATGTGAACGGTTTCGAAACATCAAATGTTTCCGACATGGGCTTTATGTTCCAAAATTGCGCCGGTTTGAGAAGTATAGATGTCAGCAGTTTTGACACTTCCGACGTGACAAATATGTATGCTATGTTCAGTGGATGCAGCGGACTGTCTGAATTGGATCTCATCAATTTCAATACAGGCAAAGTGACTTCCATGGATTACATGTTTGAAGATTGCGGCAATCTGCTTACCCTGTATCTCGACAACTTTGATACCTCTTCGGTTACGGGAATGAGGGCGATGTTCGCCGGATGTAAAAATCTCCGCACCATCTATGCCGGCCCGAAGTTTACCACCGCCAACGTATATGGGGACACAACAAGCGTAATAGATTCCAGAAAAATGTTTACGGACTGCGTATCCCTTGCCGGCGGTTCGGGAACAGCGTATCACAACAGCCATGTTGACCAGACCTATGCGCGAGTTGACGGGCAGTACGATTTACCGGGATATTTTACCGCAAGCCCCGGCCGCCACAAAGTGAGCTTCGACGCCAACGGCGGGTCCGTGGAAGAAAAGAACAGGCAGCTGACAAATGGCGGAACCTACGGAGAGCTCCCGACGCCCACACGGCATGGGTTCCGCTTCACAGGCTGGTACACCGGCTCTGAGAACGGAATGTTAGTCAGCCCGACATCTATTGTAAATTTGGTAGAGGATCAAATCCTTTACGCCCATTGGACGGACACTTTTACCGTAAGCTTTGACGCCAACGGCGGAACAACAGACGAGACGGTCATGGTTGTGACAAACGGAAAAGCCTATGGCAAACTTCCGGAGCCAACGAGGGGCAATTATACGTTTGACGGATGGTACACGGAAAAGACGGGCGGCACGAAAATCGAACCCGCCACAATCGTTGATCTGACAACAGAACCGACGTTATACGCTCACTGGACAGGAATCATCCGCACGGTTTTTTTCGACGCCAACGGCGGTACTGTAAGTACGCAGAGCATGACCGTATATTATGACGGTTCCTACGGCGAATTGCCGGTACCCGTCCGGGCAGGATACAGCTTCGATGGCTGGTATACCGGCGCGGAAGACGGCGGCAAGGTTGACAGCGGCGCTCCAGCCACATTAACACATGACCAAACCCTCTATGCCCACTGGACGGCGCAGAGCTATACGGTGCGCTTCGATCCCAACGGCGGGAAGGTTGCGAAAGAGAGCGCCACCGTCACCTATGACAGCGCCTACGGCGAGCTTCCGACGCCCACGAGGACAGGGTTCGCATTTGAAGGCTGGTACACCGGCGCGGAGGACGGCGAGCAGATCGAACTCGACACCAAGGTTGAACTGACGGAGGACCACACGCTTTATGCCCATTGGAAGGGCAACAGCAACATCGTGGTATTCGAGGGCAACGGCGGCAGCGTGAGCACATCTGTCAAAACCGTCCGCAACGGCGCTCCCTACGGCGAACTGCCCATACCCACAAAGGCGGGTTACTTTTTCGCCGGCTGGTATACCGAGGCGGAGGGCGGCAGCAAGGTGGAGAGCACGGACATCGTCATGCTGACGGACTTTCAGACACTTTACGCCCACTGGACGGAGAACGCGGCATCAACCTTCACCGTCAGCTTCGCCGCCAATGGCGGCAGCGGGACGATGGCCGCGCAGACGGTGGAAGCGGACGCGCCCACGGCGCTGAACGCCAATGCCTTCACCCGCGACGGCTATGCCTTTGCCGGCTGGAACACCGTGCCGGACGGCAGCGGTACGCGCTATACCGACAGGGCCGGCGTCACGCTGGACGCGGACCTGACGCTTTACGCCCAGTGGGCGGTCCAGGGCAGCTTTTACACGGTGCGCTTCAACGCCGCCGGCGGGACGGTGAGCCCGGCGAACCGGCGCGTGATGAGCGGCGGGGCCTATGGCGTCCTGCCGGCGCCGGAGCGGACGGGTTATCGGTTTGAAGGCTGGTATGACGCCCAGGAGGGCGGAAACCTGATTACATCGGAGACGGAAGCGGAGCTGACTGGGAACCAGACCCTTTACGCCCGCTGGACGGCCCGCAGCTATACCGTCACCTTCGACTTCAATTTCGAGGAAGAAGCTCCGCAGACAAAGACCGTGGGCTATGGGGCGCTTTATGGGAAACTCCCCGAAAGCAATCGCATCGGTTACAGGCTCCTCTACTGGCAGGATGAAACCGGGCGCGAAATCACGCCCGAGAGCAGTGTGCTTCTGGCGAAGGACCACACGCTCACCGCCCAGTGGCGCCAGGAGCGTTATATCGTGACATTCATGATGAACGACGGTTCCAGCATGGCCGCCGCCACCCGCTATGTGGTCTACGGCCAGTATTACGGGGCCTCGATGCCGAACACGCCCGCCAGGAGCGGCTACGCCTTCACGGGCTGGTATACGCAGCCCGAGGGGGGCGCTGAGGTGCCGGCCACCGCGACCGTCGAGATCACTGGGAACCTGACGCTCTACGCCCACTGGCTGGAGGGCTCCTTCAGCATCAGCTATAACGCCAACGGCGGCAGCGGTGCGCCGCAGGCGCAGGTCAAGGCCGCGGGCGCGCCGCTGACGCTGAGCAAAACGCAGCCCAGGCGCTCAGGCTATGTCTTTACCGGCTGGGCGGAGGACAAAAACGCGGCTGTCCCGGCCTATCAGCCGGGCGGCAGGTTTGTACAGGACGCGCCGGCAACGCTCTACGCCGTGTGGGAAAAGGAGACTTACCCCGTAACCTATGACGCCAACGGCGGGACGGACGCGCCGGCGGAGCAGGGCAAGACATACGGCGAAGCCCTGGCGCTGTCCACAGCGAAGCCGCGGCGGGAGGGGTATGACTTCCTCGGCTGGGCCGCCAGCCGCTACGCCGCAGCGGCGCGGTACCAGCCCGGCGCGGAATACAGCGAAAACGCCCCCCTCAGGCTCTACGCGGTGTGGGCCCGTTCGGCCAATACGCTCCTGCCGGAGAAGGCCAGCGACCTGGGCTATGCCTTTGACAACACAGCCAAAAGCTTTTCCTACAAAGACAATTCCTTCATCCCCCAAAAAGCCTATCAGACCATGTTCGGAGACACCCAGCGCGCCCTGAAATTTTATCTCGCCCACCAGCTCTGGACCGGGAACTGCTTCGGCATGACCGCCTCGGCGGGCATCCTGTTTGAGAACGAGAACAAGCTCATGCCCTCGTCCTTCTGGCCAGGGGCAAGCTACGCCAGGGAGCTGGTCCTTGAGAACAGCAGCGCCACGCTCCATGTCAGCCTGCAGGAATTTATCGAAGCGCTCCAGGTCAGCCAGTTCTCGGAACTGGTGCAGTACGATCTGGAACACAACAAATATGACGGCATCCACCATCCCGACGCGCTGAACGACCTCGTAGACCGGGTCAGGCAGTTCCAGCAGACAGGCCACGATCCGGTGCTTGTGAGCATATACGGCCCGAGCGGCCAGGGCCACGCGCTGCTGGCCTATCGGGTGGAGGATGTGAGCGCCAAAACCGTGAAGCTGTGGGTCTACGACCCGAATTATCGCGAGGATGACAGCCGCTATATTGTCCTGACCAGGGAAAACGGCAATTTCACCGGCTGGGAATACGCCCTCAGCGGAAGAGTGACCTGGCGCGGCCCGGAAAACGGAAAATCCCCCATCTCGTATGTGCCTTATGAGGACATCTACGCGGTCTGGACATCCCGGGGGCCGGGGCTCGGCGCCGGCGGCGCTTTGGTGAGCGTCAACATGGATGTGGAGATCCGGGACGCCGGAGGCGCGTGGCTGGCCAGCGTCACCAACGGGGAAGTCTCCGGTCCCGGTTCCCGCTCGGATATCTACAAGATGGACGTCCTCGGGGTCCTGCTCGATGCGCAGGGGAATATTCTCCCGGATAAAGCCGGAGAGAATACCACTTACCTGTGGCTCCCGGTGGACCGCTATACCATCGAGCGGGCGGCGCCGCTGCCCGCCGGCGCGGGGCTCTTAGGCGACGCGGAGCCGCTGGAAATCAGCCTCACCCACACAAACCAGTCCGCCAATGTGAAGACGGGCGCGAACGCGGTCATCCTGGATGTGGACGACGGGCAGGACCTGAACTACGTCCGCTTCGCGCCGGCGGACTCCGGGAGAAGCTACGAAGTGGCCCTCAGCAGCGGGTACGGGGAAACCGGGCAGGAGGTCTGCCTCAGCGGAACGGTGGCGGAGAACAGCGGCACGGCCCTCTCCAAAATTGAGGGGAACGTCGCCGTGCTCGGCGTTGACGAGAGTACGGCCACGCTGACCATCAACGATGTGGAACAGTCCCTGTACGGCGGCCTGGGCGCGGTCCTGATCGAAATGCCGGTGCTGGTGAGCGTCTCCGCCGGAGGGGGAGCCGGGACGATGCCCGCCCTCGCGGTCACCGGGGACACGCTGACGCTCCCGGCCTGCGGGCTGGAAGCGCCCCTCGGCCAGACCTTCGCCGGCTGGAAGCTCAACGGCGGCGACAAAGTGTACAATCCCGGGGAGAGCGCGGAGATTCTGGCCGACGCGGTCATCACGGCAACCTGGAAGGAGAGCAATGACAAATATCTGGTGCAGTCTGCCCAGGTCGGCGGCGACAGCGTAAGCGCGCTGGTACAGAACATCCGTGGAAACGGCGGCACGCTTTTGGCCTCATCCTACGACAGCGACGGGCGGCTGCTCGATGTGAAAACCTGTGAGCTGCTTCCGGATTTCACCGCCGGGCGCGCCCAGGACATCCTCGTCCGGCTGCTGACGGAGGACGCTGCCACAGTCAAGATATTTGTCTGTGATGTGAAAATGCGCCCCCTCGGCCCCGACTATACCTGGGAGCGGGGATAAATAATGATAGCAAGCGCCCCGCCCTTCGGGCGGGGCGCTTGCTATCAAGAAAGCTTACGCAAATTGGATGCGCTGAGGAAATATGTTGCAGAACCGCTGATTACCTGCCGGGCTGGAAACCGCCCATCTGGCCGCCCATCTGGCCGTTCATGCCGCCCATCTGGCCGCCCATCTGGCCGTTCAGGCCGCCCAACTGGCCATTCATGCCGCCCATCTGGCCGTTCATGCCGCCCATCTGGCCATTCATGCCGCCCATCTGGCCGTTCA
>JAFUVO010000090.1 GCA_017477525.1 Oscillospiraceae bacterium | reverse complement strand
GCCGCCGCCCCCGGCCCGCCGCCGCGCTCCCTGCAAGAGGCCCTGGGGAAGGCGTGGCGCGAAGCGGGAAAGGCGGAGCAGAGCTACCGCGAAGCCGCCCGCCGGGCTTCCGACCCGGAGGTACGAAGCCTCTGCGCCGAGGCGGCGGAGGTCAAACAGCGCCAGCGCCAGAGGCTTCGGGAGTTGGAAAAACGGGTATACGCCTGAGAAAAGATTCCGATATGCCCTCGCCCTCCCGGCGGGGGCATATTCTTTTATGGGCCTGCATAAACTCCATCGAAGGGCGGTGCTGCTTATGCGAAAACGCAATCCTCTGGTCACGGTGGTGGCCGTGGTGATGATCGTCGCCGGGGCGCTGGTGCTGTTCGCGCGGGTGCTCCCGTCGGGCTTCTGGTGGTTCTGCGTCGGCGCGGGTCTGGTGGCGGGGGGTATATACCTGCTGACGCGCCGCTGTTGACGCGGGTATATTTGGCGTTCTGGCGGAATAGATTTCCTACAGGCGCGGCGGCCCGGACGCTGCCGGATTACTTTGCAAGGAGAGATTTGACTATGGAGCTCAGCTTTGACCGGAACAGTATGGAGTGCTGGGAGGAGAGCTTTTCCCAGACGCTCAGGAAAGAGGACAGCCAGGACAGCGTCGTGCCGGACACCATGCCGGATATCGGCGGACTGGTCTGCTGTACGGGGACGCCCCTGATCCGGGGGAAGGACGTGACGGAGGGCCGGGTGCGGCTGGAGGCGAATATCCCGGCAAAGGCCGTCTACACGCCGGAGGAGGGCGGGGGACTGTATGTTTTAGAGGTGAACCTGCCGCTGTACGTCAGCTTCGAGGACACGGGCATCGCGGCGGACAGCGTATGCGTCGCGGAAATCGAGCTGGCGGCCCTCGAGGCCCGGACGCTCAACCCGCGTAAAATTTCCGTCCGGGCCGAAACCGTGTTCCGTGTCCGCTGCTTCACGCCTGCCCAGATCCAATCCGTCGGCGCGCCCGCCGGGGAAACCGAGGGGATACACCTTTTGGAGCGGGTGGGCGCCGTAACGCCGCTGTGCGCGGTCACGGAAAAGACCTTCGTGCTGACGGACGAGTTCCAGCTCGGGGCGGAGCAGCCGGATATGGCGCGGATTTTGAGCCAGAGCATCCTGCCCCAGGTGGAGGAAATCCGCTGTGTCGGCGGCAAGCTCGTGGTGAAGGGGAATGTGCGCAGCTGCCTGACCTACGCCTCGGCGGAGGGGGAGGGGGGAAGCCTGCGCCTGGAAACCGGCTTCAGCCAGGTGGTGGACGCCGGGGAACTGCCGGAGGAGAGCCATGCCGTGGTGAGCCTGCTGGTCAGCGGCGCTTATTTTGAGCCAGGCCCGGACGGACGGGGCGGTACGGCGGAAATCCATATGGTGCTGCAGGCCATGGTCTACGGGAAAACCGGCGTCACCAGCGTCGTGGACGCTTACAGCGCCCGCTATCCCCTGGAGCTGGAACGGGAGCCGCTGGAAACCGGGGGGATCCAAACGGAGCTCAGCCTCCGGGAGAGTTTTCACGAGACTGTCCCCGCCCCGCAAAGCGTGGGGGAAATCCTCGGCGCGCAGCTGCGCCCGGGACTTCCGGCGGTGGAGGAGGGGACCGTGGCCCTGCCCGTCACGGCTGACATATTTTACGAAACCACGGAAGGGGAGCTGTGCTCTGTCCGGCGCGATTTTATCTGGCATCTGACGCAGGGGCTGGAACCGGGCCAGAGCCTCGAGGTCACGGCCGTCGCGCTGTCGGAACCCGCGCTGTCCCCGGCGGCGGGGGGGATAGAGCTGCGCGTATCGGCGGAGGTGCGGGCCTTTCTGCGCCAGACACAGGAGACAGAGCGCATCACCGGCCTGCGCTATGACGAGGACGCGGCCCCGGACCTCTCCGAGCTCCCGTCTCTGGTGCTGCTGCGGGCCTCGAACCGCGACGACCTCTGGACGCTGGCCAAGGAGAACTGCTCCACCGTCGCCGCGATTTCCGAGGCAAACGGCCTGGATTCCCTGGGCGCTGTCTGGGAGAAGCTGATCCTGATCCCGAAATGCGTCTGACCGGCCCTTTCCCGCCGGATTTGCCGCCCCGGCTCAATGGGGCGGCAAATTTTCGTTTCCCTATTGCCATACAGCAAGCTTTGTGATAAAATAATACGAAAAATACACACAAGAGGGGCTGAACACAGATGTCGGGACATTCCAAATGGCATAATATACAGAAGACGAAGGGCGCGGCGGACGCCAAGCGCGCGCAGGCTTTTACAAAGATCGCCCGTGAAATGATCGTCGCGGTCAAGGAGGGCGGCAGCGGCGACCCCAACAACAACTCCCGCCTCGCCACGGTGATCGCCAAGGCCAAGGCCGCCAATATGCCCAATGACAACATCAAGCGCACCATCGACAAGGCGCTGGGCTCCGGCAGTACGGACAACTACGAGCGCGTGACCTATGAGGGCTACGGCCCCAGCGGCGTGGCGCTGATCGTCGAGGCCATGACCGACAACCGCAACCGCACCGCCAGCGAAGTGCGGCACTATTTTGACAAATACGGCGGCAACCTCGGCGCGGCCAACTGCGTTTCCTGGTCCTTCGACCGCAAGGGCGTCATCGTGATCGACAATGAGGACGGCGATCTGGAAGAGGACACCGTGATGATGGACGCCCTCGACTGCGGCGCGGACGATTTCGAGCCCGACGGGGAAACCTTTACGGTATACACCTCCACGGACAAGGTGGCGGAGGTCTCCGAAGCCCTGAGCGCCAAGGGCTACAAGCTGCTCAGCGCCCAGGAGGAAATGATTCCCCAGCAGGGCTACATCAAGCTCTCCAACCCTGACGACGCCAAAAACATGCAGAAGATGCTGGACTGCTTCGAGGACAACGAGGACGTTCAGAACGTCTGGCACAACTGGGAGGACGCGGAATAATTTGCCTGAAATGCTGAAATGGCTTGGGTCAAATGTGTTTCCCCCTTTACACGCGGCAAAAATTCTGCTATATTACCAAAGGAGTAAGCGCGGGCAAGAGGTGTTCAACCATTCGCCGACATATATGTAACGGCACTGCCTGCTGTGCCCCCGCTTTTCCGAAAACAACAATCCCTCCCTTACGGGAGGGATTGTTGTTTTGGTCAAAAAATTTTGCTCCCCACCCCGCAGGGGGACAGGGAGCAAAGGAATAAGACGAAATTACTCTTCGATCTCGATGACGACACCGGAGCCGACGGTACGGCCGCCCTCGCGGATAGCGAAGCGGAGGCCCTTCTCGATGGCGATCGGGGTGATCAGCTCGACCTTCATGTCGACGTTGTCGCCGGGCATGCACATCTCAACGCCTTCCGGCAGGGTGATGACGCCGGTCACGTCGGTGGTGCGGAAATAGAACTGGGGACGGTAGTTGTTGAAGAACGGGGTGTGGCGGCCGCCCTCTTCCTTGGACAGGACGTACACCTGGCCGGTGAACTTCTTCAGGGGCTTGATGGATTTCGGAGCCGCCAGAACCTGGCCGCGCTCGACGCTCTTCTTGTCGATGCCGCGGAGCAGGCAGCCGACATTGTCGCCGGCCTCGGCATACTCGAGGGTCTTGTGGAACATCTCGGTGCCGGTGACGGTGGTCTCCTTGATCTCGTCCTCAAGGCCGACGATCTCGACCTTGTCGCCGATCTTGACGCGGCCGCGCTCGACACGGCCGGTAACGACGGTGCCGCGGCCGGAGATGGTGAACACGTCCTCGATGGGCATCAGGAAGGGCTGGTCCGCCTTGCGATCCGGGGTCGGGATCCAGGTGTCAACCGCGTCCATCAGCTCCTTGATGCACTGATATTCGGGAGCGTTGGGGTCGGTGCTCTCGCTGACCAGGGCGTTCAGCGCGCTGCCGCGGATGATCGGGGTGTCGTCGCCGGGGAAGCCGTAGAAGTCGAGCAGCTCGCGGACTTCCATCTCGACCAGGTCCAACAGCTCCTCATCGTCGACCTGGTCGCACTTGTTGAGGAAGACCAGGACGGAGGGCACGTTCACCTGGCGGGCCAGCAGCAGGTGCTCGCGGGTCTGGGCCATGGGGCCG
>JAFUVO010000089.1 GCA_017477525.1 Oscillospiraceae bacterium | reverse complement strand
GGCGCAGGCCGTCGGGCACCCCCAGGGCCATCCCCTGCGCCGCGTGGGCCGCGCCCAATATTCCCAGCAGCTGCGGCAATCCCTGCCGAAGGCCCTCGAAGCATATGCCGCCGCCGTGGCCGCCCTGCGCGCGGCGGGGGAGGGGCTGGCGGAGGCGCTGGAACTGCCCCGGCGCGGCAGCTTCACCTCCTATGGGAAGCTGCTGTCGCTGGCCCGGGACATGCTGTTCTGGCTGAACGTGCCGCCGGCCTGGGCCCAAGCCCCATGGGACGGGGCATATGCCGCCGGACTGCGAAAACTGGCGGAACGCTCCCTCGCCGCCAGAGGGCTGGCGGAGCGGCTGCGCCCCCGCTGGCGGGAGAGCTTTTTGGAGCTGGACGCGGCGGGGCTGCTGCGCCGGCTCAACGAAAACGACGCGAAGTGGGCGCTGCCGAAGCTGCTCGGCGCGAACCGTATTGTAAAAGACCTGTCGCGGCATTCCAGAGCCGCCGTCGACAGGCAGGCGCTCCGGCAGGACCTTGAGCTGCTGCTGCGTTACCGGGAGGAAAAGACCGCCGCCGGCGCTCTGATGGACAGCGGCGGCGGGGATTTGGGGGCGCTGTACACCGGCGAGGGGACGGACTGGCAGGGCATCGCCCGGCTGGCAGAGCAGGCCCGGGACAACGCCCGCCGGATGGACGCGGAGCCCGAGGCCGCCGCGGCAAGGCGCCGCCACGGCGGCGACCCGGCGCTGGCGGAGCCGATGCGGCGGTATATCGCGGCATGGAACGACATGCAGGGGGCGAAAGACGGGCTGTACAAGCTCCTGGATATCCTGCCGGAGGACGGCGCGGAGGACTGGGCGGAGCGGGAAATTGCCCTCTGCCGGGATGTCGGCGCCAACGCGGAGGGGCTGAAGGAGTGGACCGCATGGAACGGCGCGGCGGGGGAGGCCCGGCGGCTGGGGCTGGACAACGCGGTGGAGGCGTATCTCGCCGGCATGGACCACGAGGATGTTCTGCCCGCGTATTATAAGGCGCTGTACCGGGCGGCGGCGGAGGCGGCCATCGACGCCCGAGAAGCGCTGAACGCCTTCTCCGGGACGATGTTTGAGGAAAAAATCGCCCGCTTCCGGCGGCTGGACGGCGAGCTGACGGCCCTGACCCGGCAGGAGATTTTCTGCCGCCTG
Source organism: Oscillospiraceae bacterium (assembly GCA_017477525.1). Taxonomy (GTDB): domain Bacteria; phylum Bacillota; class Clostridia; order Oscillospirales; family Oscillospiraceae; genus RGIG7114. The sequence goes on along the minus strand of JAFUVO010000089.1, from coordinate 5,338 downwards.
GCCTCCCGGGTGCCGAACTTCGCGCGGGAGGCGGCGCAGAGCTCGGAGCTGGGGATTTTGCAGCGGGCCATCCGCAGCGGCGGGCGGGGGATGAGCATCCGGCGGCTGTTCGAGCTTATCCCGGAGCTGCTGGCGCGGCTGTGCCCCTGTATGCTGATGAGCCCGATCTCGGCGGCGCAGTACCTGGACCCCCATAGAAAACCCTTCGACCTGGTGGTCTTTGACGAGGCGTCCCAGCTCCCCACCTGCAAGGCCGTCGGGGCGCTGGCCCGGGGGGAGAACGCCGTGGTGGTCGGGGACCCGAATCAGATGCCGCCCACATCTTTTTTCTCTACGAATACGGTGGACGAGGACAATCTGGACGTCGAGGACCTTGAGAGCATCCTCGACGACTGCCTCGCCCTGAGTATGCCCCAGACCCATCTGCTCTGGCACTACCGCTCCCGCCATGAGAGCCTGATCGCGTTCAGCAACAGCCAGTTCTACGGAAACCGGCTCTACACCTTCCCCTCGGCCAACGCCCGGGAGGCGAAAGTGAAGCTGGTCCATGTGGACGGCGTGTTCTCCCGGGGAAAATCCCGGCAGAACCGGGCGGAGGCGGAGGCCGTGGTGGCGGAGCTGCGCCGCCGCTGCCACGACCCGGCGCTCTCGGAATGCAGCGTCGGCGTCGTGACCTTCAACATCATGCAGCAGAACCTGATCGAGGATTTGCTGATGGAGGCCTGCGCCGGGGACGGGGAACTGGAACGCTGGGCATTTGAGGCCCCGGAGCCGTTGTTTATCAAAAATCTCGAAAACGTCCAGGGCGACGAGCGGGACGTGATTCTGTTTTCGATCGGCTACGGCCCGGACGAAAGCGGACGGGTGTCCATGAATTTCGGTCCGCTGAACCGGGAGGGCGGATGGCGGCGGCTCAATGTGGCGGTGTCCAGGGCCCGGCGGGAGATGGCCGTGTTCTCGACCCTGACGCCGGAGCAGATCGACCTGGGCAAGACCGCCGCCCAGGGCGTGGCGGCGCTGAAAGCGTTCCTGGAATACGCCGGGGGAAAGGCGCTGCCGGAGGACGGGGCGGCGGCGCGGGCCGGCCGGGAGGACAGCGGCGCGATCGCGGAGGCCATCCGCGCCCTGCTGGCGAAGAACGGCTACCAGGCGGACCGGGACGTGGGGCATTCTGCCTACCGCGTCGAGCTGGGCGTGGTGGACCCGGAGCGCCCGGGCCGCTATCTGCTGGGCATTTTGCTGGACGGCAGGAATTATGCCGCCGCGAAGAGCACCCGCGACCGGGAGATCGCCCAGGCCGAGGTGTTGAAGGGCCTGGGCTGGAAGCTGCTGCGGGTCTGGACCCTCGACTGGTGGGACAACAGCGCGAAGGAGGGCGAGCGCATCCTCCGCGCCGTCCGGGAGGCGGAACAGGGACGGGAGGCCCCGGCGGAGCATCCCGCTGCCGGGCTTTCAGAGGAAGTCCCGGAGGACGCGGAGCCGCTGGCGGAAAAAGCGCGGACGGCCCCGCCGCTTCCCGCGCCGCCCTCCGCCGCTGCCACGCCCTATGCTGCCGCCGCGCCCCGATGCCTGAGCCTGGGGGCGGACGCCTTTGCCGGCGGGCGCTATGACAGCGAGATCATGGCGGCGGTCCGGGAGATTCTGGATTGCGAGGCCCCGATCTGTGAAAGCCTGCTGATGCGCCGCGTTGCCCAGAGCTTCGGGCTCACCCGCGCCGGTTCCCGCATCCAGGAGAAAATGCGCCGGGTATTTTCCGACATGGCCCTGCCCCGCACGGGGCCGCGGGACGCGCCGGTCTACTGGAAGGAGGGCCAGGAGCCGGAGGCTTACGCCCTTGTCCGCGCCGGCGGGGAGGGCGAGGCGCGGCGGGATGCCAGGGAGGTCCCGCCGGAGGAGGCCCGCGCCGCCGTCCTCCGCGCCCTGGACGAACAGCTCAGCATGTCCGACGACGATCTCATCCGGGAAGGGGCGCGGCTGTTGGGCTATACCCGCCTGGGCAGCTCCGTCGCCGCCCTGCTGCGCTCCGGCATCGCGCTGGCGGAGCGCTCGGGCAGAATCGGAAGGAACAGCGGCGGCAAGTGGGGCCTGCTTTGACGGGCAGCGGGCTGTGAAATCGTATAAGGAAAAGGATACACCGGGATTGGAAATTATAAAAATCAACAAAATCAGAATATTCTCTTGACAATATCCACAAAACGTGTATATTTAGTAATACATCAGATTTTCTCCGAAAAGAGGGCGGAAGGGCATGACAAAGGTTTTTATCGACGGCAGCGCCGGGACCACGGGCCTGCGGATCTATGAGCGCCTGTCCGGCAGGGGGGATATCGCGCTGCTGCGCCTGACGGAGGGGGAGCGCAAGTCCCCGGAGGCGCGGCGGGAGGCGCTGCAAAGCGCGGAGCTGGCCTTCCTGTGCCTGCCGGACGACGCGGCGCGGGAGGCGGTGGCCCTGGCCGGGGACAGCCCCGTCCGCATCATCGACACCTCCACCGCCCACCGCACCGCGCCGGACTGGGTCTACGGCTTCCCGGAGCTGAAGGGCCGGCGGGAGCAGATACGCTCCGCCCGCCGCGTCGCCAACCCCGGCTGCCACGCCAGCGGCTTCATCGCCCTGGTGGCCCCCCTGGTGGGGGAGGGCCTTCTTCCCCGCGACGCGCTTCTGAGCTGCTTTTCCCTGACCGGCTATTCCGGCGGCGGCAAGAAGATGATCGCGGAATACGAGTCCGCGCCGTCGCCGCTGCTGTCCGCCCCCCGGCAGTACGGCCTGGGCCAGAGCCACAAGCACCTGCCGGAAATGGCGCGGGAGTGCGCCCTGGAGAAGGCGCCGGTATTCTGCCCGATCGTCGCCCCCTATTACGCGGGGATGGAGGTCACGGTGCCCCTGTTCCGGGAGATGCTGCGCGGCGGCGCGGAGCAGATCAAGGCGCTTTACCGGGACTACTACGCCGGGGGGCTGGTGCGCTTCCGGGAGGACCCGGGGGAGGGGGGCTTCCTCTCCGCCTGCGCCTGCGCGGGCTGGGACGGCATGGAGCTCAGCGTCCACGGCAACGGCGACCGGATTTTGCTTGCCGCCCGCTTTGACAACCTGGGCAAGGGCGCTTCCGGCGCGGCGATCCAGAATATGAACCTCATGCTCGGCATGGAGGAGACAGAGGGACTAAATATACAAGGAGATAACTGTTCAGAACCCTTTGGGTTCTGAACAGTTAGAAAGTCTGCGCTGCGCGAGCGCGCCCTGCGGGGGAGGGCACACTCGCTCCGCGAGAAGAATTTTCGGCGAAAACGCGGTTTCCGCCGAAAATGATTGGACTTTATTCGCACCTTCGGGCGCGAACTCTGCGAGGCAACGGGATATCTGAACAGTTATATAAGGAGAATCCATATGAAACTCATCGACGGCGGCGTCTGCGCCGCCCAGGGCTTTACGGCCTCCGGTGTCCACTGCGGCATCCGCAAGAGCCGGACGAAAAATGATTTATCGCTGATTTTCAGCGCCGTCCCCGCGGTCGCGGCGGCGGTTTACACCACGAACCTGGTGAAGGGCGCGCCCCTGACCGTGACGAAGCGCCACCTGGCCGCCGCCGGCGGCAGGGCGCGGGCGGTTTTGTGCAACAGCGGCAACGCCAACACCTGCAACGCCAACGGGCTGGAAATCGCGGAGCAAATGTGCGCGCTGGCGGGCCGGGCGCTGGATATCCCGGCGGAGCAGGTGATTGTGGCTTCCACGGGCGTGATCGGCCAGATGCTGGACATCGCCCCCATCGCCGCCGGCATCCCGGCGCTGGCCGCAGCCCTCTCTGCGGAGGGGAGCGCCGCGGCGGCGGAGGGGATCATGACCACCGACACCGTCCGCAAGGAGGTCGCGGTGGAGTTTACCCTGGCCGGGAAAACCTGCCGCCTGGGCGGCATCGCCAAGGGCAGCGGCATGATCCACCCCAATATGGCGACGATGCTGGTGTTCCTCACCACGGACGCGGCCATCTCGCCGGAGATGCTGCAAAAGGCCCTGTCCGGGGACGTGAAGCACAGCTTCAACATGGTCAGCGTGGACGGGGACACCTCCACCAACGACATGGTGGCGGTGCTGGCCAACGGCCTGGCGGGCAACCCGGAGATTCGGGGGGAGGGGGAGGACTTCTCCGCCTTCATGACCGCGCTGAACACCGTGACCATCGCCCTCTGCCGCGCCCTCGCCGGGGACGGGGAGGGGGCCACGAAGCTGCTGGAATGCCGCGTGACGGGGGCGGCGGAGGAGCAGACGGCCAAAACCGTCGCCAAGAGCGTGATCTGTTCCTCCCTGCTGAAGGCCGCCATGTTCGGCGCGGACGCCAACTGGGGCAGGGTGCTCTGCGCCATCGGCTACTCCGGCGCGGCGGTGGATGTGGGGCGCATCGACGTGGCCTTCCGCAGTCCGGCGGGGGAGGTCGCGGTGTGCCAAAACGGCGCGGGGGTCGATTTCTCCGAGGAGCGGGCAAAGGAAATCCTGCTGGAAAAAGAGATTGAAATCCTCGTCTGCCTCAACAGCGGCGCGGCTTCCGCCGCGGCCTGGGGCTGCGACCTGAGCTATGACTATGTGAAAATCAACGGAGATTACCGGACATGAGGGAATACACGAACCAACAGCGGGCCGAGGTGCTGGTACAGGCCCTGCCCTATATCCAGAAGTACACCGGACAGACCGTGGTGGTGAAATACGGCGGGAACGCCATGGTCAACGAGCAGCTCAAGCAGCAGGTCATGGAGGATATCGTACTGCTGTGGCTCATCGGGGTGCGCGTGGTGCTGGTCCACGGCGGCGGGCCGGAGATCAGCGAGCTCATGGCCCGCCTGGGCAAGCAGCCGGAGTTTATCGACGGCCTGCGGGTGACGGACCGGGAGACGGTCGATATCGTCCAGATGGTGCTGGCGGGGAAGATCAACAAATCCCTTGTGGGCCTGCTGGGGGCGAAGGGCGGCAGGGCCGTGGGGCTCAGCGGCATCGACGACCGGCTGATCGAGGCCAAAGCCAAGGATGAGCGCCTGGGCTACGTGGGGGAGGTCACGAAGGTCAACCCCGCCGCCGTCACCGACCTGCTGGACCGGGGCTATATCCCGGTGGTCTCCACCGTCGGCTGCGGCGCGGCGGGGGAGGTCTACAACATCAACGGCGACACCGCCGCCGCCTGCATCGCCGGGGCCCTGGGCGCGAAGCGCCTGATCCTGATGACGGACATCGCCGGGGTGCTGCGGGACCCGAAGGACCTGTCCACCCTGATTCCCGAAATCACCGTTGCCCAGGCGGCGGCGCTGTTCTCCGAGGGCGTGATCTCCGGCGGGATGATTCCCAAGGTGGAGTGCT
>JAFUVO010000088.1 GCA_017477525.1 Oscillospiraceae bacterium | reverse complement strand
GTGCGCGTGACGCCGCCGGAGACATAGACCCTGCCGCACTCCGGGCAGACGTCGGTGTGGATGCTCACGCTCTGGCTGATGACCTTCCGCCCCTCCCGCTCGGCCTTGGCCCGTTCGCGGACCACATGCTCCTGCTCATGCCGCTGGACGGCGGAGGCGGCCTCATCCGGGCTGAGTTTGGTGGGGGACTTGAAGGACACCCCGGGGTCGTCCGAACCGTCCTGGTAATGGCGGTTCTCACAGGTTTCGCATTTGCCGTCCTCCATGACCTCAGCGGCGGATTCCGTTTCCTCCTCCCCCGCTGCCGCGGGCATCTCCGCCGCGCCGGGGTTCTCATTCTCCCGCCAGAAGCGCCCCGGGTCGAATGCCTCCCCCTCGGGGTAGTCAATGCGCATCCGGGCGAGCACCTCCGAAGGGTTGTTCAAATCAGCGGCGGAGGGAATCGCGCTCTCCGGAAGGGCGACCGGAATTTTCACCGGCAGCTCCGACCCTATGGGGCGGACGGGAGCGACCGGCTCCACAGGCGCGGCGGCGCCGGCGCCCCGGGACGCCGCGGAGCGCGTCTGGGCGGTGCCGAGGGCGTAACGCATCTGAATCCAGGCCGGAGTGTAACCGGCTCCGCCGATCGCGCTGATACTGCTCATACTCCGAACACCTCCATTCAAACAGTTACCGGATCTATTCAGCAGCCCTGTGTTCCTCCCGGAGGGGGGAGAAAACACAATGGAAACCTATCTTTCCCGGTATTTCCCTCCCCCCTTCGGGGGAGGGAAATACCCGCGGCTAAATAGCTGCCAGTTACCCTGATTATAGCAAACGTTTCAGCAAAATACAAGAGGGATTATCACATAAGCGCATAAGAGGGCCAGGCCCGCCGAAACCGCCCCGTGGAGCAGCCGCCCGAGGAAGCCGCGGCGCGGGGACATGCCCGTTCCTTCTATGGCCGCGAGGGTCTGGCATTGGACAGACAGGCCGCCGAAGCCCAGCAGGAAGGCCGCCAGCGCCAGGTTGCGCGGCAGGGCATCGAGGCCCTGCAGGGCGGAAACCCCGTTGCCGAGCTCCAAAAGGCCCAGCAGCAGCGCCCGGACGAAGCGGAGCTCCAGCCCCAGCCGGGTGGCGAGGACCCCTGCCGCCGTGGAAAACAGGCCGAGGGCGTTCAGCAGGGAGCTCAGGACCGCGAAGAACACCACAAAACCGCAGATGTTCGCCGTAGAGGCCACGGCGCGCCGGACGCTTCCGGGCAGGACGGCGGCAAAGGAGGCGCGCTGTTCCTCCCCCTCCGCCGGTTCCGGGCGTGTTCCCGGCTTTTTCCTCCGCCCAACGGCCCCCAGCAGCCCGACGGCGACGGCTGCCAGGATGTGGCACAGATACAGCAGCAGCCCCAGCGCCGCGGAGTGGAACACCCCGCCGCCCACCGCGCCGAGGATAAAGGCGGGCCCGGTGTTGTTGCAGAAGCCCAGCAGCCGCTCCCCCTCCCCCGCCTCAAGCTCGCCGCGCCGCACCAGCTCCGCCGTCGCCGCCGCGCCCACAGGGTAGCCCCCTGTCAGCCCCAGCAGGAAGGGCGCGGCGGCTGCGCCGGAGACGGCGAACAGGCGTTCAAAGAGCGGGCCGAGGGGCTTCATCAGGAGCCGGGGCAGCCCCAGCCCGGTCACGAGGCCCGACAGCACCAGGAACGGCAGCAGCGAGGGGACAATCACCTCGGCGCAGACCCGAATCCCCTGTTTTGCCCCGTTTATCGCCGCCGCCGGCGCGTACAGCAGCGCGGCAAACGCGGCAAGCACCGTCAAAACAGACATTAAAAATGTGATTTTCTCCCGTTTTTCCCCGGAAATTGTCACAGAACGCTCCATAGCCTCCACCTCTCCCCAAAACATATGCCCCCCCGCGGAGGTACATGCCGGGCTAAACGGCGGACGGGGCGCATAGGATAACGGGAGAGGTGATGGCCGGATGGCAAAGGTTTTGGAGCGCCTGGCAGCGGGGCTGGACCTCCCGGCGGAGGTTCTGGCCGGGACGCCGCGGGTCACGCTGACCGGCGCGGAACAGGTTCTGATTGAAAACCATCGGGGGATCCTGTCCTATACCGGCACGGAGGTGGAGGTCGGCGGCGGGAGCCTGCGCATCCGCGTCCGCGGGGACGGCCTGCTGCTGCGGGCCATGAACGGGGAGATGCTGCTGGTGGCGGGACATATATTCGGGGTGGATGTGGAATGAAGCTGTACGATCTGCTGAACCGGACGGCGGGCTGGACCCTGTGCCGCGTCAGCGGGGCGATGCCCGGGGCGTTTCTCAACGGCTGCGCCGCGGGGGGCATTGAGCCGCTCTCCGTGGCTTCGGAGGGGGATTTCAGCCTTCTGGTCCGGCTGCGCGGGCGCGACCTGCCCCGGGCGGGGCAGACGGCGCGGCAGAGCCAGTGTACGCTCACCGTACTGGCCGAGGGCGGCGCCCCCAGGCTGGGGCGGCAGGTTTTGAAGCGCCTCGCGCTCGCGGCCGGGCTGGCGGCGGTGCTCGCGCTGTTGGTCTGGTCCCGCTTCCATATCTGGGAAATCGAGGTTCGGGGCAACGAAAACGTCCCCACGGCGCGCATTTTGGACGCGCTGCGGGAATGCGGCGTCAGTCCGGGATATTTCTGGCCCGGGCTCACCAGCGACAACCTGCGCAGCGAGCTGTTGATCGAGCTGCCGGAGCTGAGCTGGGCCACGGTCAACATCTACGGTTCCCGGGCGGAGGTGCTGGTGCGGGAGCGGGTACCGAAGCCGGAGCTCTGGGACGCGGAAGCCCCGATTGACCTGGTGGCGGCGAAGGCGGGCTACATCGAGGCCGTCACGGCCCTGAACGGCGCCCCGGCAGCCGCCCCGGGAAAGGCCGTGCTGCCCGGCGAGGTCCTGATTTCCTCCCGGGTCAGCAGCGCCTTTGCCGGCGAGCGCCGGGTCCACGCGGCCGGAAGCGTAAGAGCCCGGACCTGGTATGAGCTCAGCGCCGCGGTCCCCCTCAGCGCCGGGCAAAAGCTTTATACCGGGGAAAAGCGCAGCCGCTGGGCCCTCGTCATCGGAAAAAACCGCTGGAACCTGTACAAAAGCGGCGGCATCTCCCGGGGGGATTGCGAACGGCGGTCGGAGCGCTGGTCCCTGTCCCTCGGCGGATTGTTCTCCCTTCCCGTGACCCTCGTGCGGGAAACGGAGGCAGGCTATACGCTCCGCGAGGGGCAGCGGGACCTGAACCTCGCCCGCAAAGCCATGGAAGCCGGCCTCATGGATACATTGCGCCGCGCCGTCGGGGAGGGGGAAATTGGGGAAACCCACTTCAGCGCCTCAGAGGGAAAGAGGCTGCTGACGGTATGCCTTCGCGCAGGGGCCACGGAGAACATCGCCGCAGAGGCCCCCGCAAAGTGAAATACACAGTGCCCCGCCCGATGGGCGGGGCACTGATTTATGATAAGCCTCGGCTATTGTGCCTAAATCATAAAGCTCTCGCAGAAATACGCCAGGAGCTTCGCGCACTCGGCGCGGGTGGCGGTGCTGCCGGGGAGCAGCGTACCGTCTGGGGTGCCGGAGAAGATGGAATTGCCCACGGCCCAGCGCATGGCGGCGACGGCCCAGGTTGAGACATCGGCGGCGTCGGAAAAGCGCGCCAGCTCCCCATCGGCCCCGGCGGCGTAGCTTTTCAGCCGGGCATACTGGTAGAGCATCACCGCCGCCTGTTCCCGGGTGATCTCCGCCATGGGGTCGAAGCGGTTTTCATCGACGCCCCGGATCACCCCGGCCTCCGACGCCCAGTCCACCGCGGCGGCGTACCAGGCGTCCCCGGCCACGTCGCCGAATCCGGCGGGGGCGGCTGCGTCGGAGGGGCTTTCGAGGTTATACAGAATCTGGGCGAACATGGCCCTGGTGAGGTTTTCCCCGGGGGCGAAATTCTCCGCGCCGTAGCCCACCATGAGCCCGCTGCGGGCCGCATAATCCACCACGCCGGCATACCAGGCCCCGGCGCCGACGTCGCCGTAAGCCACGGGGCTGTCGCTGGCGGCCATGAAAACGGAGAAGTGGGACACCCGGAAGCTGGCGTTGCCGTCGCGGTAAGCCGTGGCGTGGCGGGACAGCCTGCCGTCCTCAGCGGCGTGGAACACGGAATAGTCCCTGCGCCCGCCGTCTATGCCTTCGGCGGGGAGGTCGAGGGTGATCCGTCCGCCGTTCAAATCCTCTATGGAGCGCCCGCCCGCGCCCATGGATATGCGCAGTCCGCCGAAGATCTCATGCTCCGCCAGCGCCTCCCGCTGGGCCTGGTTCAGCGATTCCAGCGCCGCCGGCTCCGCGCTGACCTCCAGCGCCGCGCCCCCGGCGGCGTTGAGAATCGCCGCGAGGCTGGCGGGGTCAAAATGAATTGTCGCCGCGTCGAAGCTCAATGTAACGGTCCCGCCGTTGGCGAGGCAGGCGGCGAAGGCGTCCAGCAGCTCCGCCGGAATCGAAAGCGCGGTGACGGAGGGGTTCAGGCCGCGCAGGTCCGCCCCCGCGTCGACGCCCCGTTCCGTCCGAAGCCGCTGCAGCAGCTCCCCGGAGGGGCTTTGCAGCGCGGCCCGGTTCCCGGACACGTCGAAGGCGAGGCGGGACGCGCTGCCCTCCGCCGCGGGCGCGGGCGCGGGATTCGCCGCCGGGGCCGGGGATGAGCCGCCGCCTCCCCCGCCGCCGGAGCCGCCGGAGCCGCTGCTGTAATCGGTGTAATCGGTATCAACAATCGGATTGTTGTTGGCCGAAGGCAGGCCGGTAACTGTATAGTTCTGAACGGTGTACTTGCTCTCTTCCTCGCCGGTGCTCTCATCCACCACGACAAATTCCGCGACAATCGTATGGGTGCCGTTGCCGAACTCCGCGAAGGTTTCACTGGTGATGGTGATCTTTGTACTGCCCGGCTCGACGGTATACTGTTTGCCCCGAATCAGCTTTTTCCCGTCGATATACAAATCCCTGAAGTACGCAAATTCACCTTCGCTGTGCATGGTCTGGGGCTTGAGCTGCGCTTTGGAGCGCACATGCTGGTCCTGCACACGCCCGTCGTCAATGACTTCGCCGGTTTCCTCGTCCACGGTTTCAACGAAGTCGTAGCCCTCTTCGTTGATATCTTCTTCCTCACTGATCGCGTCGGAGCTGGTGTTGCTGGTCACGCTCAGCGTGTAGGGCAATAGCACCGTTTCGCTCCCATTGGACGCGGAAATGGTAAAGCGTTGGGAGCCGAGTTCTAACGGGATTCCGCTGAGGTCGCCGCTCTCGGCGTCCAATTCCAGCCCGGCGGGCAGTCTGGTGTCCGCGCCAACGGCATACGCGGCGTTTTCGATGCCGGGCTGGATGTTGTAGGCGAAGGGGAGGTAGCGGTAGGCTGTGAGCCTCACCGCTTCATAAGGGGAAAATGAATTGTAAATGATATTACTGGATTTAAGGGGGTCATTCTCGTATCCAAAATTAATCGCGTTCCACTGAGCCGCATCACCGGAATAATAAACATCATCGAGCGAATAGCATCCGTAAAACGCGAAGTTCTTTATTTCCTCAACACTCTCTGGAATGCCGATACTGGTCAATCCTACACAATCAAAGAATGTATCATATCCGATAAAAACAATATTATCGGGAATTGTAAGATTTGATAGATTGAAGCAATAGCCAAATGCAAAATCTCCAATAGCATCTGCGCTGGCGGGCATCGATACATTTTTCAAATTGATGCAACCGCAAAATGCCCGTTCTCCAATCGTGACAACACTGTCAGGAATTATCATATTTTCTAAGCTGCTACAGCCATAAAATGACCAAGCGCCGATTCTGGTGACACTATTGGAAATGCTTGCTCCTGTCACCTTGCCGCAGTCATAGAAAGCATTGTTCCCAATACTTGTAACGCCGTCTTCAATGATAATACTTAATATCTCATTTTGATATATTTCCCATGGAATATCACTATGAACATTCAGGTCTGATGCACTGGCAGCCGCCATAAAGTCTGGCATTGCTCCAGTCCCGGATATAGTCAGCACCCCATTTTCATCGAAACTCCAATGTAAGTTTTCTCCAAATGCCCCCTCTTTCGATGATAATATTTCAGCAGAAACACCAGTCAGAGCAATTAATATCATCCAACTGAGCCCCAAAGCTACCATCCAGAGAAACGATTTTTTCATAGCACAACACCCTCCACACATAAAAAATTCCCGGCATCCGCCGCCCGGGGAGGGGAAACTCCCGGGCTTTGGACACCGGAAACGCAAAAACGGCGCTGAGCGCTCGGATTGGACACTCAACACCGCTAAAATATGTGATGGAAAAGGGAGAACACAGGCAGGATGCGCCAAGCCCTATGTTTGCTCTTGCAAAAGGGATGGGAATGGGGTATAATAAGGCTACGGCGCAGGCGCATGGTTCTGCTGTGTCGAGTGGGGGTATCACTTGCACAGGGGCATGGGGTGCTGGGAACACCCTATGCCCTGCCGCGTTTGCGTTTCCGTCGATTATTGATTATACCAGTTTATTTCTGAAAATGCAATAGGCCATTTGTATTTTTTCCCAAGGCGCGGCAAATTTTTTTGCCGCGCCTTCTTTTCGCCGCGTTAAGCCGCAAAAATTGACAAAGCCCCCGCGCCGTGCTATGATACGCACAGGCCCACGTGGGCTTACAACGGTTCGACCGTTGCGAAAGAGCGCTGTTACATAAAAGGCGGTTGGCTACTTCCCCTGCAAAGGGGGTGGTATGTATGAAAAGCAAAATCGCGCAGACCATAATTGCCTTGGTCATCGTGGCGATGCTACTGCTCTGCACAGCCATAAAAGTTTACTGACCGCCCGGATGACCCCCGAGCGGTCAGTCTGTTTGATTTGATCGAGAAGGGCCAACCGCCATGTGCAGCGCCCTTTTGTATTTTCATTATACCGTCATCCGTCCCCGTTGTCAAGCGAAAATCATCCGCAAAAATTGACAAAGCCCCCGCGCCGTGCTATGATACGCACAGGCCC
>JAFUVO010000087.1 GCA_017477525.1 Oscillospiraceae bacterium | reverse complement strand
CCCGGAATAACTCGCCCGTTTCGGAAATGACGCGCTCGATATGGTACAGCGGGAGGTTTTTCCCCATCACGTCGTTCTCCGTGATGAATATCACCCAGGTTTCGGGCAGGGCGGAAAAGTCCCCGCTCTTTTTCAGCGCGTTGACGTCCATCATACTGCTGTTGTACCGCGCCCGTTGCTTTCCCGCGCCGTGGTCCGAGCGCTGGATCTCCACGTTGAAGCGTTTCCCTTCCGCGTCCATCGCCAGGTTATCCAGCCGCAGCGAGCGGTTGAACAGGTTTTCCACAAAAACCTGCGTATGGACTTCGACCACGCGTATCTCTGCCATATCCAGCACAATTCGCAGGACAAGCTCGATGCAGGCCGGCTCCCCTTCAAAGCACTTGGTCATAAAATCGTCGTCCATCAGGCGGAATTTCCGTAAACGCTCCAAATCCTCCCGATGCTTCCGTTCCATGAGTTCTGAGGTCACTGATGTTTTCCCTCCCCCCGGCTTTCCTGTTTTTATTTATTATACGCGCATATTTCAGAATGCGCAAGATTTTTCTCGCCGCTCCCCCTTTTTCCCGCCGCGCCGCGAAATCGCGGCGGATTTTTGCTTGCAATTTCCAGCCGCATCTGTTATAATACTGCACATTCCGCATGGGTGCGGACGCCCTGCCCGTGGCGAAGGTCTGGCGGGGCGGTGGAAGCGCCCAGAGGTAAAAACGAAAACAAAAAGGAGAAAAAGCAATGGCAGTCGTATCCATGAAGCAGCTGCTCGAGGCCGGCGTACACTTCGGCCACCAGACCCGCCGCTGGAACCCCAAAATGGCGGAGTATATCTATATGGAGCGCAATGGGATCTACATCATTGACCTCCAGAAAACCGTCCGCAAGCTGGAAGAAGCCTACACCTTCGTGAAGGGCTTGGCGGAGAGCGGCCAGAGCCTGCTGTTTGTCGGCACGAAGAAGCAGGCCCAGGACAGCGTCCGCGAGGAGGCCGAGCGCGTCGGCCAGTTCTATGTCAACGCCCGCTGGCTGGGCGGTATGCTCACGAACTTCAAGACCATGCGCACCCGCGTGGACCGTCTGGCGAAGCTGAAGAAGATGCAGGAGGACGGCACCTTTGACATGCTGCCCAAGAAAGAGGTCGTCAAGCTGCTGCACGAGATGGACAAGCTTGAGAAGTACCTCGGCGGCGTCAAGGAGATGAAGCGCCTGCCTGGCGCCCTCTTCGTTGTGGACCCGCGCAAGGAGCACAACGCCATCGCCGAGGCCCGGAAGCTGCACATCCCCATCATCGCCATCGTCGACACCAACTGCGACCCCGACGAGGTCGACTATGTGATCCCCGGCAACGACGACGCCATCCGCGCCATCCGCCTGATCTCCTCCGCCATGGCCAACGCCGTGCAGGAGGGCCGCCAGGGCCAGGACGCCGTGGACGAGCAGGGCGCGGCTGACCAGGCCGCCAAGATTGAGGAGACCGAAGACCTCTCCGGCGACAACGCCTGATAAATTTTCCGCTTTCGCCCCCGTCCGGGGGCGAAAGCATGTGTCCCTCCCCGGGGGAAGGGAAATCATTCCAGGCTTTTTATGCGCCCCTCCCCGGAGGGGGAGGGGCGCGTTTTAAAATTACAATATATGAAGGAGAAAACAGCAATGGCTTTTACCGCTCAGGATGTCAAGACCCTCCGTGAAATGACAAACGTCGGCATGATGGACTGCAAGAAAGCGCTGCAGGAGACCGACGGCGATATGGACAAGGCAGTCGAGTATCTGCGTGAAAAGGGCCTGGCGAAGGCCGCGAAAAAGGCCGGACGCATCGCCGCCGAGGGCATGGCCTACGCGGTGGTGGAAAACGGCGTGGGCGCTGTGGTCGAGGTCAACTGCGAGACCGACTTCTGCGCCGGCAGCGCGCCATTTGTCCAGTTCGTCAAGGACATCGCCAAGGCGGTCATCCTCTCGAACCCCGCCGACCTCGACGCCCTCAAGGCCAGCCCCTATCCCGGCAGCGAGCTGACGGTCGAGGGCATCCTGCCTGAGAAGGTCATGCAGATCGGCGAGAACCTGCAGATCCGCCGCTTCACCCGCTTCGACAAGAACACCACCGTGGCCTACGTCCACGCCGGCGGCAAGATCGGCGTCCTGGTGAACCTCGAAGTCTCCGGCGGCATCGACGCCACCGAGATCGGCAAGGACGTGGCGATGCAGATCGCGGCGCTGAACCCCCGCTTCTGGGACAAGGCCGATGTCACGGACGACGTGCTGGCGGAGGAGAAGAAGATCGCCCTGGCGCTGATGGACCAGGACCCCAAGATGGCCGGCAAGCCCGACGCCGTCAAGGAAAAGATCGTCATGGGCAAGATGAACAAGTTCTACGAGGAAAACTGCCTGCTGCAGCAGGAGTTCGTCAAGGACAACAGCCTGACGGTGGAGAAGTATATCGCCTCCGCAGCCAAGGCCCTGGGCGGCAGCGTCAAGTTTGTGGACGCGGTCCGCTACCAGAAGGGCGAGGGCATCGAGAAGAAGGAAGAGAACTTCGCCGAGGAAGTCGCCGCCCAGATGAACATGGGCAAGAAATGAGACAAAGTTCTTGAAAAAACGCTTCCGGGTCCAAAGCCCCGGAAGCGTTTTTATTTGGAAAATTCACACGCCCTGAAAAAAACTCTTGACAAAGCGGGAAAAGTGTGCTTTAATACGGCACATCAGCAAAACCGTTGAGACGGAGATTAAACCGTGAGCGCATCCACAGAGAGCCCCCGATGCTGGGAACGGGGCGAAAAGCGGCGCGGCAAATGGACCGTTGAGGGCGGAGGGGAAAGCCTGCAAGGCAGGCCGTATCTTCCGACGCAGGCCGGCGTTATCGGCAGGGGGGGTGTTGGCCCTTCCGTTTTGAGCGGCCGCCGTTGGGCGGCAAACAAGGTGGTACCGCAGGTTTTTATTCAGGCGATTTGCCCTTGATGAAAAAATCCTGTCCTTGTTCCCGTGAGGGAATGGGGGCAGTTTTTTTATTTGTTCCTTCCAAATTATTCAAAAACAAGGAGAACACTGCTATGAGCGAAAACATGACGATTCCCTATAAGATTTATCTCTCCGAGAGCGAAATCCCCGCGGCATGGTACAACGTCCGCGCCGACATGAAGAACAAGCCCGCGCCGCTGCTGAACCCCGGCACGGGAAAGCCCATGACCGCTGAGGAACTGGGCGGGGTGTTCTGCGAGGAGCTGGTGAAGCAGGAGCTGGACAACGACACCGCTTTCATCGAGATTCCCACGGAGATCCGTGAATTTTACAAGATGTACCGCCCCGCGCCGCTGGTCCGGGCCTACTGCCTGGAGAAATATCTCGACACCCCGGCGCATATCTATTACAAATTCGAGGGCAACAACACCTCCGGCAGCCACAAGCTCAACAGCGCCATCGCCCAGGCCTACTATGCCAAAAAGCAGGGCCTGAAGGGCGTCACCACTGAGACCGGCGCGGGGCAGTGGGGCACGGCCCTGAGCATGGCCTGCGCCTACCTGGGGCTGGACTGCAAGGTCTATATGGTCAAGGTCAGCTACGAGCAGAAGCCCTTCCGCCGGGAGGTCATGCGCACCTACGGCGCTTCCGTGGTGCCCTCCCCCTCGGACACCACGGAGGTCGGCCGCAAAATCCTGGCGGAGTTCCCCGGCACCGGCGGCTCCCTGGGCTGCGCCATCAGCGAGGCCGTCGAAGTTGCCACCACCAACCCCGGCTACCGCTACGTCCTCGGCAGCGTGCTGAACCAGGTGCTGCTGCACCAGAGCGTCATCGGCCTTGAGGCCAAGACCGCCCTGGACAAGTACGGCGTCAAGCCCGACCTCATCATCGGCTGCGCCGGCGGCGGCAGCAACCTGGGCGGACTGATCGCCCCCTTCATGGGCGAAAAGCTCCGGGGCGAGGCGGATTACCGCATCATCGCCGTGGAGCCGGCCTCCTGCCCCAGCTTCACCCGGGGCAAATTCGCCTACGACTTCTGCGACACGGGCATGATCTGCCCCCTGGCGAAGATGTACACCCTGGGCAGCAGCTTCATCCCCTCCCCCAACCACGCCGGCGGCCTGCGCTTCCATGGCATGAGCACCGTCCTGAGCCAGCTCTACCACGACGGCCTGATGGAGGCCAGGGCGGTGGAGCAGACCGCGGTGTTCGAGGCAGCGGAGCTCTTCGCCCGGGTCGAGGGCATCCTCCCCGCGCCGGAGAGCAGCCACGCCATCCGCGTCGCCCTGGACGAGGCCATCAAGTGCAAGGAGACAGGGGAAGAAAAGAACATCCTCTTCGGCCTGACCGGCACGGGCTACTTCGACCTCGTCGCCTACCAGAAGTTCAACGACGGCGTTATGGACGACTATATCCCCACCGACGCGGACCTCGAAAAGGGCTTCGCCGGTTTGCCGAAGATTCCCGGCTGAAAAGCTCCGCGGCAGTTGATACGCGCGAAAGAAGCACCGAAATAGCAGGACCGGCGCAAGCCCTCGAAAACAGGGCTTGCGCCGGCCTTTTTTATTCATCAGTCGTAACTGTTTAAGAACCCCCGTTGCCTAGCAGAGTTCCGTCGCGCACGGCGGAATAGAATCCAATCCATTTTCGGCGGAAACCGCGTTTTCGCCGAAAATACTCCTCGCGAAGCGGAGTGTGCGACCGAAGGGAGTGCGCGTAGCGAAGCGCAGTCCTTCTGTTCAGCAGCCCAGCGAAGCGGGTGCTGAACAGTTATTCATTCAAACCAGAAACCGTCGGACAGGCTCTCTGCGAAGGCCTGCTGCTGATCTATGATCTCCTCGGCGGCGGCGGCGTCCATATAGTCGGTGGTAATGCCGTCCAGCGCAGCCGCGGCCAGATAGTCCGGGTCCTCCATAGCGGCCTTAAACGCGGACTCATAGAAAGCGACCACGTCATCGCCCACGCCGGCCGGGGCGGCGATGCAGCGGGAAGCGCCCATCCAGGCCCCGTAGTAGCCGTGCTCCCCCAAAGTGGGGACATCGGGCATCTCGGAGAGGCGCTCCGGCGAAAACACGCCCAGAACCTTCAGCTCCGAAGCCATGC
Organism: Oscillospiraceae bacterium; assembly: GCA_017477525.1. Classification (GTDB taxonomy): domain Bacteria; phylum Bacillota; class Clostridia; order Oscillospirales; family Oscillospiraceae; genus RGIG7114. The sequence continues at coordinate 4,730 of JAFUVO010000087.1, read as the reverse complement.
CCGCCAGGTCCGCGACTTTGATGACGCAAAAATCAGCCTCCTGGCCGAGAAGGGACTTCAGCTCATCCGTGGTGTTGCCCTGCGGGATATCAATATAATGGAATCCGGCGGACCGCGCGAATGCCTGGGCGCCGATGTGGTTGGAGGCCTGGACGCCGTTGGTGGAGGCTTTCAGCTCGTCTGCGGCGCCCTCGTGTTCCTTGCCGTAGGCGGCCAGCGAGACAAGGTCGGGGAACCGGCCGTCATTGGCGCGGACTACGAGTATGGAGGTTTCGGTCACATGGTTGCATATCGCCCTGAAATCGTCGCTGGTGTAGTCGCCAAGCCCGTTCACAATCGAGCTGGAGAAGTTCGGCAGATTCAAAAAGCCGAGCGTCATACCGTCCGCTTCCGCGGAAGCCAGCCGCGACCAGCCGTCAGAACCGGAACCGCCGTCCACATTCTCGATCTCAATGCTCTGACCGATATATTTTTCCGCGTACCTGGCCAGGACGCGGGCGGTGTTGTCCGTGCCGGAGCCGGCCTTATAGGCCACGATCATGGTCACGGGGCCGCCGGGCGTCCAGGCGGCGCTCTCTTCCTCGGGAGCAGGCGCTTCGGAAGGCGCGGCAGTCTGGGGGGCGGGGGCCGGAGCGGAACCGCCGCATGCGGCCAGCGCGAGCGCCACGCAAAGAATGAGCATCACGGAAAGGGCTTTCTTCATAAGATATATCTCCTGTCTTTTTGGATTCCCGCATAAAAAAGGACAAACCCATCGCCAGCCCGCGGGCCGGCGCGGCAGTCTCCCTTATTATAGCATCCGAAAAACAAAATGCAAGGGCAGCGCGGCTTTCTTTTTGCCCAGGTTCGGTCATTCGCCGCCGGCGCTTCCCGGCCCCCGCCATTTTCATAACCGCCTGCCAATCGCTTGACAGAAACGGAATAATGCGCTTTAATATAGGAAAGAAACGCCGGCGTCCTTCCTATTTGGATGACACACAGCTCGCCGCCGGAGCGGCGTCCCATTTGAACGGAGGATCGAAACGATGGAGCCGAAACACCTTCCAGCATGGAAAAACCGCACATTGGTCGTTGCCATCATCAGCGTTGTGGTCATGGCGGCGATCCTCTATTTCAGCAATACATGGACCGTTCAGAGCGCCCACCGGAGCACGGAGGAGGCGGTCCACTCCGTCAGCGATTTCTATCTGCGCGAGCTGGCGGAGCGGCGGGAGCAGGTTGTCGCCTCTACGCTCAACTCCCACATAGAGAATATCTACACCGCCATCGGGCTTCTGGAAACGCAGGATTTGTCGGATTTGTTCCATCTGATGATGTTCCAGGCCCGGATCGAAAAGCTCTATGATCTGGAAAAATTTGCTTTCGTAGATACGGAAGGGCTGATTTACACCTCCTTCGGCATACGGCGGAACATCCAGGACTACAGCTTCAGCCGGCCCCTGCAGACGCCTGAGATCACCGTCAAGGGCCTGGGCGGAAAGAACGCCGTCCTTGTCATCGCCGTTCCTGTGGAGAAAATTTCCTTCGAGGAGACGGAGTTTACCGCCTGCTTCATAGAGATGGAAATCCACCGGATGCTGGACAGCCTCTCGCTGCAGACCGACAACAATTCCGCGACGTTCTGCAACCTCTACTACGAGGACGGAACCCCCCTGACGGATACGGTGCTGGGCGGGCAGTCCAGGGAGTCCAACCTGCTGACGGCCCTGAGGGGCGCGGTATTTTCCGGCGGATCATCCCCGGAGAAGATGGCGGCGGACTTTGCGGCGGGGCGGGAAGGCATCGCCTCGTTTACCTACGACGGCTTGCTGCAAAGCATGTACTATATCCCGGTGGACGGCACACAGTGGATGCTGACCTACCTGATCCGGGACAGCATGATCAGCGAACAGATCAACAGCATCTCCGAGGGCATCATCCGCCGGAGCATGGTCCAGACCATCATGATCGCGCTGTTCATGCTGCTGGTGTTCGCCTTCATCCTCCGGCAGACCCAGCGGGCGAGCCGGCTTGCGCTGGAAAAAGAGACTTCGGAGGCGGCCAGCCGCGCCAAACAGCAGGAGCTGGAAGGACGCCTGCGGCTTCAGAACCAGCTTTTGGAGCAGGAGCGGGAGAAGCGCCAGTCGGACGCGATGATCACCGCCATGGCTTCGGACTACCGCATCGTGTACTACGTCGACCTGGAAAAAGACGAGGGCATCTGCTACCGCGCCAATCTGGAGGATGTCAACGGCATCAGGATGGGCGAAGCCTTCCCCTATATGAAAACGCTGACCGAATACGCCAACGCGGCCGTCGCCGGGGAGGACCGGGCGGGATTCCTGGAATTTATTGAGCCTGAAAACATCCGCCGCAGGCTGGAGAAGGAGACAATGATCTCCCACCGCTATCTGACGGTGATCGACGGGCAGGAGCAATACGAAATGCTGCGGATCGCCGACGTCCGCATGGCGGAGGAACGGGCGGATTCCGTCATCCGCGCGGTGGGGATCGGCTTCTCGGACGTGGACGCGGAGACGCGGGACTCCATGGCGAAACGCCGGGCCCTCAGCGACGCGCTGGCGCAGGCGAAGGAGGCAAACGCCGCCAAGACCTCCTTCCTGAGCTCCATGAGCCACGAGATCCGCACGCCGATGAACGCGATTATCGGCCTGGACAGCATCGCGCTCAAAGACCCCGATCTGCCGGAGCGCACACGGGAGTACCTCGAAAAGATCGGCGGCAGCGCGAAGCACCTTTTGAGCCTCATCAACGACATCCTCGATATGAGCCGCATCGAAAGCGGGCGCATGACGGTCCGAAACGAGGAATTTTCCTTCCGCGAGATATTGGAGCAGATCAATACGATGATCAACGGCCAGTGCCAGGACAAGGGCCTCCACTATGTCTGCCGGCTCGAGGGCCGCGTCGAGGATTATTACATCGGCGACAACATGAAGCTCAAGCAGGTCCTCATCAACATCCTCGGCAACGCCGTGAAGTTCACGCCCGAAGGCGGCACTGTCTCCTTTATCGTGGAACCGCTGGCGCAGTTCGAGGGAAACGCGCCCCTGCGCTTTGTCATCCGGGACACGGGCGTGGGCATGGACAGGGAGTTTATTCCGAAAATCTTCGAGGCGTTCTCCCAGGAGGACGCGAACAAGGCGAACAAATGCGGCAGCACCGGACTCGGAATGGCGATTACAAAGAATATCGTCGAGATGATGAACGGCAGCATTACGGTCGAGAGCGAGAAGGGCGCCGGCTCCACCTTCACTGTCACCGTCCCGCTGCGGATGGCGGAGCGGAGGCTCGCGCCCGGCGCGGAGGATGCCGTCCGGCCCCAGGATATGCGGGTGCTCGTCATTGACGACGACCCTGTGGCGTGTGAACACGCGCGGCTGGTGCTGGAAGAGGTCGGCGTCGCTTCCGACTCCTGCGGCAGCGGAAAGGAGGCCTACGAGCTGCTCACGGTGGCCAAAGCGCGGGCAGCGTCATACAATCTGATCCTCGTCGACCTCAAAATGCCGGAGGAGGACGGCGTCGCCGTCACGCGGAACATCCGGGAAATGTACGGTGGCGAAACCGCCATCATCATCCTGACGGCATACAGCTGGGACGATATCGTGGAAGAGGCCCTGGACGCGGGCGTGGACAGCTTTATGGCCAAGCCGCTGTTCGCCTCCAACGTGCTGGCGGAATTTCAGCGCGCGGTCAGGAAAAAGCAGCAGACGCCGGTGAAAAAAGCGGAGCTGGCAGGGAGGCACATTCTCCTGGCGGAGGACATGGCGATCAACGCCGAGATCATGATGGAAGTGCTCGGGATGCGGGAAATTCGCGCGGACCACGCGGAGAACGGCGAAATCGCGGTGGAGATGTTTACAAAGAGCGAGGTCGGCCACTACGACGCCGTGCTGATGGACGTGCGTATGCCGGTGCTGGACGGCCTCGGCGCGGCGCGCGCGATCCGCGCCCTGGACCGCCCCGACGCGAAAGAGATACCGATTATCGCGCTGACCGCAAACGCCTTCGACGAGGACGTGCAGCGCTCCCTGCAGGCGGGCATGAACGCGCATCTGACCAAGCCCATCGAACCGGAGCGCCTCTATGAGACTTTGGAGAACCTTTTATCTACATAATACGGATGAAACGGAAAAGACGGGCGCTTTTAAAGCCCTCCCCGCCCCCGGCGGGGAGGGTGGCGCGAGTGGAGCAAGCGCCGGGAGGGGTGGGAACGCGACGTATGGCTTACGCTGGATAAAAGCGCAACGCCCACCCCCTCAGTCAGCCTTCGGCTGACAGCTCCCCCGCCGGAGGCAGGGGAGCCTTTGTGCCGCCTTGCACCGTGAAACGCAAAAATGAAAGTTTTCCGTCATATAAAAAGTTTCAGCGATAAAAGCATAATATGGCACTTTATTTCGCCACGGGTATTTCCTCTCCCCCGAAGGCGCGGTTTCATTTACCTTCCCCGCCGGAGGCGGGGAGGCAAATAAAACAGAAAACAGAAAAATAAAACAGGAGGATCCTTATGAGAAAACTGTTTGCGGCTGTTTTGGCGCTTGCCCTGATGCTCTGCCTTGTTTCATGCGGCGATGCTTCCTCCGGAGCCGCGGAAGGCGGGGCCGCGGCGGCTTCGGCCGTTCCCTCCGCCGCCCCCGCCGAACCCGCGAAAACCTACCGGGTCGCCATGATCTGCGACTCCTACATTTCCGACGGCGGCTGGGGCGCGGCCTGCTACAACGCCATGCTGG
>JAFUVO010000086.1 GCA_017477525.1 Oscillospiraceae bacterium | reverse complement strand
TCCCCCAGCCGCCCCAGCATGACGGTGTCCATCATGTTCACGCCGATGGTAATCAGGCCCTGGGCCGCGATAGGCAGGGCGATCATCGCCGCGTTTTTATAGAAGCTTTTCTCCCGCACCAGCAGCATATCCCGCGCCTCCGTTCCGGTTTTCAGCGATGGCAAGCCTGTCTATTCCCAATTATAATAAAGAATCCCCGGACGGTCAAGCGCCAGCCGCGCGAAAAAGCCTTGCAAATGCGGGAAACAGCCCATATAATAAGGGGAAAGAACAGAATGGTTTCGGAAAGGAGCGTGGCATTTTCCTATGAAAACACGGAGCAACGAGGTCGACATGGTCCACGGCCCGCTGGCGGGAAAAATCATCGTGTTCGCCCTGCCGCTGGCGGCCAGCAGCGTACTGCAGCAGCTGTTCAACGCGGCGGACCTGGCGGTGGTGGGGCGCTTTGCCAACGCGGAGGCCATGGCGGCGGTGGGGAGCAACGCCTCCGTCATCTCCCTGCTCATCAGCCTCTTCGTCGGCATGAGCGTGGGCGCGAACGTGGTGGTGGCCAACCTGCTGGGCGCGGGGCGGCGGGAGGAACTCAGCGGCGCGGTACATACGGTCATCACCCTGGCCCTGGCCGCCGGCGCGTTTTTGCTGGTGCTGGGCATATTGCTGGCCCAGCCCATTTTACGGCTCATGGGCGCGCCTGAGAACGTCATGAACTTAGCGGTGCTGTATCTGCGCATCTATTTTCTCGGTATGCCGGCCATGATGGTCTACAACTACGGCTCCGCAGTGCTCCGCTCCCGGGGGGACAGCCGCCGGCCCTTCCTGAGCCTCACCGCCTCCGGGGTGCTCAACATCTGCCTGAACCTGTTTTTTGTCGTGGTGCTCCATCTGCATGTGATCGGCGTCGGCCTGGCAACGTCGCTGTCGAACTGCCTCGCCGCCGGGCTGATCCTCCATTTCCTCCGCACCGAGGAAGGGGAGTTCCACCTCGACTGGAAAAAGCTCGGCATCCGAAAAAAATACCTCCTGGGCGTCATGCGCATCGGCCTCCCCGCCGGCTTGCAGGGCATGGTGTTCGCCCTGAGCAACGTGGTGATCCAGAGCGGCATCAACAGCTTCGGGGCCGACTGCATCGCCGGACAGACAGCCGCGCAGAATTTCGACTTCGTGTCCTACTGCGTCATCAACGCATTCTCCCAGGCCACCGTGACCTTTGTAAGCCAGAACTACGGGGCGGGCGACGCCGGGCGCTGTAAAAAGGTGCTGCGGGAGGCGTTTTTGATCGGGATGGGCATTGACATCACGGTGATCGCGGTGATCTACCTGCTGCGCTACACCCTGATCCGGCTCTTTACGACGGACCCCGCGGTCATTGAGTTCGCGATGGTGCGTTTCGACTACGCCTTCCGGGTCCACTTCCTCATCGGCAGCTATGAGATCACCGCCGGCGCGATGCGCGGGCTGAACCATTCGATGGTGCCCGCCCTGATCTCCGTCATCGGCACCTGCGTGTTCCGCCTGCTCTATGTCTTCACCTTCTTCCAGGCCCACCGGACCATCGAGGCGCTGATCCTCGTCTACCCCGTGTCCTGGGTCATCACGGGCATTTCAATGGTGACCGCCTACTTCATCGTCAGCCGGAGATGCTTCGCCCGCCTCCCGACGGCCCGGGCGGCGTGAATACGCAGTGATATATTGCGGCCCCGCCCTTTGGGCGGGGCCGCAATATATCATGCCGGATTATTCTTTTGACATGTCGGTTCCCGTATTTTGCGTCGCTTTGCTGGTCGTTTTGGCGTTTCGCACAATATTGGCCGCTTCTTCTATCGTCTTTGCCTTTGCTTCGATCAGCTGCGCGAGGGTTTCCAACTGTGAATCATACTGGGCATTTGTAGACATAAAATCACCTCCCAGCAGCAGGATATCAAATCAACGCGGTCTTGTCAACACCCCCCTTTTTATCCCTGTCAAAGAAAAACACTTGACACCAGGGCGAAACTGTGGTATAAACAGTGACGCGCTGCGGAACGGAGGCGAATGGGCGGTGGACGAGACTTTTTTTCGGACGATGCTGTTCGACGTCTTCGGTGAAATGCTGACGGAGAAGCAGCGCGACATCTGCGACCTGCATTTTAACCAGGACCTGTCGCTGCAGGAGATCGCGGAACACCGCGGCACGACGCGGCAGGCGGTCTGGGACACGCTGCGCCGCAGTGAGCAGAGCCTCCGGGAGATGGAGGAAAAAACCGGTCTGGTGGCCCGCCTTCTCCGCCGCCGGCGGACGCTGGAGGAGATGGCGGAGCTGGTTTCGCGGCTGCCCGACTCGGAGACAAAGCGCCGGATCGGCGAAAAACTGGAACAGCTCTATGATTAGGAGGCGAACGCATGGCTTTTGAATCCCTCTCAGACAAGCTCAACGCGGCCTTTAAAAAGCTGCGCGGAAAAGGCCGCCTCAGCGAAAGCGACGTAAAAGAGGCGATGCGCGAGGTGCGTCTGGCGCTGCTGGAGGCCGACGTCAGCTACAAGGTCGTCAAGGATTTTGTCAAGCGCGCCACGGAGCGCGCCATCGGCGCGGACGTGCTGGAAAGCCTCTCCCCGGCCCAGATGGTCATCAAAATCGTCAACGACGAGCTGGTGTCCCTGATGGGCAGCGAGAGCTCCAAGCTGAACATTTCCAGCCGCAGCCCCAGCGTGGTGATGCTGGTTGGCCTGCAGGGCGCGGGCAAGACCACCAACGGGGCCAAGCTGGCGGCGCTGATGCGCAAGCAGGGCAAGCGCCCGCTTTTGGTGGCCTGCGACGTCTACCGCCCCGCCGCCATTGCCCAGTTGGAAACCGTCGGGCGGCAGCTCGACCTGCCCGTGTTCCAGATGGGCCAGGGCAACCCCGTCGACATCGCCAAAGCCGGCGTGGCCCACGCAAAGGCCCACGGCAATGACCTGGTATTTCTCGACACCGCCGGCCGCCTCCACATCGACGAGGCGCTGATGGACGAGCTCAAGAACATCAAGGCCGCCACGGAGCCGGCGGAGATCCTGCTGGTGGTGGACGCGATGACGGGCCAGGACGCGGTCAACGCCGCCGCGGCCTTTGACGCGGCTCTGAGCGTGGACGGCGTCATGCTGACCAAGCTGGACGGCGACGCCCGGGGCGGCGCGGCCCTCAGCGTCAAAGCCGTCACGGGCAAGCCCATCAAGTTCATCGGCACCGGCGAGAAGCTGGACCAGATCGAGGTCTTCCACCCTGACCGCATGGCCGGGCGCATCCTCGGCATGGGCGACGTGCTGACGCTGATCGAAAAAGCCGAGCAGAGCATGGACGAGAAAAAGGCGAAGGAGCTGGAGGACCGGCTCCGGGCTAACAAGTTCACGCTGGCGGATTTTTATGAACAGCTGCAGCAGCTCAAGAACATGGGCAGTATGCAGGACATTCTCTCGATGCTGCCGGGGGTGGACGCCAAGGCCCTGGCCGGGGCGAGCATCGACGAAAAGGCCATGTCCCGGACCGCCGCCATCATCCAGTCCATGACGCCCAAAGAGCGGGAGAACCCGGAGATCATCGGTTCCAGCCGAAAAAAACGCATCGCCGCCGGGAGCGGCACCACGGTGGTGGATATCAACAAGCTCCTGCGGCAGTTTGAGTCGATGCAGAAGCTCATGCGCCAGATGAACAGCCTCAGCGGAAAGCAGATGAAACGGCTCAAGCGCATGGGCGGCATCCCCGGTATGCCCTCCGGCTTCGGGATGTAAAAAAGCAGGTCCCCGCCCCGCCGCGAAGCGCGGCGGGACGGCTCCTATAATTATCAAGCCACAGACAATGGAGGTGAATTGACATGGTCAAGATCAGACTGCGCAGAATGGGCGCCAAGAAAAACCCCTACTACCGCATCGTAGTGGCGGATTCCCATTTCCCCCGCGACGGACGCTTCATCGAGGAAATCGGTACCTACGATCCCACCGCGACCCCTTCCGCCATCAGCGTAAACGTTGAGCGGGCGAAGTATTGGATCTCCAACGGCGCACAGCCCACCGACACCGTGCGGGCGCTTCTGAAAAAGGCCGAGGCGGCCCAGCCCGCGCCCGAAGCCGCCGCCGAAGCGTAAGGAGACGAAACCTGAATGAGAGAACTGCTGACCTATCTGATACAGAATCTCGTCGACCATCCCGACGAGGTTTCTGTGACCGAGCGCGAAGCCGCCTCCGGCACGGTGTATGAAATCCGTGTCGCCGACGGCGATATGGGCAAGGTCATCGGCCGCCAGGGCAGGATCATCAAGGAGGTTCGCGTCCTGATGAAGGCTGTCGCCCAGCGAAAGGGCAAAAAAGTCACCGTCGAGGTTGTCGACTGAAATCCATCCCCCGCCGCAGGCGGGGGATATTGCCATTGTGGATTTTCCCCGTCGGGGGGTGAAATCCGCCCTGTGAATTGGAAAAATCTATGGAAAAGTCAAAATATATCGAGGCCGGGGAGATTGTCAACACCCACGGCATCCGGGGGGAAGTGCGCATTGTCTCCTGGCTGGACAGCCCCGAGGCGCTGCGGGAGTTCCGTACGCTCTATGTGGACGGCGCGGCCCTGCGCGTACGCGGGGCCTATGTCCACAAGGGCAGCGTGATCGCCGCCTTCGAGGGCGTCGGGGATATCAACGCCGCCATGGCCCTCAAGGGCAAAAGGTCATGATTGACCGGGCCGACGCCCATCTGCCCGAGGGACATTTCTTTTACGCGGATATTCTGGGGGCGCTGGTTTGCACGGAGGACGGGCAGACATTGGGGACGCTGGCCGAGGTGCTTGAACTGCCGGGCCACAACGTCTATGTGGTCCGGGGGGAGACAGAGCACCTGATCCCCGCCGTCCCGGAGTTTGTGCTGCGCACGGACGTCGAGGGCGGGCTCCTTACCGTCCGTCTGATCGAGGGGATGTAATGCAAATCGACATCCTGACCCTGTTCCCAGAGACGATGGACGCCATGCTCCACGAGAGCATCCTGGGCCGCGCGGCGAAAAAAGGCATTGTCAGCATCCGCTGCGTCCAGATTCGCGACTACACGGAAAACCGCCAGCGCCAGGTGGACGATTACCCCTACGGCGGCGGCTGGGGCTGCGTGATGATGGCCCAGCCGCTGAAATCCTGCCTGGACGCGGTCATTTCCGCCGCGGGGGAGAAGTGGCGGCGGGTGATCTACCTGAGCCCCCAGGGCCGGACCTTCACCCAGGCCAGGGCCAGGGCGCTGGCGGAGGAATACGAGCATCTGGTGCTGGTCTGCGGCCACTATGAGGGCGTCGACGAGCGTTTCATTGAGGAATGCGTCGACGAGGAGATCTCCCTCGGCGACTTTGTGCTGACCGGCGGGGAGATCGCCGCCATGGCGGTCACGGACGCGGTGTGCCGCATGGTGCCCGGCGTCCTCAGCGACCCGGCCTGCTACACCGGCGAGAGCCACTGGGAAGGGCTGCTGGAATACCCGCAGTACACCCGGCCCGAAACCTGGGAGGGCCGGGAGGTGCCGAAGGTGCTGCGCGGCGGCAACCAGGCCGAGGTCGACCGCTGGCGGCGCAAACAGATGCTCACCCGGACCCATGACAAGCGTCCGGAGCTGTTTGAAAAGCTCGCGCTGTCGGAATCCGACGCGCGGCTCTGGGCGGAAATACAGAAGGAGCGTGGCCGGAGGCGGCTCACGGAGCCGGTCACCTGCCGCCCGGCGGGGGAAAACGACCTGCCCAGCGTAATGCTGATATTCCGTCAGGCGCAGAATTATCTGAAAAAACACCGGGTGGACCAGTGGCAGGACGGCTACCCGGATGAGATGGCCGTCCGCGCGGATATGGAGCGGGGCGAGGCATATGTGCTCTGCTACGGCGGCGTCCCCGCCGCCTGCTTCTGCCTCTCGGCCCGTCCTGAGGCCAGCTATGATCTGCTGACCGACGGAAAATGGCGCTCCGAGGGCCTTTATTGCGTCCTCCACCGGAACGCGGTGGAGGCCTCGTTCCGCGGGACGGGGCTGGCGGACCGCCTCATCGAAGCGGCGGAGGACCTGGCCCGCTCCCACGGGGCGGCAGCCCTGCGCGCGGACACGCACCGCCACAACGAGCCCATGAAGGCGCTTCTGAAGCGCTGCGGCTTCCGCTACCGCGGCAACATCCTTGTCCGTGCCGGCGAAGGACACGATCCCCGGCGGCAGGCATTTGAAAAACTGCTGTGAGATGACCGCTTTTCTCCCCGGAGGGGGAGAAAAGCATAAAAAAGAAGAATCTATGACCAACTTGACCGAGATCCACGAAATCAAAGCCCTGCTGGACCGCCACGGCTTCCGCTTCTCGAAGTCGCTGGGGCAGAACTTCCTCCGCGCGAGCTGGGTGCCGGAGAAAATCGCCGATGCGGCGGGGCTGGATGAACATACCGGCGTCCTTGAAATCGGGCCGGGCATCGGCTGCCTCACCGCCGAGCTGTCCAGGCGGGCAAAGAAGGTGCTGTCCATTGAGGCGGACCGCGCCTTGCAGCCGGTGCTGGCGGAGACGCTGTCAGGCCGCGAAAATGTTGAACTTCTGTTCGGCGACGCGCTGAAGCAGGATTTCGCCGCCCTGGCGCGGGAGCGCTTTGCCAGCTGCGGCCGCGCCGTGGTCTGCGCCAACCTTCCTTACAACATCAGCAGCCCGGTACTGACCGCCCTGGTCCGGGCCGGCCGCTTTCAGCGCCTGACGGTGATGGTCCAGCGGGAGCTGGCCCAGCGGGTCTGCGCAAGGGAGGACACAGCCGATTATGGGGCCTTTACCGTGCTGATGCAGTGGCACGCCCTCCCGGAAAAGCTTTTCGACGTACCGCCGGACTGCTTCATCCCCGCGCCGAAGGTCACCAGCAGCGTCCTGCGCCTGGAGCGCCGCGCGGCTCCGCCGGCGGCGGTAAACGACGAAGGGCGGATGTTCGCCCTCGTCCGCGCCGCCTTCGGCCAGCGCCGCAAAACCCTCTGCAACGCCCTTGCCAACGGCATGGGCCTCCCCCGGGAGCGGATCGCGGAAGCGCTAAAAGGCCTCAATTTGGATGAACGCGTCCGGGGCGAGGCGCTGTCCCTGGCGGACTTCGCCGCGCTGAGCGACGCGCTGTCGGAAAATATGACTGGCCCTGCCCGCACAGCCGGCCCAGCGTCTTAGCGGAGGAAATGTGAAAATATACAAAAGGAGGAACCATATGAAAACCACAAACTGGAACGACAACTGGAAATTCTGGCCCGACGGGGACGCCTTCGCGCTGGTGTGGAACGTGCCGGACATCGCCCGGGACGTGACGCTGCCCCATGACGCGATGATCGAATCCCCTGCCCGCCCCGACAGCCCCAACAAGGGCAACACCGGCTACCGGGACGGCGGGAATTATACCTATGTCAAACACCTCGACCTTGCCCCGGAGGACCTGGGGAAAAAACACGTCCTCAAATTCGACGGCGTGTACTGCCACGCCCTAATCTACGTCAACGAGCAGCTGGCCGGGAGCGAGGCCAACGGCTATACCACCTTCTATGTGGACCTGACACCCTGGCTCCGGGCGGGCCGGAACGAGATCCGCGTCCAGGTCAAAAACGCGGGCATGACCAACAGCCGCTGGTACTCCGGCAGCGGCATCTACCGGGACGTGTACCTGCTGACGGCGGAGCGGGCTTATATCGAGGCCGACGGGGTGCGGATTACCACCGAGAGCGCCGACGAGGATTACGCCGTCCTCTCCGTCAAAACCGCCCTGGTCAACGACACGGGCCTGTCCCAAAGCTTTACCCTCGACACCGCGCTCTACTCCGCCGAAGGCGGGGCCGCGGGGGGAGAGCGCAGCGCCTTCTTCCTCAAAGCCGGGGAGCGCAAAGAGCTGAGCCAGCGGATTTTGGTCAAATCCCCCGCCCTCTGGTCGGAGGATTCCCCCGCCCTCTACCGCTTTGAAAGCGCCCTGCGCCTCGCCGGGGCGGCGGAGCCCATCGACCGCGCCGAAGGGAGCTTCGGCATCCGCACCCTGGCCCTGGACGCGGCCCGGGGGCTGCGGGTCAATGGCAGGACCGTCAAACTCCGGGGGGCCTGCGTCCACCACGACAGCGGGCTTTTGGGCGCGGCCACCTGGTATGACGCCCAGTACCGCCAGGTCAGGCTGCTGAAGGAGGCGGGCTTCAACGCCCTGCGCATCTCCCACCACCCGGCGGCCCCGGCCCTGCTGCGGGCCTGCGACGAGCTGGGGATGTACGTCATGGACGAGTTCTCCGACATGTGGAGCCGCGCCAAAAATGACCTCGACTACGCCCTCGATTTCGGCGCATGGTGGGAGAAGGACGTCGGGCTGATGGTGAAGAAGGACTTCAACCACCCCTGTGTCATTCTCTACTCCGTGGGCAACGAGATCCCCGAGATCGGCACCGACGGCGGCAGCCGGCTCTGCGCCGCCATCGCGGAGCGGATGCGCGAGCTGGACCCCACGCGCTACACCACCGCCGGCATCAACGGCGTGTTCGCCGCCGGGGACCAGATGGGTCGCATCATGGCCGACCTGTCAAGGGACATGCAGGCCGCCGGGGAGGTCGAGGGCAACGTCAACGACTTCATGACGGTCATGGACACGAAGATGGACCAGATCGTGGTCCACGCGGCGATCTCCGAGCGCCTCGAAAAAGCCTGCGCC
>JAFUVO010000085.1 GCA_017477525.1 Oscillospiraceae bacterium | reverse complement strand
CGCCAGCATCCTGCCCTTCTGGCACGAACAGGGCTGCGCGGTGCTCCTGGCGGAGCAGCGGGCCCACGGGGACAGCGGCGGGGAGGTCATCGGCTACGGTGTGCTGGAACGCCATGACTGCCTGGCCTGGGCGGAGTATGCTGCCCATCGGACCGGCGGGGCGCTGCCTGTCTGGCTGGCGGGGATTTCGATGGGCGCGACAACGGTGATGCTGGCGGCGGGGCTGGACGGCATCCCTGCCCCGGTGCGCGGCGTCATCGCCGACTGCGGCTTCACCTCCATCGGGGCCATGTGGGACCTTGTGGCGAGAAAGCGCTGCCGCCTCCCCCCGGAACTGCTGCGCCCGGTGACGGACCGGCTGTGCCGGAAAAAGCTGGGCTTCGGCCCCCGGGAGGTCACGACTACAGACGCCCTGCGGCGGACGGCGCTGCCGGTGCTGCTGATCCACGGGCTGGGGGACGATTTTGTCCCGCCGCAGATGTCGGAGGAGAACTACGCCGCCTGCGGCGGCAGGGCCAAGCGTCTGCTGCGCATCCCCCACGCCGCCCACACCATGAGCCATGCCGTCGAGCCTGAGCGCTACGAGGCCGCCGTCATGGATTTTTGGCGGCAATTTGAATGAAAAGGAGAGTAAACCATGCTGCAATCCCCATCTTCCAGTATTTACGCCGATCCTGAGGCCATCGCGAAGGTGGTGCTCTTTCCCGGCGACCCGCTCCGCGCCAAGACCCTGGCGGAGACCTACCTCGAAAAGCCCGTCCTGTTCAACTCCGTCCGAAACATGTTAGGCTATACCGGGCTGTACAGGGGCCGGCGCGTTTCGGTCATGGGCAGCGGTATGGGCGTCCCCTCGGCCACGCTCTACGCCCATGAGCTCTACAACTTCTACGGCGTCGAGAGCATCCTCCGCATCGGCACCGCCGGGGGCCTGGCCTCCGATGTACTCCTCCGGGATATCGTGATCGCCTCGACGGCTTCCACCAATTCCCACTACTGCGACCAGTACGCCTTTCCCGGCCTGCTGGCCCCGGCGGCGGACTTTTCGCTGCTGCGCAGGGCCGTTGAGGCGGCCGAGGCGGCGGGAAAGCGCGTACGTGTCGGCGGGGTGTTCACCACCGACTCCTTCTACAACGCTGCCCCCGCCGTCAATGAGAAAAGCCGGGACTTCGGCCTCCTGGCAGTCGAGATGGAGACAGCCGGCCTCTACTGGGAGGCCATGGCCTCCCATAAGCGGGCCCTGAGCATCCTGTCCATCTCCGACCACCTGTTCTCCCCCGAACAGCTCACGAGCCAGGAGCGGCAGGACAGCCTGCGGGACATGATGGAGATCGCCCTGGACACCGCCTGGACCTTCGCGGAATAAGGGGCTGAATTAAGAGGCTGTATTCACAGCCTCTAAGCGATAGCCGGCTGTGAAGCGCGGTTCCGCAGCCGGCGAAAAAGTAACAGCAAAGGAGGCTGCCGCCATGGCGCTGCCCGCAAAAGAAATCAGTTATACCTTCGCGGATGCCCTCGCCTGGGAGGGGCAGGAACATATCGAGATTATTGAGGGTTACCCGTATATGATGGCTCCGCCGCTCAGGGTGCACCAGAAGATTGTCAGCGAACTGCACCGCCTGATCTCCAATTTTCTGCATGGGAAGCCCTGCGAGGTGTACCCGGCTCCCTTTGCCGTCCGCCCCTTTGAAGCGGCGGGGGACGCGCCGGAGAACGTCAACACGCTGCTGGAACCGGATATCACGGTAGTCTGCGACCCGGAGAAGCTGGACAAGTACGGCTGCCGCGGCGCGCCGGATATGGTGATCGAAATTCTCTCCCCCTCTACCCGCCGCCAGGATATGGTGGTGAAATACCAGCTCTACCAGCGGGCGGGGGTTTTGGAATACTGGATCGTGGACCCTGAGACGAAGACGGCGGCGGTTTACCATCTGGAAGAGGGCCGCTTCAACGCCGCCGAGGTTTACACGGAGAAGGCCATGGTCCCGGTGAGCCTGTGGGATGGCTTCAGCATCGACCTGCGCGAAGTGTTCACGGAAGAATAAGAAACGAGGTAACAGCCCATGGAAATCGGAGAGAGCTTTGAGCTCAAACGCATTGTCACAGAGGATATCACTGCAGCCGCGGCGGGCAGCGGGGGCTTGCAGGTGTTCGGTACGCCTTTTCTAATCGCCATGATGGAGAACGCCGCCTGGACCGTCATGCAGCGCTCCCTGCCCGAGGGGAAAACCAGCGTCGGCACAAAGGTCGACGTGGCCCACACGGCCCCCACGCCCCTGGGCATGGAGGTCACGGTCCGGGCGGAGGTCGTTGCCGTTTCGCCCAACGGGAAGATGGTGGACTTCAAGGTCAGCGCCAGCGACGCCGCCGGCCCCATCGGCGAGGGGACCCACCAGCGGGCCGTGATCGACGCGGAGTGCTTTCTTTCCAAGTGCGAAGCGCGGAAGGGGGCGGGGGCATGATCCGCTTCTTCAACGGCAGGCTGCTGTCCATGGACGGCGGGCTTGACATTACGGAGGACGAGGTCTGGACCGACGGGGACAAAATCTGTTATGTCGGCCCGCAAAAGGACGAACTGCCCGCCTTTGGGCGCCAGATCGACCTGAAGGGCAAGCTCTTAATGCCGGGTTTTAAGAACGCCCACACCCATTCGGGCATGAGCTTCTGCCGCTCCCTGGCGGACGACGTGCCCTTGCAGCCCTGGCTGTTCGAGCAGATTTTCCCCCTGGAGGCCAAGCTGAACCCGGAGCGGGTCTACGCCTTTACCCGTCTGG
>JAFUVO010000084.1 GCA_017477525.1 Oscillospiraceae bacterium | reverse complement strand
TCGTACTTGACGATCCGCAGGGCGGGTCGGGCCGGTTGCTGATCCGCAGCACGGGGTTTTCCGCCGCAGCGGGTTGAAGGGGTCCAGATGGATGCCATAGAGGGTGCTGTCCAACAGGTAGCCGTCAGGGGCGACGGTTTCCTGCACCTCGTAGTAGCCCTCGCTCAGCCCGCTGACGGTGGCGATGCCCACTGCGTTGGTGCGGACGGTGGTGATGAGCTCGCCGTCCTTGTACACGGCGAACACCGCGCCCTCCAGCGGCGTGTTGGTGTCCGCGTCCACCTTCATGATGTCGAAGCCCATCTTGCGGACGTTGTGGAAATACAGGTCCACATCCGCCGTGCCGTTCCAGTCCACGGTCTGGACGCTCTCATCCTTCTCATAGCCCTCGGGCGGGGTGATCTCCGTCACCCGGTAGGAGCCATAGGGCAGGGTGTCCGGCGTGAACTCGATGATGCCGTCGGATTTGGTTCTTCCCTCCGTGGTGAAGCTCCCGTCGATCTGCTCAAAGCGGAACACCGCGCCCTCGAGGGAAAAGCCGTCCTGCTTGTCCTGCTTGTGGATGCGGAAGCGCTTCTCCGTGGCGTCGGTCACGGTGACATGACTGGTTTCGCCCGCCACGACCCGCACGTTGACCGGATCGGCGATCATGTAGCCCTCGGGGGCCTGGGTCTCGGTGACGGTGTAGGTCTGGTCGGCGGGCAGGTCGGTCCAGGTGATGGAGCCGCTGCTGTCGGTGACGCCGCTGGCGTGGTACCCGCCGCTGCCGTCGATGTCAAATCCGGCTCCCTCCAGCGCTTTGCCGGACTCGCCGGTTTTCAGCAGGCGGATGCTGGCGGTGCCGGGTTCCTCCTCGTCGTCCCCGCCGCTCTCGCCCCAGCGGAGGTAAGCCGCGGCGCTGGCACTGGTGCCGGAGGGGTCGGCGATAATGAAGTTCTGCTCATAGGCGTGGCTGTTGTCCACCATGTAATAGGTGCAGGAGGACACCGCCGCCGCGCCGGTTACCGTCACGCTGCCGGTGCTGGCGGCAGCCTGAGAGCTGGCCGGGACGCAGATTTTGAACTTCCCGGAATACTCGGAGCCGCTGGCGCTGAGGGGCACGGCGTTGCCGGTCAGGGGCTGGCTGCCGCTGGCAAGGATCGCGCTGGATACGCCCGAGACGGACAGCGTGACGCTGCCGCTCTCCGGCATAGAGGTACAGGTCAGAACGAACTCGCGGGTGTAGTACCGCTGTCCGCCGATGGTCTCCTCCCGGATGCCATTGCTTCCGTCCGCGGCGGCGTCCGCCAGGGACAGGGTGGAGCCCAGGTCAACGGTGTCGCTGTTGGAGCTCTCGTCGGCGCGGATGCGCATGCCCACGCTGGCAGAGCTGCCGCCGCTGGTGGCGCTGTTCAGAATGGCCACCACCGCGTTGTAGACCCGGAGCTTCGCCGCGTCCGTGGGGCGGATGACGGTCTCCGCGCCGGAGGTGAAGGAGGTTCCCTCCACGGCCAGCTGGCCCAGGGCTGCCCAGACCGCCAGCTGCGTCGCGTATCCGTACTCGTCCCTGGTCAGCCCTCCGGCCTCGGGGTGTGCGGCGGTGAAGGCTTCCAGGGAAACCAGCGGGAAGCCGCTGCCGAAAGCTGCCGTCATGGTGGGATTGGCGGTGTAGGGCGCGCGCTCCACAGCGATGTAGCCGTTGGGGTAGCCGGAGCCGTGGTTGATGCAGTAGGCCGGTCCGGTCACCACGCCGTCCGCGGTGATGTAGCTCCAGATCCGTGCGGACAGGGCCACGGTGACGCCGCCCGTCTGCACATCCAGGAAGGTGTTGGGCGTCTCACTGCGGATCATGACGTTCACCTGTCCGTTGTAGTCGTCGATGGAGGCCGCCGACACAGGCAGCGAAAACTGCGGCGCCAGCGACATCGCCAATACCAGCACAAGGACAAATGCTGTGATTCGTTTACTCATGATGCTCTCCTTTGTGTTCCAAATTTGCTTTCCTCCCCGACGGGGAGGAAAGCAGCATGAGATCGGTATATATAAAAGGGCCAGACCCGTGCCATAAGGTCTGACCCTGTTGTTGTATTTCAGCTTTCCCGAATCGGAGCCCAGCGGCAGCGGGTCCAATTCGGAGAGGAATAAGGAGCTCTTGCAGGAAGCGCAGCCCCGCGGGATCGTCGATCTGTTTCCGCGGCGTATCACCGAAGAGGAGGGCGGCGCGGCTGCTGACCTGGTCGTTGACGCTGGCGTCGGTGTAACTCCACACGCCGTCCACATAGAGCAGATTCCAGTAGTGGGATTCTCCGTGGACCCGGATGCAGGGGATGCCAAGTCTGCCGCAGAGATAGTTCATCATCCGGGCGAAGCTGGAGCAGTTGCCCTCCACCGGCACCGGAGAGGACGCGACCGTGTTGACGCCCACGACCTTTTTCGGGTTATAGACCATGTGGTCGCAGATCCAGTCATTGACCCGGATTACTTTCTCCCGGTCCGTGCTGAGACCGTCGGCCTCCCGGATGAAGTCCTCCGTGGCCTCGTCCGCGATGCTCCAATCCACCGTGTGCGCGTAAATTTCATAGGCCCCATCGCCGGTTCCCCGGAGGGACAGCGTCGTGCCGTTGGCAAGCTCCGCCAGAAGGTTTTCCAGCTGCTGCCGGTCGGCGTCGTCGGTATAATAGACGATGCCTGTGGCGCTGTGGTCCCGCAGCACGGCATAGGCGGCGTTGTATGCCTCGCGGGTATAGGGACCGCAGAATACTTCGGGATTCGCTGCCGCGCTGTAATCTGCGCTTTCTATCGTCGGGTTCGGCAGCGGCTCCGGTTCCTGAATCGGTTCCGGTGTCGCTGCTGGCTGTACAGCTTTCGGCGCTTCGCCTGTGTATGGCGCTGTGGTATCGATCTGCACCGCGCCGTCCCAATAGACGTTGAAATCCGCCGCCGTGCCGATGTCCCGGAGCTTCACATAATTACTCCCGTCGATGTTATAGGCTTCCAGCTCCACTTTCTGCCCGTCCACATAGACGGCCTGCGCGCTGCGTTCCGCCAGAATCCCGCTTGCCGCCTGCACCGCAGGTCCGGACAGCGCCGTTCCGATCAGGATGCCCGCCGCCACCAGCACAATATTTCTTCCTCTGTTCATTCCCGTTACCTCCGATCATAATGTTGGCTTTTTGCAAGCAACACAATACCGAAGAAGCTGATGAAAAGCGAGAAGATTATGAAAGTACAAGCGGAGAAAGAACACGCCGAAAATGAAGCAGATTACACAACTTCCTTCGCCACGACGCACCAGCGGTAATCCCGCTCGTTTATGACGCAGGTGTACAGCGTCAGGCGGTTGTCCGCCGTGGAAGCCAGCTGTGTCCGGTCGGTTTCATCCACCTTGGAGACGCTGACCACGGCGTAGGTTCTCGTTCCCAGCTTGGTGTTCAGGGTGATCGTATCGCCCACGTTCAGGGTATGGATTTTGCCGAAGTATGCGCTGCTCCCGCGGTTGTGGCTGGCAAAGGCCACGTTGCCGTTCCAGATGGAGCTTTCCTCGAAATGACCCGCGCCCTTCGCCATGGCGGTGCTGTCCGTGCCCTCGTAGATGCCCACATTCAGGCTGATTGCGGGGATGGAGAGCGTGCCCAGCGTGCCGTTGTTGTAGTAAAGCTCCCTGGTCACCTCGGTGAAGGCCGTGGTGTTGATAATGGGCGTGTAGCCGGTGCTGATCTGGGGCAGGATACTCACATTGACGGGAGCCGTTCCGCTTTCGCCGGGATAGTAGACCGCCGCGCCGCCGTTGATGGTTCCGTAGGCCATACCGCCCGGCGCCAGAAAGGGTGTCAGGTACTCGCCGGTGTTCAGCTGATCCATGCCGGGGCTGCCAAAGGCGGGCGGGATCAGGGCGGCGTTCTTGCTGACGTCCTCGTTCTTCCGCTCGCCCCGGTCTGCCGTATAAACCGTCTCTACACTGGTGGCCCCGGTGTATTCGTAGGGATTGCCATCGTCAAAGCTGTACTCGTAGGCGCTGGCCGGGAGGGCCATACTCGCCATCATCCCCGCCAGCAGCAGGGGAAGAAGGATTCTCTTGCTTTTCATGCTGTCATTCCTCCGTATCTTCATTTTCACTGCGGCGCTTCAAGACCAGCGCCAGTCCGATGCCGCCGCCCGCCAGGGCGACAATGCCCATGATGATCCACACATAGACCCAGTTGAACGCCGGGGCGGGCTGTTCCGTGACCGTCTGCTCCGGACTCATCGTGATCCGAGGCGGGTCGATGACCTGCTCCGGGGTGGGTTCGGGCGTCGGCTCCGGCGTGGGTTCGGGGGTGGGTTCCGGGTTCAGGTTGACGCCCTCGAATACCGCCACATAGCGCACCTTGTTCAGCGAGGTCTTGCTCACCGTGCCGGTATAGTCCGCTGTGACGATGTAATTCTTGACCTTGCTGCCCAGCACCGTGGCGCTGTAGCTGGCGGTGGCGGTGTAGGTGTTGCCCATCTGGTAGCCGTCCACATCCGAGGTGGTGTCCGCAGACCACTCCACGTTTTGCAGATTCAGGGTATAGCCCCGATCCGTGATGGTCTTGGGGATGAGCGAGGTGTCCTGGCTGGTCAGGCCGGGATAGGTTCGCGTGGCAGTGGGCGTCCAGTTGTAATATTCGTTCTCACCCGGCTCCACGCGGACGGTGTCCAGCTTCAGCCGGAGCAGGCCGGAGAAGCCGTCCTCCGTGACAAACTCCTGCTCCTGGGGGAGCAGCGCCAGCACGGATTCCATATCTTTTTCCTCGCTCTCCAGCTCCACGGTCTCCGTATACTCCATCTCCTCATACTCCGGCTGCTCCTGCTTCAGAAGATCCAGCAGGGTGTAATGGAAACCCGCCTGCTCGAAGTCCGATCGGGGGATGCCCGCGGGGTTGTCCTGGGGCGTCAGCTCATAGACCTTGCGGATCTCCGTCCCGTCGGAGCTGCGGGTGACGGACACGGGATAGAAGATATCCGAGTCCGCGAAAGCGGTGGAAGCGAGCGCCGCGGTCAGGATCAGGACCGCGGCGAAAATACTGATGATGCGTTTCATGATCTTCTCCTTTACTCATTCTCATCACGCACGGGGCTGTTTGCGCTCATTTGTTCCTCCATCCTGGACGCCCTGCCGCTGACCACGCACAGGCACATGATCGTGACGCCCAGCATCCCGCCTACCAACAATCCGAGGCTGAAAAAGAGCCACTTCATGCTTCGTCCTCCCGGTAGGCTTCCAGCACCGCGTCGTTGATCCGCTGGTGCAGCTCCTTGGTGCAGGGGAAGCAGATATCCTCAAACTTGTCTCCGACCTTCCGGCTGGGCATGGCTGCGAACAGGCCGTTTTTGCCCTCCACCACCCGCACATCCCGGATCACGAAGCAGCCGCCCAGCTCCACCGAGGCGTAGGCCAGGGTGGGGCCGCTTTCGTTGCGGTGCCGAATCTTCACATCGATTTCCTTCATGGTTTCCTGATTCATACTCTGTTCCTCCAATCATTACATCTGCTGCATGGACGGGCCGGCCATCTCCTGCGAGGGCTGGCCCTGTTCCTGCTGGCGCTGGGCAATCTGCCCCAACTGCTGCTGGTACGCGCCCAGCACGGCGCTCTGGAACTGTTCGCGGAACTCCTTGGTGCAGGGAAAGCAGACGTCCCGGTACTCGTTTCCCGCCTTGTAGCTGGGCATGGAGACGAAGGGCCCGTTCTTCCCCTGCATGATCTTGACGCCCCGGATGGCGAACACGCCGTTTAAGTCCACCGAGGCGTTGGCCAGCGTGGAGCCCTCCGAACGGACGCTGTGGATCTTCACGCTGATGTTGGTGGGATACTGCGGCGCGCTGGGCGGCGACTGAGCCTGCGCCTGTTCCTCTCTCGGCGCTGCCGCTTTGGTCTGTGTCTTGTTCATTTTGGATTCCTCCTTTGAAAGTATGAAAGCCGCACGCAGGCGGCATTTCTCCGATGTTCAGCCGATCCCGCCCATGACGGGACCGGCGTCCTGCTCCTCCGGGGCACGGAGCGCTTCCAGCTTCTCCTTCGCCCAGTCGGGAAGGTACTGTTCATCCAGCACGCCGGTAAAATCCTCCCGGTTCCAGCGGGCCTGTTCTCCATCCGCAAGGCAAATCGCGTATACCGCACGGCCTCTGGCATTGGGTTTGGAGCCGAAGCCTCCGGTGCAGAGCCAGAGCATATTTTCGCTTGACCATGCGCTCTCCCGCAGCGTGTTCGGGGAAACAAGCAGTACCTTGCCCTCCAGATCGTTTTCCCACGCTGCCGGGTCGCAATGCTCCTTCCCCAACAGCCCAAGCGCCTGATATGCCTCCTGCACCTGGCCGATGAATTCCTCCAGATTCATCAGGGCGGTATCCGCACGGTAGTAGCGCCCGTAATCTCCGTCCCGGCTGTAGTCAAACTGGAAGGACCATTTCTTGATGTCATCGCTGGCATGTACCAGCGGCCCGAGGGTACGGACGGAGTGGGCAAGGACGAAGCTCGTGCGCTTGATTCCGTATTCCTCCAGAACGGATTTCGCGCAGTCGGGAAGAATGTGATCATCCGCGTCATATCTCTCCCGGATCGCCTTTTCAATGGCGCGGGCACAAGCCACATTTTCCCGGAAACTC
>JAFUVO010000048.1 GCA_017477525.1 Oscillospiraceae bacterium | reverse complement strand
GTCCTGGTTGCGCTGCTGACAGAGGAAGCGGCCACCGTGAAGGTGTTCGTCTGCGACGAGAACATGCGCCCCCTCGGCCCCGCGTACACCTTGGAACGCGGGTAAACGCAGTCTGGTCCCTGCCGGAGCATCCGGCAGGGACCGATTGTTTCCCCCTTTATTCCGGCATTTCGATGAGAATCTGTACAAGTCTGAAATTTTTTCTTGATATTCCCAACCGCTGCGGATATAATGAATTTTTGAATCCGGTATTGGTTCACCTGCGGCTTCGGGCCGCGCCGGAACGGCACAGACATGAAATATACATCGCAGGGAGATAAACACATGAGAGAACTTTTAAAGGAGCTGCGGGAGCGTTCCCTCAGCGCCATTGCCGGGGCGGAATCCGCGGAGGCGCTGGACGCGCTGCGGGTACAGTATCTGGGCAAAAAGGGCGAGCTCACCGCCGTTTTAAAGCAGATGGGCAAGCTCTCCGCTGAGGAGCGCCCCGCCATGGGCCAGCTGGCCAACGAGCTGCGCGCCGCCGTGGAGCAGCGCCTTGAGGAACAGAAGAAACGCATTGGGGAAAAGGCCCTGGAGCTGAAGCTCTCCGCCGAAACCCTTGACGTAACGATCCCCGGCGCGGAGGCGAAGCTGGGCGTCCGCCATCCCATGTACCAGGTGCTGGACCGCATGAAGGAGATTTTCATCGGTATGGGCTTTGAGGTCGTGGAGGACCGGGAGGTCGAATTGGCGGAGTACAACTTCGACAAGCTCAACGAGTCCCCGAACCACCCCGCCCGGGAGTGGACCGACACCTTCTACTTCACCGAGGACAGCAGCGTCCTGCTGCGGACCCAGACCAGCCCCATGCAGATCCATGTCATGGAGCGCCAGCAGCCCCCCATCCGCATGGTGGCCCCGGGGCGCGTCTACCGCAAGGACGAGATCGACGCCACCCATTCCCCGATGTTCCACCAGGTGGAGGGCATGGCCATCGACAAGGGCATCACCATGGCCGACCTCAAGGGGACGCTGAGTGAGGTGGCCCGCCAGCTCTACGGCGGGGAGACCGTCACCCGCTTCCGGCCCCACCACTTCCCCTTCACCGAGCCCAGCTGCGAGATGGATATCCAGTGCTACCGCTGCCGGGGCCGGGGCTGCCCCACCTGCAAGGGGGAGGGCTGGATCGAGCTTCTGGGCGCGGGCATGGTCCACCCCAGGGTGCTCTCCGGCTGCGGCATTGACCCGGAGGTCTACTCCGGCTGGGCCTTCGGCTTCGGTCTGGAACGTCTGGCCCTGGCCTATTATAAAATCAGCGACCTGCGCCTGATTTTTGAAAACGACGTGCGTTTTCTGGAACAGTTCTGAGAAGGGGAGGGAGATATATCATGGATTTGAGCAGAAAATGGCTGGCGGAGTTCGTGGACACCTCCGATATCAGCGACAAGGCGTTCTGCGACGCCCTGACCCTCTCCGGCAGCAAGGTGGAAACCTGCACCCGCCCCGGCGCGGGAATCGAACATGTGGTGGTGGGCAAAATCCTCACCATGGTCCGCCACACCAACAGCGACCACATGTGGGTCTGCCAGGTTGACGTGGGGCGGGATGCCCCCGTGCAGATCGTCACCGGGGCCCAGAACCAGAAGGAGGGCGACCTCGTCCCCGTGGCCCTGCCCGGCGCGCTTCTGCCCGGCGGCAAGAAAATTGAGGCGGGGATGCTGCGCGGCGAGCGCAGCGAGGGCATGTGCTGCTCCTACCAGGAGCTGGGCATGGAGGACCGGGACTGGCCCCACAGCGTTGTGGACGGCCTGTTCGTCCTGAACACGGACCCGGACCTGATGGCGGAGGGCCCGAAGCCCGGCGACGACATCGTCAAAGCCCTGCACCTGGACGACAGCGTGGTGGAATTTGAGATCACCCCCAACCGCCCCGACTGTCTCTCCGTCATCGGCCTGGCCCGGGAGGCCGCCGTGACCTTCGGGCGGGAGCTGAAAACGCACACGCCTGAGGTAAAAGGCGCGGGCGGCAGGATTGAGGACCTGGCGAAAATCGAGATCGCCGACCCGGCCCTCTGCCCGCGCTACACCGGCCGGCTGGTTAAAAATGTCAAAATCGCCCCCTCCCCCCTGTGGATGCGGGAGCGGCTGCGGGCCGGCGGCGTCCGCCCCATCAACAATATCGTCGACATCACCAACTATGTGATGCTGGAATACGGCCAGCCTATGCACGCCTTTGACTTCTCCTGCGTGGACGGCGGCCACATCATCGTCCGCGCGGCCCGGGAGGGCGAGAGCATCCAGACTCTGGACGGCAAGGATCACGCCCTGGCGCGGGGGATGCTCTGCATCTGCGACGAGCACAAGCCGGTGTGCGTCGCCGGCGTCATGGGCGGGGCCAACAGCGAGATCGTCGGGGACACCGCCATGGTGCTGTTCGAGAGCGCCAACTTTGACGGCACCTCCATCCGCCGCACCGCCATGGCCCTGGGGATGCGCACCGACGCCTCCTCCCGCTACGAGAAGGGCCTCGACCCCGCCAACACCATCAAGGCCGTGCAGCGGGCCTGCGAGCTCGTGGAGGCCCTGGGCTGCGGCGAGGTGGTCGACGGCGTCATCGACGTGGTCCCCAACGCTTTTCCCGAAACCGTGTTCCCGCTGGAACCGGAGAAGATCAACGCCCTGCTGGGGACGGATATCCCGGCGGCGGAGATGGAGCGGATTTTGCGCTCGCTGGGCTTCGTCATTGAGAATGGGCGCGTCACCGTCCCCTCCTGGCGGGCCGATGTGGAGGGCATGGCCGACCTGGCGGAGGAGGTCGCCCGCTTCTACGGCTACAACAACATCCCCACCACCCTTCTGCGGGGCGACACCACCACCGGCGGTTACAGCGAGGAACAGAAGGCGGAGCTTCGTGCGGGCGAAACCTGCCGGGCCCTGGGCTATGACGAGATCATCACCTATTCCTTCATCAGCCCCGCGGCCTACGACAAAATCCGCTGGCCGGCGGAGGACCCCCGCCGGGACTGCCTCAAAATTCTGAACCCCCTGGGGGAGGACACCAGCATCATGCGCAGCAGCATCCTGCCCAGTATGCTGGACATTCTGGCCCGCAATTACAGCTACCGGAACACCGGCGTCCGGCTCTACGAGCTGGGCAAGATCTATTTCAAGCGCCCAGACGGTCTGGCGGACGAGCCCAAGGTCCTGGCCCTAGGCGCCTACGGCGGCATGGATTTCTTCGCCCTCAAGGGCGCGGTGGAAACCGTGCTGGACGCCCTGCGCGTCCCCGGCGCGCGCTTCGCCGCGGAACGGGAGAACCCCTCCTACCATCCGGGCCGCTGCGCCAAAATTACGGCGGACGGCCGGGAGCTTGGCGTTTTGGGCCAGATCCACCCCCTCGTCGCCAAAAACTACGGCATGGAAACCGAGGTCTACTGCGCCGAGCTGCGCTTTGACCTGCTCTACGCCCTTCGGG
>JAFUVO010000083.1 GCA_017477525.1 Oscillospiraceae bacterium | reverse complement strand
GCGCGCTGGCGAAATGCGTCGCCGCCGGGATCATCGGCGGCACAGGCGGCGGCAATCTGGCCCCGGAGGCCGAGGCCAGCCGCGATATGCTGACGCTGATGCTGACCCGCGCCCTGGATGTGGACGAGACAGAGGTCCGCTGGGAGGGCGGCGCGCTGTTGTCCACCGTCACGGGCTACGAACTGCTGACGGTGATGGACCGCATGATCTCCGCCTACTGCGGCGAGGAAGACGGGGTGCTCGGCGGCACAGGAGAGGGCCTGGCCCTCGTGGCAGCCCCCGGGGT
Organism: Oscillospiraceae bacterium; assembly: GCA_017477525.1. Classification (GTDB taxonomy): domain Bacteria; phylum Bacillota; class Clostridia; order Oscillospirales; family Oscillospiraceae; genus RGIG7114. The sequence continues at coordinate 16,354 of JAFUVO010000083.1, read as the reverse complement.
CACGGTCGGCGGGCGGATGGACAAGCTCGTCATTACCCCCGGCGCGGGGGAGAGCACGATCCTGCTGGAAAACGCCACGGTCAACGATAACGTGATGGTCCACGCCCCGGCCACCGTATTTCTAAAGGGGAACACCACGGTCGAGAATGTGACCCTGAGCGCCGGCGGGGAGCGGGCCAGGGTCGCGGGGGACGGCTTCGCGGTGCTGGGCAGCGTGACCAGCAATGTGGAGCTGCCCAAAGAGGAAGACGCCGCGGCGGCCGCCGATACCGCGCCGGAGCCGGAACCTGAACCGACGCCGGCCCCGACGCCGGTACCGGAGCCGGAACCTGAACCGGAGCCGGTGGCGTCCGAGGACGCCGCGGATACGGCGGACGCGCCGGAGGAACCATATCCTGATGCGGAACCATACACCGGGCAGGTCCCGGAGGCGGAGGAAACATACGCGGAAACCGAACAGGAGACATATTCCGAAATGCCGCCCATGGAGACAGGCGCGGAGGAATGGGCGCAGTGGGGGGAGGGCGACGGTGTGCCCTACACCGCCGCCCGGATCGGCACGGCCGCGCTGCTGGACCAGGACAACCCGGATACCCCGCCCTACGGCCTCTATGCCGTATCCGCCTGGGAGGGCGGGTTGGAGGACAATTACCAGGCCCTGATCCGCGTGACCATGCGGGCGCTGCGCCCCTACCGCACCGGCGCGGGGGCGGGCTACTGGACCGGCTTCCGCATTGAGGCCCCGGAGGGGGCAACAGGCTACAAGGTGGCCTATTCCCCTGAGGGGGACGTGTTCAGTACGCCGGAGTCCTTTGACCTCAACAACGGCGGCTTCAGCCGCTACTTCGACGCGGCCCGGTGGTCGGAATACTATGTGCTGCTGCAGTGGACCGGGCCGGAGGGGCGGAGCGAGGCGGAGCCCACGCTCTACAAGGTCGACATGAGCGACGTGGAGCTGGACACCTCCGTCCTGACCACGGCGGACAGCCCCCTGGGGAAAATCAGCGCGGCGGCCCTCGCCCCCGATACCGGCGGCGTCGCGCCCTATACTTCCTACGGCGCGACGGTGGAGAATGTCAAGGACGCCAACGGCAGCTACCTGGAAATCACCGTCCACGCGGACGGACTGAAAAAGCACCGCAGCATCGCCGGCGCGGGCTTCTGGGCGGGCTTCGCCATCACGGAGCCCAGGGGCGCGGGGAGCGTCCGGTACTCGGTGTACCTGAGCCTCGACGCGGCGAAGAAGAATTTTGCCGGCAAGACGCCGGTGTCCTGGGAGGACTTCTCGCCCGACGTGGACGGTTTCGGGGCCTACGGCATCCGCCAGCTCAGCGACGCTTCCCAACTGGGGCAGCGGGATTACTGGGCGGTGGTGCAGTGGTATGAGGACGCGGCGGCGCAGACGCCCATGACCGCGGCCAACGTCTACCACATCGTGCTGGACGTCCATCTGTTGGAGAATACAAGGAACGGAGATTAAAAGCCAATGGCAACGGATATCAAGTGGATTGAAGAACAGGAACAGCGGATCCCCAGGGGCGGGGTGCGGACCCGGTTCGCGCCCTCCCCCACGGGCTTTATGCACGTCGGCAACCTGCGCACGGCCCTCTATACCTGGCTGATCGCCCGGCACGGGAAGGGAACGTTTATTCTGCGCATTGAGGACACGGACCAGGGCCGGCTGGTGGAGGGCGCGGTGGACGTGATCTACAAGACCATGGCCGAGTGCGGCCTGGACCACGACGAGGGCCCCGATGTGGGCGGCCCGGCGGCCCCCTATGTCCAGTCGGAACGGCGGGGCTTTTACGGAAAATACGCCGGCTGGCTGGTGGAGCGGGGCAGCGCCTATTATTGCTTCTGTGAGAAATGCGAGAGCGAGGCCGACAGCGGCGAGTTTGACCGCGCCGACGACCCCTGCCGCGGCCTCGACCCGGCGGAGGCCCTGCGCCGCGTGGAAACCGGCGCGCCCTACGTGGTGCGCCAGCGCATCCCCCATGAGGGGACGACCACCTTCCACGATGAGAGCTTCGGGGATATTACGGTGGAGAACAAAACCCTCGACGACCAGGTGCTGCTCAAGCGGGACGGCCTGCCCACCTACAATTTCGCCAACGTGGTGGACGACCACATGATGGGCATCACCCATGTGGTGCGGGGCAGCGAATACCTGTCCAGCGCCCCCAAATACAACCTGCTCTACGAGGGCTTCGGCTGGGAAGTCCCGAAATATGTCCACTGCGCCCCGGTGATGCGGGACGCCCAGCACAAGCTGAGCAAGCGCGATGGGGACGGCACTTATGAGGACCTCCGGGCCGCGGGCTTTCTGACGGAGGCGATTTTGAATTACGTGGCGCTGCTGGGCTGGTCCCCCCGTGGGGAGCTGGCGGAGCGGGAGATTTTCAGCCTGGGGGAGCTGGCCGAGGTTTTCGACCTGGGCGGCATCTCGAAGTCCCCGGCGATTTTTGACATAGAGAAGCTGAAGCATTTCAACAGCGAGTACATCCGCGCCATGGCCCCGGAGGCCTTCGCGGCGGCGGCGGAGCCTTATATCCGCCAGGCGGTGAAAAATCCCGCGATAGCCCCCGCCGCCATCGCCGCGCTGCTGCAGCAGCGGACCGAGGTACTGACGGAGATTCCCGAAAAAATCGGCTTCTTTGAAGCGCTGCCGGACTACGACCCGGCGCTGTATGTCCACAAAAAGAGCAAAACCGATCTGCCCGGCTCCCTGGACACCCTGAAAAAGCTGTTGCCGGAGCTGGAAGCACTGACAAGCTGGGACGACGCTGCGATCCTGGGCGCAATGACCGCCCTGGCGGAGCGGGAGGGCGTTAAAAACGCGAAAATCATGTGGCCCGCGCGGATTGCCGTGGCCGGCCAGGCCGTCACCCCCGGCGGCGCGGTGGAAATCGCGCGGATTTTAGGGAAAGACGAAGCCCTGCGCAGAATGCGGATCGGAATTGAAAAATTAGAGCGCGCGTAATGGAACGGAGCGTTCAAAATCGCGTATAGACTACTGTGTTCTCTCCCCCAAAGGGGGAGAGAACACAGTCATAAGCTGTTTTGCGGCAATTTCTTTTCTGCCATATCAGCGATAAAATCATTTCATTCGGAGAAGATGAGATATGAAACAGAACGACAAACTGAACCTGACGATGCTCTGCGATTTTTATGAGCTGAGTATGGCCAACGGCTATTTCCGCTCTGGCTTGAAGGACCGGATCAGCTATTTTGACGTGTTTTTCCGGCGTGTGCCGGACGGGGGCGGCTATGCCGTCTGCGCGGGACTGGACCAGGTGATCGACTACATCCTCGACCTGCATTTTGACGGGGAGGACATCGCCTATCTGCGCCGCCGCGGGCTGTTCAGCGAGGATTTTCTGGACGATTTGAAACAGTTCCGTTTTACCGGCGATATCTGGGCGGTGCCGGAGGGGACCCCGGTGTTCCCCGGCGAGCCGATCCTGACGGTCCGCGCCCCGGCGATCCAGGCCCAGCTCATTGAAACCTATGTTCTGTTGGAGCTGAACCACCAGAGCCTGATCGCCACCAAAGCCAGCCGCATCTGCCGCGCCGCCCAGGGGCGGACCGTGCTCGAGTTCGGCTCCCGCCGCGCCCAGGGCACCGACGCCGCGATCACCGGCGCGCGGGCGGCCTATATCGGCGGCTGCGCCGGGACCGCCTGCGTCCTCTCCGACCAGATGTACGGCGTCCCCGCCGGCGGCACCATGGCCCACTCCTGGGTCCAGATGTTCGACAGCGAGTACGAAGCCTTCAAAACCTACTGCGAGCTCTATCCCACCAACGCCACGCTGCTGGTGGACACCTACGATTCCCTCCGTTCCGGCGTCCCCAACGCCATCCGGGTGTTCGACGAGGTGCTGCGGCCCCTGGGCATCACGAAATGCGGCATCCGCTTCGACAGCGGCGATATGGCCTACCTCACGATCGAGGCCAGGAAAATGCTGGACGAGGCGGGCTGGCCGGGCTGCACCATCACCTGCTCAAACGCCCTCGACGAGCGCCTGATCTCCGGCCTGATCCGCCAGGGGGCGAAAATCGACGTGTTCGGCGTGGGCGAGCGGCTGATCACCGCCCGCAGCGAGAGCGTGTTCGGCGGGGTGTACAAGCTCACCGCCATCGAGGACGAAAAGGGGAACATCATCCCCAAAATCAAAATCAGCGAGAACGTGGCCAAGATCACCAACCCTGGCTTCAAGAAGGTCTGGCGCATCTACGGCCCGGAGGGGAAGTGCTTCGCGGACTACATCGGCCTCCACGACGAGGGTGTGGACGGCGGCCCGCTGGAGCTGTTCGACCCGGAGGCCACCTGGAAGCGCCAGACGGTGACGGACTACACGGCCAAAGAGCTGCTGGTCCCGGTGTTCCGGGACGGGGAGCTGGTCTACGACCGCCCCGCGCTGGCCGATATCCGCGCCTTTGCCCAGGGCCAGCTGGCCACCCTCTGGTCCGAGGTCCGCCGTTTCGACAACCCCCACAACTATTATGTGGACTTGTCCCAGAAGCTCTGGGATTTGAAGCATGAGCTGTTGATGAAAAAAGGGCAGTGAATCAAAACTATATTTTCTGCATGGCATTGATGCGGAGGTGCAAATATGATGAATACTGTCAGCATGAGCATCTATACGGATGCGAAGTTGAAAGAGGAAACCGAGGCGATACTTGCTCAGCTTGGACTGACAATTAACGGAGCGATCAACATGTTTTTTATGCAGATTGTTCGGGAACGTACTGTTCCGTTAAAACTTTCCTTAAATCCGCGTCAGAATGTATACGCTGATATCCTTGCTGCGCAGACGGAACGCGCTTCGGGATATCAGGGCCGTGACATAGATGAACTGCTTCAGGATATGGACCGTATTATTGGCATGGTACAGTAAAAAATTGGCTGAAATATTTTGGATTTTTCCGGCACACACTAAAGCCGGAGTTGAGAGATATGGAGAATCAACTTTGGAACCTGTTCCGGGAGACCGGCGAGCCGATGGGCTACCTGCTGTACCGGGTGGACGGCGGCGGAAGGCCGGCGGAGACGGGGCGTGTTCCCGAAACAAATACGAAGGACGGGGCAGCCCCGTCCTTCTGACCCGGAAGGGTACATAAAATGTATTACACCACAAACGCCCTCGTGCTCCGCGAGGTAAAATATAAGGAAGCGGACAAAATTCTGACGCTGCTGACCGACGACATGGGAAAGCTGACCGTCAAGGCCCGGGGGGCGCTGCGGAAGGGGAGCCGCTGCGGCGCGGCGTCCCAGGCGCTGTGCTACGGCGAGTTCACCATGTTTGAGAACCGGGGCAAATGGACGGTGGACGAGGCGTCGAGTATCGAGGCCTTCCTCCCGCTGCGGGGCGATATCGAGAAGCTGGCCCTGGGAAGCTATTTCGCGGAGCTGTTGGAGGCCGTCAGCGACGAGGACAGCCCCAACAGCGCGCTGCTGCGCCTGGGGCTGAACAGCCTCTACGCCCTGAGCCGGGAAAAGTATCCGTCAGAGCACATCAAGGCCGTGTTTGAGCTGCGGCTCATGTGCCTGTCAGGCTACACCCCGGACGCGGAGGGGGAGGGCGAGCTGTTTTCCCTGTCCTCCGGCGTGTTCCACCCCGCCGGCGCCCCGCCGGGACCGGGCCGTTCCCTGCCCCTGGACCCTTCGGCGAAAAAAGCGCTGCGGTACATCATTGGCGCGGAGGAAAAGCGCGCCTTTTCCTTCCAGCTCCCCCCCGCGTCCCTGCGCCGCCTGGGCGCGGTCTGCGAAGCCTACGCGGAAACCCAGCTGGAACACCGCTTCGGTACGCTGGATTATTGGAAACGGCTGCGGACGGGGATGTAACATCATAAACCGGGGCGGTTTTCTCGACGGGAGAGCGTGTAAACCAGATACTGATTCAGGCTGACCCCCTCCGCCGCGGCCTCCTTTTTCAGCTCGCGGTGAAGGCTTCGGGGGAGGCGGAGGACGAGACGCCCGCTGGCGCCTTCCAGGGCTTGCCTGTATTCCTCAAAATCAACCTTGCTTCCGTCGTTGATCCGTTCCGCCTGCGCCATCATTCCCCGGTCGATGCGGTCAGGTTCCATTGCAGGCAGCGCGGAAAGTTTTTTTTCAAATTCCTCCGACGTCATGAGCTGTACCTCCCTTAACTATTTAGTCGCGGGTATTTCCCTCCCCCGAAGGGGGGAGGGAAATACCGAAAAAAATAAATTTTTTTGTGTTTTCTCTCCCTTCGGGGGAGAAAACACAAGGTTGCTAAATAGATACCATTTCCTTATGTTTCTTTCTATGATACTACATGCAGTATCGCAAGTCAAGATTTTGAACATGAATAACAGGAGATTCCCATGGACCGATACGACAAATCATTGATTACCCTTGAGCTTCCGGCGGTGCTGGAGCTGCTGGCGGCGCAGGCGGGGGGCGAGGCGGCGAAGGAGCGCTGCCGGGAGCTGCGGCCCTCGGACAGCCCCTATGAGGTCCGCCGGCTGCTGGGGGAGACCGGCGCGGCGAAGGACATGATGGCCGTCAAGGGCAGCCCATCCTTCACCGGGGCGCGGGATGTCCGGGCCAGCCTGGCCAGGGCGGACATGGGCGGCAGCCTCAACACCCGGGAGCTGCTGCGCATCGCCGGGGTGCTCTCCTGCGCCCGGAGCGCCAAAGCCTACGGGGAGGGGGAGGACGGCGGCAGGGAGGAACTGAGCCCCCTGTTCCGCTCCCTGACCGCCAACCGCTACCTGGAAGAGAAAATCACCTCCTCCATCGTCGGGGAGGACGAGATCGCCGACGGGGCCAGCACAGAGCTGGCCGATATCCGCCGCCGCCTCCGCGCCGCCGCCGCGCGGGTGCGGGAGGCGCTGCAAAAAATCATATCCTCGCCCACCTACGCCAAGGCGCTGCAGGAGCCGATCATCACCACCCGCTCGGAGCGCTTCGTGGTGCCGGTCAAGGCGGAGCAGAAGTCCGCCATCCCCGGCCTGGTCCACGACATTTCGTCCTCCGGGGCGACGGTGTTCGTGGAGCCCATGGCGGCGGTCAAGGCCAACAACGAGATCCGGGAGCTGACGGCGAAGGAAAACCGGGAGATCGAGCGCATTTTGGCCGAGCTCTCCGCAGAGTGCGCCAGCTACCGGGAGGAAATCGACCGGGATTTCACGGTGCTGACGGAGCTGGACGTGATTTTCGCCCGGGCGAAGCTCAGCTACGCCATGGACGCCGACGCCCCGGAGATCAGCGAAAAGGAACTGGTGCTGCGCCGCGCCCGGCACCCGCTGCTGCCAAAGGGGACGGCGGTCCCCATTGACGTCAGCCTGGGCGGGGAATTTGACACCCTGGTCATCACCGGACCCAACACCGGCGGCAAGACCGTGTCCATGAAGACCATGGGCCTGCTGTCGGTCATGGCCCTGTGCGGGCTGCACATCCCCGCCGCCGACGGCAGCGCGGTGCCTGTATTCGCGAAGGTGCTGGCGGACATCGGGGATGAGCAGAGCATCGAGCAGAGCCTTTCGACCTTCTCCGCCCATATGACCAATATCGTCGAGATCCTGGGCGAGTGCGGCCCCGGCTGCCTGCTGCTGTTCGACGAGCTGGGCGCGGGCACGGACCCAACGGAGGGCGCGGCGCTGGCGGTGTCCATCATCGAGCGGGCGCGGCGGCAGGGGGCGCTGGTGGCCGCCACCACCCACTACGCGGAGCTGAAGGTCTACGCCACCACCCAGCCGGGGGTGCAGAACGCCTCCTGCGAGTTCGACGTGGATTCCCTGCGCCCCACCTACCGGCTGCTCATCGGCATCCCCGGCAAGTCCAACGCCTTCGCGATCTCCCGCCGGCTGGGTCTGCCGGAGGACGTGATTGAGGACGCGCGAAAGCGCATCGACGCCGGCAGCGCCAGCTTTGAGGAGGTGCTGGAAAAGCTCGAAACTACCCGCCACCAGCTGGACGAGGAAAAGACCGAGATCTCCCGGAAGCTGCGCGAGGCGGAGGAAAACGCGAAAAAATCCTCCCAGCTCCGGGCGGAGCTGTCGGTGCGCTACGAGAAGGCGGACCAGCGGGCCCAGCGGGAGGCCCAGCGGATTTTGGACGACGCCCGCCGCCAGGCGGAAGCGGTGTTCGCGGAGCTGGACCGCATCCGGCGCATGGAGGCGAAGAACCGGGACCACCAGGAGGTCAACGAGGCCCGCGCGGCCCTGCGGCGGAGCCTCAACGATGCAGACGCCGCCCTCTCCGCCCATTTCGGCCCGCTGCCCGGCGCGGAGCCGGAACAGGCCCCCCAGCGGGAGCTCCGGGCGGGGGACACGGTGCTGATCCGCTCCATGAACGTCAAAGCCTCCGTCATCGCCGTGAACCCGGACGGCTCGCTGCAGCTCCAGGCGGGGATTATGAAGGTCAGCGCCAAACCCGACGAGGTCACGCTGGCCCAGTCCGCGGCCTCGGAGACAAAGAAGGCGGCGGAGCGCTCCGGCGCGGCCCTGCGCAGCCTCTCCGTGGCCCCGGAGGTGGATTTGCGTGGGATGCTCAGCGACGAGGCGGTTTTGGTAGCGGAGCGCTACATTGATTCCGCGGTGCTGGCGAAAATGCGGCAGGTCACGATTATCCACGGAAAGGGCACCGGCGCGCTGCGCCAGGCCATCCAGGCCATGCTCAAAAAGAACCGCCAGGTAAAGAGCTTTCGCAACGGCACCTTTGGGGAAGGGGAAATGGGCGTAACCGTGGTCGAACTGCGGTAAAAGAAGCAGCTCTGCTTTTTTGTTTCTGTCTAAAACGACAAAACATGCAAAAACGATTGACGTATGATGCTGGATTTGTTAAAATGAAACGCGGATTATCAGGACCTCGCTATCATGATAGAGGACATGGAGGAATTAGAAACATGGTCGTTAAAAGCGTAACTATCAGTAACCAGGTGGGCCTTCACGCCAGACCGGCAACATTCTTTATCCAGAAGGCAAACGAGTTCCGTTCCAGCATTTGGGTGGAAAAGGACGACCGCAAGGTCAACGCCAAGAGCCTGCTGGGTGTGCTGTCCCTGGGCATCGTCTGCGGCACGACAATCAACCTGATTGCCGACGGCGCCGATGAGGAACAGGCGGTAGAGACCCTGGCGGAGCTTGTCAACTCAAAATTTGAAGAGTAAATCCATAAGCATCCGGTTTCCGACGGGGCGTGTAGCAATACACGCCCCATGTTTTTCGCCAGAATGACAAAGAACAAAGCAATCCTTGAAATTCTGCTCTGCTCCGGCCTGTGGAGCATTGCGGGCATTTTTATGAAGCTCATCCCCTGGTCGGGCTTCGCCATCGCCGGGGCGCGGGGGATTTTCGCGGCGGGGGTGATGGCGGCGTTTATGGCCCTCCGGCGGCTGAGCTTCACCCTGACCCGCCGCAGCGCCTTCGGCGGGCTGTGCCTCTGCGGAACCATGACGCTGTTCGCCGTGGCGAACAAGGCCACCACCGCCGCCAACGCCATCGTCCTGCAATTCACCGCCCCCATCTGGATCATGCTGATCTCCGGCCTGCTGCTCCACAGGCGCTTCCGCCCCCGGGACAAGCTGGCCGCCGCGCTGACGCTGGCGGGCATCGCCCTGTGCTTTGCCGACGGCCTCGGGGCCGGGAACCTCAAGGGCGACTGCGTGGCGGTGGGCTCCGGGCTGTGCCTGGCCTGCTATTATATCAGCCTGGAGGGCAGCCCGGAGGATGAGCGCATGACCAGTGTGCTGGTCGCCCACTGCCTGACCGTGGTGATCGGGCTTCCGGTGTTCCTGGCGGAGCGTCCGCCCCTCAGCGCCGCGGCCCTGGGCTCCGTGGCGGTGCTGGGGATTTTCCAGTTGGGCGTCCCCTATGTGCTGTTGGCCCACGCCAGCGGCTGGGTTTCGCCTTTGGTCATCTCCCTGCTCTCAGCGCTGGAACCCCTTTTAAATCCCCTCTGGGTGGCGATTTTTGACGGGGAAGCCCCAGGCCCCGCTGCCATGGCCGGCGCGGCTCTGGTGGTGGCGACGGTGACGGTCTGGTGCGTGTTTGACCGGAAGCATGAGAAAACGGCGACGTGAGGACTTCCAATGAGCGACTTGAAAACACTTCTTAACAAAGCCAACCAGCTCCCGCTGCTGCCGGGGGTCTACCTGATGCACGGCGCGGACGGAACGGTGATTTACGTCGGCAAGGCGAAGAAGCTGAAAAACCGGGTCAGCAGCTATTTCCACGGCGACCACCTGCCGAAGGTGGCGGCCATGGTGGAGAAGGTGGCGGACTTTGAGGTCGTGGTGGTCAACTCCGAGTTCGAGGCGCTGATGCTGGAAAACGCCCTCATCAAGCGCCACATGCCCCACTACAACATCCTGCTGCGGGACGATAAGGGCTACCCCTTCGTGCGCCTGGACATGCGGGAGGAATACCCCCGCTTTTCCGTGGTGAACCGGGTGAAGGACGACGGGGCGCGGTATTTCGGCCCCTTCGGCGGGCGGAGCACCACCTTCGACATCATCAGCACCCTGCAAAAGGCGCTGCTGCTGCCCACCTGCTCCCGCCGCTTCCCGCGGGATATCGGGAAGGAGCGGCCATGCCTGAATTTGCAGATGGGGCTGTGCGCCGGATGGTGCCGCCCCGGGGTATCCTCGGAGGATTACCGGAAGGGCATCGAGCAGGCCGCGCTGCTGCTCTCGGGCAAGAGCGAGGAACTGAAGGCGGAGCTGCGGGAGAAGATGGAGCGGGCTTCGGAGGAGCTGCGTTTTGAACAGGCGGCGAAATACCGGGACCGCTGCCGGGCCATCGAAAACCTCGGCAACCGCCAGAAGGTGATTGCCACCGCCTTCGCGGACACGGACGCCATCGGCTTTTTCCGGGGCGCCAAAACCTGCTTCGCGGCGCTGCACTATGTGGACGGCGGGCTGGTGGGAAAGGACTTCGAGCTGCTGGACGAGCCCATTGAGAGCGACAGCGAGGCTTTGGGGCCGCTGCTGCTGCAATACTACGAGCGGCGGGGCCATCTGCCCAAAACCGTGCTGCTGCCCTTTGAGGTTGAGGACGCGGAGGATCTGGCGCGGATGCTCAGCGAGCGGGCGGGGCGGAAGGTGGAGCTGCACAACCCCAAGCGGGGGGAGAAAACGGTCTTAACCGACACCGCCTGCCTCAACGCCCGGGAGGAGGTGCAGCGGGCCACCACCCAGAACCAGCGGCGCAGCAAGACCCTCGAATGGCTGCAAAAGGCCCTCGAGCTGCCGGAGCCGCCCCGGCGCATTGAGAGCTTCGATATCTCCAACACGGGCAACTTCGGCATTGTCGCCGGAATGGTGGTGTTTGTGGACGGGAAGCCCCTCAAACGGGACTACCGGCGCTTCAAAATGAAGACGGTGACGGAGCAGGACGACTACGCCTCCATGTACGAGGCCGTGACCCGGCGCTATGCCCGGGCCATCGACGGGGATGAAAAATTCGCCGAGCTGCCGGACCTGCTGCTCATCGACGGCGGCGAGGTCCACGCCGCCACAGCGGAGCGGGCGCTGGCGGACCTGGGGCTGGCGCTGCCGGTGTTCGGCATGGTGAAGGACGACCACCACCGCACGAGGGCGCTGATCACCTCCGAGGGCCGGGAGATCGGCATTGTGGGCAACCAGGCCGTGTTCTCCTTCATCGGCACGATACAGGAGGAGGTACACCGCTACTCCATCGAATACCACCGCTCCCTGCGTTCGGCCTCCATTGGCTCGACCCTGGACAAAATCCCCGGCGTGGGGGAGAAGCGGCGCAACCAGCTTTTGAAGGAGTTCAAGACCCTCAGGGCCATCCGGGAGGCGGAGGTGGCCCAGCTCCGGACCGTGGTGCCGGAGAATACCGCGAAGGCGGTGTACGCCTATTTTCACGACAAGGCCGCCCTGGAAGGGGAGGCGGAACAGGGGGAGGACGCATGAGGGTAATCACCGGCGAGGCCAGGGGGCGGCGGCTGAAGGAGCCGGCGGGGCGGGACATCCGCCCCACCGCCGCCCAAGTGAAGGAGGCCATGTTCAACATCTGCCAGTTTGACGTGGAGGGCCGGCGTGTGCTGGATCTGTTCGGCGGCAGCGGGCAGCTGGGCATTGAGGCAAAGAGCCGGGGGGCCGCGGCGGTGGATATCGTCGACGCCTCCCCGGAGGCCGTCAGCCTGATTCGGGAGAATGTGAAGCGCTGCGGGCTGGATATCCGGGTACACCGGGCCGACGCGCTGGAATTTCTGCGCTCCTGCGGGCGCTATGACCTGATGCTTCTGGACCCGCCCTATGCCTCCGGACTGTCGGAACAGGCGCTGGGGCTTGTCAAAGCATTTGACATCCTGACGAAGGGTGGTATAATACTGTGCGAGAGCGACGGAAAGACCGTCCTGCCGGAGCTGGAAGCCCCCTACGAAAAGCGGCGGGAGTACCGTTACGGCAAGGTGAAGCTTACGCTGTATCAAAGGAACTGATGGAGGAACCGCGCTCCTTTCGCCGGGGAGCGGGGCATAGATCTTATGACGACTGGGATTTGTCCGGGCAGCTTTGACCCGATAACGCTGGGGCATCTGAATATCATCCGCCGCGCATCGCGCATTTTTGACCAGGTGGTGGTCTGCGTCATGGTGAACAGCACGAAAAAGACGCCGCTGTTTACCCTCGAAGAGCGGGTGGAGCTGATTGAGCGGGTGGTGAAGCGCTTTCCGAACGTCCGCGTGGACGCCTCGGACAAGCTTTTGGCGGATTACGCCAAGCAGTTTGAGGGCGCGGTGCTGGTGAAGGGCCTGCGCGCGGTTTCCGATTACGAATCCGAGGCGCAGATGGCCCTGATTAACAAGAAAATGAATCCGGCCCTGGAGACGGTGTTTCTGACCAGCAGCGAAAAATATACCTACATCAGCTCCTCCGTGGTGAAGGAAATGGCGCGCTACGGCACGGATCTGAAAAAGTTTGTCCCGCGGGAGATACTCGATGATGTGGTCGCGAAGACGCGGCGGCAGCAGGAGGGGGCGGGCCATGGAGAATAAAGAGGTTCTGGAATTGCTGGAAATGCTCACGGCCATGGTGACGGAGGCCTGGGGGGTGCCCCTGGGCAACGACCGCTGCATTATCGAGCGGGACAAGGCGCTGAGCCTGCTCAGCGAGATCAAGGCGCGGCTGCCCGGCGAGGTGGCGGAAGCCAGGCGCATCGTGGGCGTCCGGGACGAGTACGTGGGCGGCGCGCGGGAGGAAGCCGAGGCCATGCTGAAATCTGCCCAGGCCCGCGCCCAGGAGCTCATCAGCGAGCAGGCGGTGGTCCGGGCAGCGGAGGAACGCAGCCATGAGATTCTGGCCGCGGCGGAAAAGCGCACGCGGGAGCTGTACCGCATCGCCAACGCCTATGTGGACCAGCTCCTGACCAAGACGGACGAGACCATCAGCGCCTCCCTCATGCGCGTCCGCGACACCCGGGACGCCTTCCGCACCGCCGCCGCGGGCATCGCCGGCGGGGGAAAGCCCGTCGAATCCCAGGTGCAGCGCATCGACGGGGAGGATATGGGATAACCGATTCTGAAACTGTTTAGAGCCCTCTCGGGTTCTAAACAGTTTTTTCTATAGGGGCCGGCCGCGCTCGCGCAGCGCAATCCTTTTACAGTTCAGACGCCTCCGGCGTCTGAACTGTAACCATTTTCACGCCAACAGCAAAGAAACTATTGAAAAAGCCGCCGCGCCTGATTATAATAAGGGGGCGTTTACCGCAAAACTATGAGCGCGGCAGCCTCCGCGCGAAGAAAGGAATGGCGCCACAATGAAACGACAGAAAATTTCCGGCATCTATGCCGCCCCCGCCGGCTTTGACGGACAGAACATCACCGTCTGCGGCTGGGCCAGAAACCTCCGCGACCAGAAGAGCTTCGGCTTCATCGAGCTCAACGACGGCAGCTGCTTCAAGCCGCTGCAGGTCGTATTTGAGAGGGACAAGCTGAACAATTACGATGAAATTGCCCGCCAGAACGTCGGCGCCGCCCTGATTGTCCGCGGCACGCTGGTGCTCACCCCCGGGGCGAAGCAGCCCTTTGAGCTCAAGGCGGAGGAAATTACGGTGGAGGGCGCGTCCTCCCCGGCTTATCCGCTGCAGCCCAAGCGCCACAGCGTGGAGTATCTGCGCACGATCCAGCATCTGCGCCCCAGGACCAACCTGTTCTCCGCCGCCTTCCGGGTGCGCTCCGTCGCCGCGCAGGCGATACACGAATTTTTCCAGGGGCGGGGCTTCGTCTATATCCACACCCCGATCATCACCGGCTCCGACGCAGAGGGCGCCGGGGAGATGTTCCAGGTCACGACCCTCGATATCGACAACCCGCCCCGCACACCGGAGGGCGCGGTGGATTACAGCCGGGACTTCTTCGGCAAAAAGACAAACCTGACCGTTTCCGGCCAGCTCAACGCGGAGAACTTCGCCCTGGCCTTCGGGGACGTCTACACCTTCGGGCCCACCTTCCGGGCGGAGAACAGCAACACCCAGCGCCACGCCGCCGAGTTCTGGATGATCGAGCCGGAGATGGCCTGGGCCGACCTGGACGACGACCTGGAGTGCATGGAGGCCATGGTCAAGTTTATCATCCGCCGGGTCATGGAGCGCTGCCCCCAGGAGCTGGACTTCTTCAACAGCTTTGTGGACAAGGGCCTCCGGGAGCGGCTGGAGCATGTGGCGTCCTCGGACTTTGCCCGGGTGAGCTACACCGAGGCCGTGGAGCTGCTGCAGAAAAGCGGCCACAAGTTCGATTACCCCGTTTCCTGGGGCATCGACCTTCAGACGGAGCATGAGCGTTATCTGACCGAGGAAATTTATAAAAAACCCGTGTTCGTCACCGACTACCCTAAGGACATCAAGGCCTTTTACATGCGCCTCAACGACGACGGCAAGACCGTCGCCGCGGCGGACTGCCTGGTCCCCGGCATCGGGGAGATCATCGGCGGAAGCCAGCGCGAGGAGCGGCTGGACCTGCTGCAAAAACGCATCGCGGAGCTGGGGATGCGGGAGGAGGACTACTGGTGGTACCTCGACCTGCGCCGCTACGGCTCCTGCCGCCACGCCGGCTTCGGCCTGGGTTTTGAGCGTATGGTCATGTACCTCACCGGCGTCAGCAACATCCGCGACGTGGAGCTGCACCCCCGCACCGTGGGGAACGCGGAATTTTAATAGGGACCGCCGCGGCAGGCGGTACCGTTCCGGGCCCTTCCCCTCTCCGGCGACTTCGTGTTCGGAGGGGGAAGGGCCTTTTGGCGGCGTTTGCCATTGGCTGGGGCAAAGCGGGGATCCGCCCGCGCGAGGCAAACTTACGCTTGCCAATGGACGCCGGAGGCTTTATAATGTCACGGAAAAAAGAGAGATGATGGAGGCGCTATGCACCAGACGAGCTTTGAGATCGCGTCCAACCGCGCGGTCGCGGAACAAATTTACGAGCTGGCCCTGATGGGCGACACCGGCGGCATCACAGCGCCGGGGCAGTTCGTCAACCTCCGGCTGGAGGGCTGCTTCCTGCGCAGGCCGGTTTCCGTCTGCGACTGGATCGACGGCTGGCTGTTGCTGTATTACAAGGTGGCGGGCCGGGGCACCGCCGCCCTCGCGGAGTGCCGCCCCGGGCAGGTCCTGGACCTGCTGACGGGCCTGGGCAACGGTTACGACCTGGAAAAAAGCGGGCAGCGCCCGCTGCTGGTGGGCGGGGGCGTGGGGGCCCCGCCGCTCTACGGCCTGGCGAAGCGCCTTGCGGCCCAGGGGAAGGAGCCCGCCGCCGTGCTGGGCTTCAACCGGGCGGAGGAGGTGTTTCTGGCCGGGGGCTTTGAACGCCTGGGCGTCCCTGTCACCCTCTGCACCGCCGACGGCAGCGCCGGAGTCAAGGGACTGGTCACAGACGGCATTGCCCTGGCCGGGGAATACAGTTACGTCTACGCCTGCGGCCCGGAGCCCATGCTCCGCGCCGTCTGCGAGGCCGTCCCCACCGGCGGGCAGTTCAGCTTTGAGGAGCGGATGGGCTGCGGCTTCGGGGCCTGCATGGGCTGTACCCACAAGACCAAAACGGGGGAAAAGCGCATCTGCCGGGAGGGGCCGGTGCTGGAAAAGGAGGAGATCGTATGGTGAGCACGGCGGTCACGCTCTGCGGCATCCCATTGGATAACCCCATCATCCCCGCCAGCGGCTGCTTCGGCTACGGCTACGAATTCGCGGAGTATTACGACATCAACTGTCTGGGCACCTTTTCCTTCAAGGGCACCACTGCCGCCCCCCGCTTCGGCAACCCCACGCCCCGCATCGCGGAGTACGCCGGCGGCCTGCTCAACGCCGTCGGCCTCCAAAACCCCGGCGTCGACGCAGTGATTGCCCGGGAGCTGCCCCGGCTGGCCCGGGT
>JAFUVO010000082.1 GCA_017477525.1 Oscillospiraceae bacterium | reverse complement strand
CCGGATGCGCGACGATATCCGAAGCGCCGTCGCCGTGCCGCTGGCCCTGCTGGCGGTGATGGTCGCGGTGCTGGTGCTGCTGATTACCCAGGTTCTGCCGGTGTTCGACCGCGTCTACGCCCAGCTCGGCCTGCGCATGGGCGGCGTTGCCTTGAGTATGATGCGGGCCGGAAACGCGCTGTCGAAGATGGGGACCTGGCTTTTCGGATTGCTGGTGCTTGCCGCGATCGCGGCGGCGGTAGTGGCGCTGGTTCCCGCGCTGCGGGAGCGCTTTTCCGCCTGGTTCAACCGCAGCTGGGGCGGGCGCGGGGTGCTGGGCCAGATGGCGGTGTCCCGCTTCGCCTCCTCCATGGCGATGGCCACAGCCAGCGGCATGGGGATGGAGGAGGCCGTCGAGGTCTCCGCCCGCCTCAGCGGCGGCGCGGCGGAGCTCGACGAGAAGCTTAGCCGCTGCCGGGAGCGCATCGGGGAGGGCGACAGCCCCGCCGACGCGCTGGGCGAGAGCGGATTGTTTTCCCAGCGCGATTGCCGGCTGCTGAAGCTGGCCGAGCGCACCGGCTCCCTGCCGGAGATGCTGGAAACGGTGGCGGCCCGCCAGGAGGAGGAGGGCCTCAGGCGCATTGACCGCCTTGTGGGGAGCATCGAACCCGCCGCCGTGCTGATTACCAGCGTTCTGGCGGGCGTAATATTGCTGAGCGTGATGCTGCCCATGATGGGCCTGCTGTCGGGAATCGGGTGAACATATGCGCCGTACATATCAAAAGCGCCGGGGCTGGCTCGCCGCGCTGCTGAGCCTCGCGCTGTTTGCCGGGGCGGCGGCCTGGATGCTCAGCGGCGTCCGGGGGGCCGCCGAAGCCTCCCGGCGGGAGGGCCTGCGCCAGGCGGAGCTCGCCGTCCGGCGGGCGGCGGTGAGCTGCTACGCCTTAGAGGGGGCCTACCCCGCGAGCTATGAGGATTTGAAGGCCCGCAGCGGCGGCGCCGTGGACGAGGGGGAATATAAGGTGTTTTATGAGGTATTCGCCTCCAACATCATGCCGGAGATCACGGTGGTCCGGCGCGGGCCGTGAGGCGCGGCGGCGCCGGGACGGCGGCGGTTCTTCTTGCCGCCGTCCTGTTCGGCGCGGCGCTGCTGATCTCCCTGCTGACCGGCGTGGGGGTGTACCGCCAGATCCAGGCCCGCACGGAGACCGCGTCCGGGGAGCGCCTGGGCATGGCCTATGTCAGCGCCAAGGTCCACGCCCACGACGCCGCCGGCGCGGTGCTGGCCGGCAGCTTCGGCGGCGGCGACGCGCTCTATCTGCTGCAGGATTTGGACGGCCTGGAATATGAGACAATCCTCTATGTCCACGACGGCTGGCTCATGGAGCTGTTCTGTGAGCGGGGCTGGGAGCTGAAGCCGGAGGCGGGACAGCAGATCACCCCCGCCGGAGCCCTCACGGTCCGGGAGGACGGCGGACTGCTTTCCCTGGCCCTGGCCGACACGGAGGGCAGGACGCAGCAGGCGGAAATTTATCTACGGAGTCATTGATGCTATGGAGAAGAGAATCCGCCCGAGCAAAACCGGGCTGTTTGCCATTGAGCTGCTGGCGGCAGCGGGCGTGTTCGTGCTGTGCGCCGCCATCTGCGTCGGGGTGTTTGCGCGGGCCGAGGTCATGAGCCGGGAGAGCGAGATGCGCTCCCGCGCGGTCAACGCGGCCAGGAATGCGGCCGAGTGCTTTAAGGCATCGGGGGGCGATTTGGCGCGGACGGCGGCGCTCTGCGGCGGGACGGAGGACGGCGGGGCACTGTACATTTCCTATGACGCGGACTGGCTGCCCCCAGACGCGGAGGGCGCGGCGCGGTTCCGCCTCTCCCTGGTCCCGGCGGCCGCGGCGGGCTACACGGAGGCGGAGATACAGGTGGAGCGGCTGGATCTCGGAGAAACGCTGCTCCGCTGGACTGTGGCGGCGCTGCCGGAGGCGGCGGCATGAGCCGGGGCGGGCAGGTTTCGGGGCTGGTCTCCCTGGCGGTGGTGTTCATCGCGCTGTGCCTGTGCATGTTCGCGGTGCTGGCCCTCTCCACGGCGGATCGGGAGCGGACTCTGTCCGAGCGGACGGCGGCGCAGGCCGAAGAATACTACGCCGCGGATCGGGCCGCCGTGGCCTGGGTCGCGGAACGCCGCGCTGCCCTGGCCGGGGAGGCGCTGCCGGAGGGCTACGAGGAGGCCCGCAGCTTCCCCGTGGGACGGACGCGGACGCTGGAAGCCGCCATTCGGCAGGAGGAAGGCGCGCTGCGGGTCGTACTCTGGAGGACCGTGTACACCGGGACCTGGGAAACGGACGACAGGATAGAAGTATGGAGCGGGAATTAAGGCATTTTCCTCCCTCGAAGGAGGAAACACAAGGCTGAGGAATAGTTGCAAAAATAGATTTGAAAGTGAGTTTGTCATGGAGAATATTCAGCACTATCTGGAATTGGCGGTGCGGGAAAACGCCGCGGACCTCTTTCTCATCGCGGGAAAAGCCGTCTGTCTGAAACGGGCGGGACAACTGGTGCCGGTGGACGGGGAGCGCCTGATGCCGGAAAACTCCGAGGTGCTGGTGCGGCAGATTTATGAGCTGGCGCAGCGGCCCCTGCCGGAAAAGGTGACGGCCTGGGACGATGACTTCTCCCTCTCCGTGCCGCGGCTGGCGCGGTTCCGGGTCAATGTGTTCGAGCAGCGCGGCTCCCTCGCGGCGGTGATTCGCGTGGTGCAGTTCGGCATCCCGGACTGGAAGCGGCTGGGGCTGACGGAAGAGATCATGAAGATCGCCCAGCGCACCCGCGGCCTTGTGCTGGTCACCGGGCCGGCGGGCAGCGGAAAGAGCACGACCCTGGCCTGCATCGTGGACGCCATCAACCAGAGCCGCAGCGCCCATATCATCACGATCGAGGACCCGATCGAATATCTCCACCGCAACGAACAGAGCATCGTGTCCCAGCGGGAGCTGAACACGGATACGGAGAGCTATGTCACAGCCCTCCGCGCCAGCCTCCGCCAGGCGCCGGACGTGATCCTGCTGGGGGAGATGCGGGATCTGGATACGATACAGACCGCCATGACCGCGGCGGAGACGGGGCATCTTGTGATATCGACGCTGCATACCGTGGGCGCGGTCAACACCATCGACCGCATCATCGACGTGTTCCCCCCGGCCCAGCAGCAGCAGATCCGGGTGCAGCTGGCCCAGGTGCTGAAAACAGTGGTGAGCCAGCAGCTGCTCCCCACAGTGGACGGCGGAGCCGTGCCGGCCTTTGAAATCATGCACCTGAACAACGCCATCCGCAACCTCGTCCGGGACAGCCGCATCCACCAAATCGACGCCGCAATCCAGACCGGTGCCTCCGAGGGGATGATCGGCATGGACGAGAGCATCCTTCGTCTGGCGAAAGCCAAGCGCGTCAGCGCCGAAACCGCGCTGCATTTCGCGATGAATCCGGAGCAGATGCGGAAAAAACTCTGATAGCCTGCGTTTCCCCCGCCTCCGGCGGGGAGAAATGCCGAATGGTAGGGGGGCGGGGCGGATGCTCCAAAGAATCCGGTATTTTCTGAAGGCCGCTGAAGCGGGCAGCTTTTCCCTGGCGGCGCAGGAGCTGTATGTCTCCCCCCAGGCGCTGACGAAGCAGATCGGCGTCCTGGAATCCGAACTGGGCGGGGCGCTGTTCATCCGCTCCCGCCGGGGCGCGGAGCTGAGTCCCTTCGGGCGCTACGCCCTGGAAAAGCTGCGCCCCGCCGCCCACGATTTTGAGGCCGCGATCCGCGCCGTGCGCGGCTATGCCGCCGACAGAAGCCGGGTGCGCATCGGCATATTTTCCGCCCTGCCCCGGGAGGAGCTGGCGCTGCCGCTGGTATCCTATCTGCTGGCCTCCTTCCCGGAATATCAGATTGCCCTGGAAATGCTCGAACTGGGGGAGGGGCTGCGCCGGTTTTTGGAGGGGGAGCTGGATTTCCTGCTGACCAACAGCCACGAGCAGGACAACCTTTCCGGCTACGAGCGCCTGTGCTTCGGCAGCTATGACGCGAAGGTGGTGGTCTCCCTGGTCCACCCCTGGGCCATCCGGGAGCGCGTCAGCCTCGACGATCTGCGCGGGGAGAGCTTTATCAAAATGAAAATGGACGGCGACCACTACACCGTCCCCCACGAAGCCAGCTTTTACGCCAATATCCCTTGTAAAAGGGTGGTAGAGGCCAACAATTTCGAGACGATGATGGTGCTGCTGGGCCAGGGGGCGGGCTTCGCCGTGTTCCCGCTGGCCTTTACGAATATGGACAAAGCCCGGATCAAGAGCTTCGATTACCCCGGAACGCCGCTGCGTTTTTCCACCGTGCTGCTCTACGACCCCCGCCGGGGCGAGAAGGGCCTTGACCGAATCGTCGGGGGACTGAAGGAGCAGTTCGAGCTGAAATAACCGCGCCTTACAACCTCCGGTTGTAAGGCGTAAACAAGAAACTGCTGGCGTAATACCCGCCCATCGTGTATACTGTGCCTGTGAATTGAAAATACGGAGGCGAAAGAGATGCTGACCGAGCGGGAAAATATGGAAATCTGCTGGAACCACCAGCAGCCGGAGTGGGTGCCGATGATCAACACGGCGGCGCAGATGATTATCACGCCGGAGGTCAACGACCGCCCGCTGTTTATGAGCGGCAAGGACCATTTCGGCCTGGAATGGGAGCTGGACCCCAAGCACCCGGAGCTGATGACCCACGTCAAGCCCGGCGCGGAGATGTTCGACGATATCACCGAATGGGAGGACTACATCAAGTTCCCCGACTTCAAGGACAAGGACTGGGAGGCGGCCCGGGCCCGGACGAAGGCCATGTGGGCCAAAAAGGACCAGCTGCAGGGCTACTTTGTGGGCAACATGGGCGCGTTCGAGCGCATCTGCGCGATGATGGGCCACACCAACGGCCTCATGGCCCCCTATGACGACGAGGACGCCTATGCCGACTATGTCAATGCCTACGCCGACTACCGAATCAACCTTTTCGGGCTGCTCAAGGAATATCTCGATATCGACTTTGTGATGATGCACGACGACTGGGGTAACCAGGAGAACATGTTCATGTCCCCGGAGCAGTGGCGGCAGTTTTACAAGGAGCCGGAGCGTCGCATGGCGAAGGCCGCCCATGAGCTGGGCATGAAGTACATGCACCACTCCTGCGGCTACATCACCCCCATCGTCGGCGATTTGGTAGAAATTGGCGTCGACAGCTGGCACAGCGTCCAGCCGATGAATGACCTCAAAACCATCAAGGCGACTTACGGCGACAAGCTGGTGTTCGCCGGGGCGGTGGACGCGCAGGTCACGGATGCCCCCGGCGCAACGGAGGAAACGATCCGCGCTGAGGTGCGCCGCGCCATCGACACCCTCGGCAAGGGCGGCGGCCTGATGGCCTCCTCCTCCGTGATGTTCTCCGTGGTCCCTAAGGTGGACGGGATCATCGACGACGAGGGAAAGAAATACGGCAATTACGCGACGCTGAAATTCGCGGACTGAACTGTTTCCTCCCCCGGAGGAGGAAACAGAATCATATCGAAAGGAGCAAAAAAACAATGGAAGGCAAATGGGATCTGGTTGTACACACCTATATGGGGGACATGACCTCGCACTGCACGTACAAGGTGGACGGGACCGTGCTGAGCGGCACGGTGGAGGACGCCGCCAACGGCGCGGAAGCGCCCATTGAGGATGGCAAGTTTGAAAACGGCGCGTTCAGCTATAAGCTGACGATCAAGACCGCCGTGGGCGAGATGACCAACGAGCTCAGCGGCACGGTGGACGGCGACACCCTCAAGGGCAAGAGCAAAAACGCCATGGGTGAGTTCGACGTAGACGGCAAGCGTATCTGAATACGGATGATTGTGGCCCCGCCCTTTGGGCGGGGCCACTGTGTAAATGGGATATGAGCAACGAGATTTTCATCACAGCAAAGGGCGAGACACGGGGCGTTCCCTTCCGGCCGGGGGACACGCTGCTGGAAACGCTGCGCCGCGCCGGATTTTCCGTCAGCGCCCCCTGCGGGGGGAACGGGACCTGTAAGCAGTGCCGCGTGACGGCGGACGGGGCGGATGTCCTGGCCTGCCGCGTGTCCCCGGCGGCGGGGATGCGCGTCACGCTGCCCGAGAGCGACGCCGGGGCGCGGGTGCGGACCGACGCGGTTGTCCTGCCCCCCGGCGGGGAGGGCTTCGGTTATGCCGTGGATATCGGCACCACCACCGTGGCGGCCTACCTCTACGACCTCGCCAGCGGGGAATGTATCGCCGAAAAGGGCGCGATGAACGCCCAGCGGAGCTACGGCGCGGACGTCATCAGCCGTATCGGCCACGCGAAAACGCCCGAGGGGCTGGCGGCGCTGCGGGACGCGATTCGCGGCCAGCTCCGGGACATGGCGGCGTCCATGTGTCCCTCCCCGGCGGAGATCCGCTATGTCAGCGTCGCGGGCAACACGGTCATGCAGCACCTGTTCGCCGGCCTGAGCCCGGAGGGCATCGGCGTGGCCCCCTTCACCCCCCTGAGCCTCTTCGGGGAGGAGGGGGCGGCGGCGGATGATTTCAGAGCGTTTTTCGCCCCGGGCTGCCGGCTATATCTCTGTCCCTGCGTGGCGGGCTATGTGGGCGGCGACATCACCGCCGGCCTGCTGAGCAGCGGCGCGGCGGAGGCTGAGGGGCTGACCCTGTTTCTGGACGTGGGGACGAACGGCGAGATGGCTTTGGGAAACCGGGAGGGCTTTCTCTGCTGCGCCACCGCCGCGGGGCCGGCCTTCGAGGGGGCGGAGATCGAATGCGGCTCCCCGGCCCGGGACGGGGCCATCAGCAGGGTGGAACCGGATATGTCCTGCGAGGTCCTGGGCGGGGGCGCGGCCCGGAGCATCTGCGGCAGCGGCCTCATCGACGCCGTCGCGGCGCTGCTGGGCCGGGAGGAGATTGACGAGAGCGGATATCTGGAGGAGGACCCCCGCCCTCTCGCCGGAAAGGTCTATCTCAGCGGCCGGGACGTGCGACAGCTCCAGCTTGCCAAGGCCGCCATCCGCGCCGGCCTGGAGACGCTGCTCTCCCGCGCCGGCAAGTGCTATGCGGATATTGACGCGGTGCTGATCGCCGGGGGCTTCGGCGCCTATATGCGCCTGCGCAGCGCCTGCGCCATCGGGATGCTGCCGCCGGCGTTGCTGGACAAGGCCCGGCATGTGGGCAACAGCGCCGGGCGCGGCGCGGCCCTGGCCCTCCGCCCGGAGGGGCGGGAAGCCCTGGCGCGGCTGCGGGAGAAGTGCGCCTACGAGGAACTGAGTTCTTCGCCGCTGTTCAACGAAAAATACATCGACGCGATGATGTTTGACGAATGGGAGGAACTGCTATGACCGACTTTGCCGCCGCGGCAAGGGCCGCGGGCTTTGACACCGTCGCGCCCCTGGACCCCGCGACACTGAAATTTCTTCCGGAGGTGCGCGCCATGTGCGCCGCCGACCGCTGCCGCCACTACGGAAAAACCTGGTCCTGCCCCCCCGCCTGCGGGGAGTTGGAGGAATGGGCGGCAAAATGCGCCCGCTATTCCCAGGGGCTGCTGCTGCAGACCATCGGGGAGCGGGAGGATTCCTACGACATCGAGGCGATGATGGAGGCGGCGGAGCGCAACCGGGAACAGACCGACGCGCTGCTCCGCGCCCTGGGCCCGACCGGCGCGGATTATCTCATGATGAGCGCCGGGACCTGTACCCGCTGCGAAAAATGCACCTATCCCGAGGCGCCCTGCCGCTTCCCGGAGCTGCTATGTCCCTCCATGGAAGCCTGCGGGCTCTTTGTCAGCCAGGTCTGCACCGACAACGGCGTCCCCTATAACTACGGCGACGAAAAAATCGCCTATACCTGCTGTATTCTGTTCTGAACCGCTTCCGGTCCCCGGTTCCCCTCAAGGGAACCGGGGCTTTTACAGACCATGTTCATAAATTTTTACAAAAAGTCAAAATAATCTCCTTTACTCATGGGGATCGCCGGGGTAGAATAAAAACACACCCGATGAAACGTGAAGGAGTGACAACCATGCCGAGATCTTCCATGGAGCGCTACCAGAAAATGCTGAGTCTGACGCCCTATGCCGAGCGGGACGAGATGCCCGTGTTCCCCATGATGCTGGCCACCTTCGGCGCGCTGGGCGGCGTCAGCCAGAAGGACATCTGCAACAGCCCGGACAAGTGGATCGAGTCCGTTTTGAAAACCATTGAAATCGTCGGAAAGCCCGACGTCATCATGCCGGTCTACCCCGGCGACACCATTTTCCTGATGGGCCTGCCGGCCCGCATCCCCGGCCGCGAGCTGCCGGACGACGCCCTGTACCAGTTCATTGAAAAGCCCTATTTCGACGACCCGGAGGAGTACGAAAAAATCCTTCAGATGGGCTGGCCCGCCTGGAACGCCAAGTATCTGATGGACATCCAGACCCCACCCTTCACCGACCCCGGCCAGCTGGGCGCGCGCTTCGGCCAGTTCGGCGCCAACGCCGCGAAAACCTTCGGCTTTGTCTACAGCCAGGGCATGGTACCGGATTTTGACGGGGCCTGCGCCCCGATTTTCGACACGCTGTCCATGGCCCGGAGCATGTTCGACTTCACCTGCGACCTGATGGACGACCCCGGCCCGATTGTGGACATCATGCGGAAATTCCAGCCCGGCGCGGACGAGCAGACCATCGGCCAGGTCAAGGCCAACCACGGCTCCCGGGTGGGCGTTTACGCCATGCGCTCCTCCTCCACCTTTATCTCCCCGGACATGTTCGAGGAAATCGTGTGGCCCGTGATGAAGGCGTCCATTGAGCGCTTCCACGCCGCCGGCATCACCTACGTCCTCCACGCGGACGCCAACTGGACGCCGATGATGAAGTATTTCACCGAGGTCCCCAGGGGCAGCGTCCACATTGAATTGGACGGGGACACGGACATTGAGCAGACCTATGAACTGCTCTGCGGCCAGCAGTCCATCCGCGGCGACGTTCCGGCGACCATGCTGGCCTACGGTACGGTGGACGAGGTCCGCGCCTACTGCGAGAAGCTGATCCAGATGGGGATGCGCGGCGGCTTTATGCTGGGCTCCGGCTGCGAGATCCCCCTCAACGCCAAGCCGGAAAACGTCAAGGCCATCGTCGACAGCCTGAGAGGCTGATTCCCATTGTCTCCCCCCCTTTCAGGGGAGGAGGCTGCATGGCTCGAAATTATAAGAAACCCTATGTTTATTTTCCCCCCGCAGGGGGAGGAAATAAACAGAATTAAATTTAAGGAGACGAAATTATGTCTACAATGGATGAAATCGCCGCCGCCGTTGAGAAAGGCAAGGCGAAGCTGATTAAGGATTTGGTGCCCAAGGCCATCGAAGAGGGCTGCTCCGCCCAGGAGATTCTCAACGACGGGCTTCTGCGCGGCATGAATGTCGTGGGCGACCGCTTCACCCGCAACGAGGCCTTTGTACCGGAGGTTCTGGTGGCGGCCCGGGCCATGAACAAGGGCACGGAGCTCATCAAGCCCCTGCTGCTGGCCGAGGGCAACCAGCCCCTCGGCAAAGCCTGCCTGGGAACGGTGCAGGGCGACCTGCACGATATCGGCAAGAATATCGTCAAGCTCATGGTGGAGAGCAAAAATATCGAGGTCATCGATCTGGGCGTGGACGTCCCGCCGGAGAAGTTTGTGGAGACCGTCATCAACGAGAAGTGCGACCTGGTGCTCTGCTCCGCACTCCTGACCACGACGATGCCCATGATGGGCAAGACCGTCGACGCCCTCAAGGAGGCCGGCGTCCGGGACCAGGTGACGGTCATGGTGGGCGGCGCGCCCATCACCCAGGCCTTCTGCGACGAGGTGGGGGCCGACGTCTACACCGAGGACGCCGCCGCCTGCGCCAACCGCGCCGAGGAAATCCTCAAAGCCAAACGCAGCGCGTAGCAGAAAGGAGGCAAAGGTACGCCTGAGAGGGCTCTCTTCTGCCCGCGAGAATAAAAATCAAGAGGCTGTGAAAAGACCTTCACAGCCTCTTGATTTTGAAGCCTTTACACGATTTCCATCGCGGCCAGATAGCCGCCGTGGACCGCGTCCGCCACCTTTCCGGCGTGGGCCGCGTCGCCGACCACCCAGGTGGGGATGTCCCCGGCCGCGGCCTTCAGCTTTTCCACTTCGTCAGAGTTGGAGCGCATTCCGAAGGAATAGCACATGCTGTCGGCGGGGATGGTTTCCTGTTTGCCGTCTTTTTCGACCACGATTCCCGCGTCCGTAAATTCCAGCACCTTCGCGCCGAGAACCTGTTTGATGTTCCGGTTGTCCATCTCCGTCAGGAGCGCGTTGCGGTAGTAGCCGAAGGTCTCGTCCGCGATGCGGGGCAGCATCTCGATCACCGTGACCTCGTGGCCGTGACGGGCCAGATGCAGGCCCACCTCGCAGCCCACCAGGCCGCCGCCGGCGAGGGCCACGCGTTTGCCCAGCCTGTCCATGTTCTCATAGGCGTCCAGCGCCCCCATGGCCTTCTCAATGCCGGGGATCGGCGGCGTCACGGGATGGGCGCCCACGGCGATGATGATGGCGTCGGGCTTGAGCTCCCCGATCAGCGCCGCGCCGGCGGTGGTGTTCAGCCGAATCTCCGCGCCGCTTTTTTCCAGGTCGCGGATGATAACGTTTTTCGCGTTCATCAGATCGAGCTTGTCCTCGTCCTTATCCGTGAAGTTGATGGTGCCGCCCAGCCTGCCGGACTTTTCCACAAGAATGACCTCGTGGCCGCGCTCTCTGGCGGTGATGCCCGCCTGGCAGCCGCCCACGCCGCCGCCGATGATGAGGACTTTGCGGGACGCCTTCGGCTCCGGAAGGGTTTCCGGGTAGAAGCCGAAGCCGCTCCGGGGGTTGATGGTGCAGGAGCCCATCGAGGCCGGGGAGTAGATTTTTCCGGCGGCCTCCGGCCCCAACTTCTCCCATAGGGGGATGTCCGTGGGATGCTCGCAGAAGCCGGGATAGCAGTTAAAGCAGCGGACGCAGCGGCGTATCTCGTCCTCGCGGCCCTCGAGGGCCTTATTGGGCATGTTGGGGTCCGCGAAGCACTGGCGCCCGAACTCCACGAAATCCGCCTTGCCCCCGGCAATCACCTGTTCCGCCAGCTCCGGGCCGTTGTAACCGCCGATGGTGGAGACATAGGATTTGCTGACGGCCTTTTTCACCGCGGCGGCGTAATCCTGGTTCAATCCGTGGGGTTCCAGGAAGGAGGAGAAGGTTTTGGTGCGGCTGCCCAGCCACTTCAGGCCGTTGCTGACGTGGATGATGTCCACCAGCCCGTCGATCTCCCTGCAAAATTCGACGGTGTCGTCGATGGTCATGCCGCCGGGCACCCCGTCCTCGGCGGAGAACCGCAGCTCGATGATCCCGTCCTCTCCGATGCCCTGCCGGCAGGCGGCGATGATCTCTTTGGGAAAGCGGGCGCGGTTGGACATGCTGCCGCCGTACTCGTCTGTGCGGTGGTTGGTCCAGGGGGAGATGAACTGCTGCAGCTGGAAGCCGTGGCCCCCGTGGAGCAGCACGCCGTCGAAGCCGCAGGCTTTGGCGAAGCGGGAAATCGTGCGGTAATCGTTCAGAACCTTGTCCATCATGGCCCGGTCCATGCCCCGGACTTTCACGCCGTCGTCCCTTGTCCAGTCCTCCGGCCCCCAGGGCTCCTTTGCCTCCTCGGCGCGGCTGCCCTCATGGGAAAACTCAAAGTAACACAGCGCGCCCTTGGCGTGGATGCGCTCGGCATACTCCCTGGCGATCTCGAAATCCTCGCCCTCGAAGTGTTCAAAGTCGATCTTCCGCTCCTGGAAGATGGTGCGGGCCTCCTCAAAGTTCAGGGGCATTTCCCCCGTGGAGACACAGGCGAAACCGCCGGCGGCACGGTTTTCCACCATGCGGTAGAGGTTTTCCTTGATCTGCGGGATAAAGTAGCTGGCGTGGACGAACATGGTCGGCGCGGCCTTCATGCGGTTTTTGTAGGTCTTGCCGCGGATGGTCAGCGGGGAAAACAGATGCGGGTATTTCTCTTTGCCGGGTTGGGCGCTCATGGGATCAGCCTCCTGTTTCATGTTTTCCCTGTTTCCGGTTCCCTGGCCGGGAACAGGGACGCTTAGATAGCCTTATGATAATACAGGATTATTCTCTTGTAAACCGCTAAATCGCCATTGCATCATAAAAAATCGTCGCGAACGGCAGAATTTGGCCTGCGGAGAATGTCGAAAATGATTGAAAAATGATGCAATTATGTCGGATTCTAAGAAGCCGGAGAGGGCGTTTCGCCGGTATTTGAAACAGACACGGAAAAAGAGAGAGTGCGCGTATGAAAAAATGGATCCCGATTATGATCGCGGCGGTATTCCTGATGACCGGCGCGACGGCGCAGCGGGGCGTTTCCGCGGCGCCGCCGAAATTCCATGACGTGGGGGCGGAGGACTGGTTCGCGCCCTACGTCCTCCGCCTCTCCGGGCGGGGCGTGGTCAGCGGCTATGAGGACGGCAGCTTCCGCCCCAACGGCTCCGTCACCTGGGGGGAGGCGCTGAAGCTGGTGCTGCGGAGCGCCGGTTTCGCCGAGCAGGGCGCCGCCGCCGGCGCGCACTGGGCCTCCGGCTATCTCGATTATGCCCGGCGCTGCGGCTACCTCCCGGAGGACGCCGCGCCGAACCTCGACGAACCCCTGACCCGCGCCGCGCTGGCGCGCCTGTGCGCCGCCGCGCTGGAGCTGCCCGAGGCCGGAACCGACATGGAAAGCCCCTTCGCCGACACCGCGGAGCCGGAGGCCCTGGCCCTCTGGGAGGCGGGGCTCATGGAGGGCAGCGTCACCGACGGCCTCCGGCTGTTCGGCGGCGGCTCGCTCCTGCGCCGCGGGGAGATCTGCGCGGTGCTGAGCCGGGTACAGGAGTATGTGGACGGCCATTTCGTCTTTGTCTCCGGCTTCCGCGCCCCCGTCGACTTCAGCCTCCGCTTCCACAGCTACGAGCCCTCCGACTTTACGCTGCGGGACGGGCGGCTGGCCTGCGCTGAAGGCGGCGAAACCCCGTCCCCCCGCTTTGGCGTGGACGTGAGCTATTACCAGGGGGATATCGACTGGCAGGCCGCGAAGCGCGACGGCGTCGACTTTGCCATCATCCGCTGCGGCTACCGGGGTTACGGCAGCGCCGGACGCCTCCACGAGGACGTAAAATTCCGCCAGAACATCGAAGGCGCCCTGGCGGCGGGGCTGGACGTGGGAATCTATTTCTTCTCCCAGGCCATGAGCGTCCCGGAGGCGCTCGAAGAGGCGGAATACACCCTGAGCCTGATCGAGGGCTACGATATCCGCTTCCCCGTGGTCTTCGACTGGGAGCGCATGAATTACAGCGATTCCCGCACCCGCTCCCCGGACTGGGACACGGTCAGCGACTGCGCCCTGGCCTTCTGCGGCGCGGTGGAGCAGGCGGGCTACCGGCCCATGGTCTATTTCAACAAGCATATGAGCTATCTTCAGCTGGACATGCACAAGCTCCAGCAGTATGACGGCTGGCTGGCCATGTACCAGAACCATCTGGACTACATATACGATTTCCAGATGTGGCAGTACAGCTCCAAAGGCGCCGTCGGCGGCATCGCCGGCCCGGTGGACGTGAACCTGTGCTTTGCCGACTATTGATAACTGGTAACTGTGGCTGTGAATAAAGTCATCCTCTGATAGCGAGAATAAAAACGCTGTCATTGCACACCAGTCCTCAGACTGGTGTAAGCAATCCCCCCACCAGTTGCAACTGCCCTTTGAACGAAACATTTACCGCCAGCCTCCGATTTGGGGGATTGCCTTCACCAGTGTGCGCACTGGTGAGCAATGACAGCGATTCTTTTTGCTCTAATTTTGCTGTATTTGCTACTTTTTTAGCGGTTTACTTCTTCACACCCCAGTTATTATTTTTCCGTTCCGGGTGCGGTACACCAGATATTCCTTCCCCTCGATGCTCCTGCGCTCTCCGGGGATTTCCGGCGGGACGCGCCCGTCGTCCGGGGGCAGGGCGATGAGAGTCCCCGTCCCGTCGAAGCAGACCAGCGCCCCGTCGGGGGAGGCGTACCAGGACAGGGAGCCGTCCTCCGCCGGCGGGTCTGCCTCCGGGGGCGGCATCGGCGCTTCCTCCGGCGGCGCTTCGGGCAGGGGCTCCGGGGCCTCCTGCCAGACTTGGGGGCGCGGGAGCGGCTCGGGCATCATCCCGGCCCGCTCCACCTGTTCGATCTCCTCGGGAAAATCCCGCATCGCGTCGCGGCTCAGCGCCCGGCGCAGCCGCAGCCGCCCCTCCTCCGGGACCAGCAGCCCCAGATAGCCCTCCCGGCCCCCGCCGTAGACCGAAATGCGCAGCAGCTCCGTGCTCATGCCGCAGTCCGCGGTGAACACCGTCCGCGCCCCCTGCTGCTCCACGCGGAGCGTCCCGGCGTCCTCGCCGTCAATGGTGATCGGATAAACTTCCATGCTCTGCCCCTCCCTGGCCGTGGAAACGGCCCGTTTTTTCCAAAGCCTATGCCCGCAAAGTCCGAAATATGCCGGGGGCGCGCCGCAAACAGCGCACAAGGCCCTCCCCAAAAGGGGAGGGCCTTGTGCGAGCGGGCCTGTAAGCCGGGTTCTGTCGTGAACGACCATCTATCTGTGGCCCACCGTTGCCGGTGGGCTCAAGCCGCCTCCTCGGAACGGCCGGGCCGGCCTGTGTGTTCCTCCACGGCGTTGCTCCGGATAGAGTTTACAGCGCCCCCCTGTTACCAGGGGGGCGAGTGCGCTCTTACCGCACTTTTCCACCCTTACCACGTCGAAAGCCGCGTCATGTTGCCGCGGCTCCCTCCTTCTCCAAAACGGACCCGCTTACGCTGGGCTCCGTTTTGGTTGGGATGTGGCGGTATATCTCTGTTGCACTTGTCCGAGGGTCACCCCTGGCGGGCGTTACCCGTTATCCTTGCCCTGTGGAGCCCGGACTTTCCTCACGCGCGGCCTTTCGGCCCGCGCCCGCGGTCGTCCAGCCCGCTCACACCGCGATTTTACCCGATGCCGGCGCAAATGTCAATATAATTGTTGTTTCCCCTGGGACAAAGGCGTATAATGAAGCTGCCAATCGCGTAACTATTTAGCCGCGGATATCTCCCTCCCCCGAAGGAGAGAGGGAGATATCAAAAAAATAAATTTCTGCTGTGTGTCCTCCCCCCCTTCGGGGGAGAATATCCAATCGCGGCATTTGAGGGGAGTATGACATGAATCTCAACGAATATCTGGAATCGCTGCGGGGCAGGCGCATCGGCGTCGTGGGCGCGGGGGTCAGCAATCTTCCGCTGATCCGCCTTTTGGCGGAGCGGGGCATCGACGTCACCGTCCACGACAAGAGCCCCGGCGCGCGCCGGGCGGAGCTGGACGCCCTCGGGCATGTGGAGTGGGTGCTGGGGGAGGGCTACCTGGACAAACTGGACTATGACCTGCTGTTCCGCACCCCTGGGCTGCACCCCGACAAGCTGCGCCCCGGCCTGGGGGAAAACACGGTGCTGACCAGCGAGATGGAGGCGTTTTTCGAGCTCTGCCCCTGCCCCATCCTCGCCGTCACCGGCTCTGACGGGAAGACCACCACGACGACGGTGATTTCCGAAATCCTCAAAGCCTCCGGACATCGGGTCTGGCTGGGCGGCAACATCGGCGCCCCGCTGCTGGACCGGGCCGGGGATATCCGGCCGGAGGACCTCTGCGTTCTGGAGCTGTCCTCCTTCCAGCTCATGACCATGAAAAAAGCCCCCCGGGTTGCCGTCGTCACCAATGTATCCCCGAACCACCTGGACGTGCATAAGGACATGGCGGAGTATGTGACGGCGAAGCGGAACATCTTCGACCAGGCTGTACAGCCCGAAACCGTGGTGCTGAACGCGGACAACGAGATCACATGCTCCTTCGCCCCGGAGATCAAAGGCGAACTGCGGCTGTTCAGCCGGCGGGAGCGGGTCGAAAGGGGGGCGTACCTCGAAAACGGGACCGTGTACCTGGACGGGGAAGCCCTGATGCCGGCGGAGGACATTTTGATCCCCGGCCTGCACAATGTCGAAAACTACATGGCGGCCTTCGCGGCCACGCGGGACTTCGCCCCCCGGGAGGCGATGGTCCAGGTGGCCCGGAGCTTTCCCGGCGTCCCCCACCGGATCGAGCTGGTGCGGACGCTGCGGGGGGTGCGCTATTACAACGACTCCATCGCTTCCAGCCCCACGCGGACCATCGCGGGCCTGCGCTCATTCCGGCAGAAGGTGATCCTGATTGCCGGCGGACATGACAAGCTCGTGCCCTTCGATACGCTGGCAAAGGAGATGCAGGAGCATGTCAAGGCACTGTTCCTCGTGGGGGAGACAGCGGAAAAAATACGCGGCGCCGTCGTTTCCGCGCCGGGCTACGACCCGGAGGCGCTGCCGGTGGCGGTGTATGACGATTTCGGGCAGACGGTCCGGGCGGCGGCAGCGGCGGCGCGGGAGGGGGACGTGGTGATCCTCAGCCCCGCCTGTTCCTCCTTCGACCGCTTCAAAAATTTCGCCGAGCGCGGCGAGACCTTCCGCGGCATTGTGATGCAGCTGGAAGGCTGAACGGAGAAAACCGCGGCCCCGCCCAAAAAGGGCGGGGCCGCAATCGCCGGCAAGGGGTAGTCCCGAACGCCGCTCAGGACAGCACCATGCGGGCGCAGCCGTAGATGCCGGCGCTGTTGCCCAGCTCCGCCATGCGGAACTCGGTTTCCCGCACGGCGTGGAAAGCGTAGGGGCGGAAATGGCGGCGGATCACCTCCAAGAGGATGTCGCCGGCCTTGGACATGCCGCCGCCGATGACAAAGACCTCCGGGTTTACGACGCCGGCGATGGTGGCCAGGCCCTTGCCCAAAAGCTTGCCCGTCTCGTCCACGATCGCCAACGCGGCTTCGTCGCCCTCTTTCGCCAGGTCGAAAATGTCCTTGCTGCTGTAACGCTCCATGCCCCGCAGCGGGCTGTCAACCTCGGGGTGGACCTCGAGCCAGCGGCGCGCGGTGCGCAGGATGCCGTTGGCGGAGGCGTACTGTTCCAGGCAGCCGTGCTTGCCGCAGCCGCAGACATCCGGCTCGTCGTCAAACATGGGCGTGTGCCCCACCTCGCCCGCCGCGCCGTTGACGCCGGCCAGAATCTTACCGCCGATGATCACGCCGCCGCCGATGCCGGTGCCCAGCGTGATCATCACCACATCCTGGTAGCCCTTGCCGCCGCCCTGCCACATCTCGCCCAGGGCGGCCACGTTCGCGTCGTTGCCCGCCTTGGCGTTCAGCCCGGTCAGCTTGCTCAGCCGCTGCTCGACGTTGAACACGTCCCAGCCCAGGTTCACGCAGCGGAACACGGTGCCGTCCGGCCCCACCGGGCCGGGAACGCCGATGCCGACGCCCTCCACGTCCAGTTTGGAGATGCCCTTTTCCTCCAGGGCCTTGTCAATGGACGCGGCGATGTCCTCCAAAATATGTACGCCGTCCTCCTCCGTGCGTGTGGGGATCTCCCAGCTGTCCAGAAGCTCCCCAGCCGTGGTGAAAAAGCCCATCTTGATGGTGGTGCCGCCCACGTCCACGCCAAACGCATAGGTTTTCATTTGTCCCGTTCCTTTCTCTTGCTGTATTTTTCCGCGCAAAGGTAAATCTTTTTTATTATACCCACGCTCCTGCATCAAAAGTGTATATTTTGCCTGGGTTCAGCTAAGGGCGATGTCCAGCACCATCATCAGGAGAAAGCCCGCGACAAAACCGGCGGTGCCGGCCCGGGAGTGGGCCTGCGGCACCAGCTCCGCCACCACCACGTAGAGCATGGCCCCGGCGGCAAAGCTTAAAAGCCAGGGCATCGCGGCCCGGACCCCCGCCGCGGCCAGCACCACCAGGACGCCGAACAGCGGTTCCACCGCGCCGGAGAGCATCCCGCCCAAAAAAGCCCGGAACCGGCTCAGCCCGGCCTGGCGCAGGGGCAGCGACACGGCGGCGCCCTCGGGAAAGTTCTGGATGCCGATCCCCAGGGCCAGGGTCGCCGCCGCCACAAATTCCGGCCCCTCCTCCGCCAGGGCGAAGGCCAGGCCAACTGCCATGCCCTCCGGGATGTTGTGCAGGGTGATGGCGGTCATGAGCAGGGCGTTGGAGTCCGCCCCCGCGCCGGGGTGGAGGCGGCGCAGCGCCTCGTCCAGCAGGACCAGGAACACGACTCCGGCGAGAAGCCCCAGACCGGCGGGGAGCCAGCCGGGGACCCGCCCCTCCGCCTCCGACTGCTCCACCGCCGGCAGCAGCAGGCTCCAAATGGATGCCGCCGTCATCACGCCGGCGGCAAAGCCGATCATTCCCCTCTGCCTCCGTTCGTCCGGCGTCTTTGCCAGGAAAAACACGGTGGCGGCCCCGAGGGTGGTCATCAGAAAGGTAAAGCCGGTGCCCGACGCGGCGCGACAGATCAAATCCAGCAAGCCAAATCATCCTCCGATACGGAATCAGGCTATTGCCCATGGGAGATACAGTTTCCTCCCATGAAAACCTGTATTCCAGTATAAGCGGCCTGCCGGAAAAGTGTGCGGCCTGATACGCGCCCCGCTCCAACCTGGCCCAAAGGGCAGGGTGGAGCGGGGCGCTCATATGATTATGCGTAACTGTTCAGATACCCCCCGCTGCCTCGCAGAGTTCGCGCCCGCAGGCGCGAATAAAGTCCTATCATTTTCGGCAGAAACCGAGTTTTTGCCGAAAATACTCCTCGCGGAGCGAGTGTGCCCTATCCAGCAGGGAGCACTCGCGCAGCGCAGCCTTTCTAACTGTTCAGAACCAAAAGGGTT
>JAFUVO010000047.1 GCA_017477525.1 Oscillospiraceae bacterium | reverse complement strand
GGACGGCATATCTGGATGAGACCGCCGAAGCGCTTCGACATCTCTACGATCCGCTCTACATCATCTCCCATGAGGCGTGGCACTGATGGCAACCGTCAACTTTGTGCGCTACCGTTCGCAATCCCGCGCGGCGCTGGGAAAAGTGGCCGAGTATGTTCAGCGCGACGACAAGACGGATGGCCGCCGCTATGTCAGCGGACAGAACTGCTCCCCGCTGTTCGTTGCGCAGGAGTTCACGGCGACCCGGCTGCGCCACCGGAAAATCAGTCCGGTCTGGTTCTACCACTATACCCAGTCCTTCTCGCCGGAGGAGCAAATCACGCCGGAACAGGCTCACGCGCTGGCAAAGCAGTTCGCGGCGCGAGCATAGCCGGAGATCGAGGTGCTGATCGCCACCCATGTGGACGCCCGGCATATCCATTCCCACTTTCTGGTCAACGCGGTCTGCTATGAGAGCGGAAGAATGCTGCGGCAGGGTCCGCGCACGCTGGAACACCTCCGCCGTATCTCGGACGAGCTCTGCATCAGGCACGGCCTCTCTGTACTAAACAACGCGGACAGGAAGCAGACGGCGGGCATCAGCGCACGGGAGTACCGGGCGGCGGAGAAAGGGCAGAGCTGGAAGTTTGAACTGATGAATGTGATCGACGACTGTATGCGCCGTTCAAAAACGCAGCGGGAGTTTCAAGAGCAAATGCGGCGGCGCGGCTACGGCGTCCGATGGACGCGGGAGCGAAAGAGTATCACCTACACCACGCCGACGGGGATGAAGTGCCGGGACTACCGCCTGCACGAAAAGAGGTATTTGAAGGAGGCGATGGAACGTGAGTTCCGAATCCGGGCAGAGATATTCTATGGAAGAATTGAAACAGAGGAACCGGCCGGCGAATATGACCGCGCCGACGCCGGAAACACATCCGACCGCGGAGGAATGGGAGGAGCTGACAGAGCAGCTGGAACTGCTGGAAACCGGAGTGGCGAGAGTCCTGAGTCAACTGTCCGTATGGGCGGCGCGGGAGCCGGCGGTGACGAAGACGCAGATCAATACGCTGACGGCAGAGGTAGCGGCGCTGCAGACGGCGCTCCAACCGGCTGGGAAGAAGAACGAGCGGCGCTCCTCACGGAAACGGTTTCCCAAAATCAGACTGCCCCGTCCGACACTCGCATGGCTGCTGCCAATCCCGGTGGCGGGGCTGCTGGTGCTGGTGTCGTGGGTGATGTGGTTCAACTTGGGAAAGCTCTTGAGCGCCTTCTCGCTGATGGCCCCGTGACCGACGCTACCACGCGGCCCCTGAACGGCGACCGTAAGCCCCTCCGCCGGGAGCAGGAAAAGAAAATTGCCATGGGACATAAGGAGGATGACCATGAGGAACCTCGAGAAGATTACCAGCAGCATCTGTACTGATGGTCCCGCATAAACGGGCGTGGGACAAGCATAGATTGAAACGGAGAAGGGGGGCGATGACTTGGCGGCGGAAAAGAAGCGAAAACTGAATTACCGGTTTCACGATCCGAATCCGCCGGAGGTCGCCGCCGGATACATACTCCGGATTTTGATCGAGGCAAACACGGGAAAAGCAGAATCGACAATACGGCTGGCCGGAGAACGGCAAACAACGAACAGGAAACAGGAGGACGGCTCCGCATAGCGCGGACGCAGCCTCCGTCTTTTTTCGTTGCTTTCCTTACCTCAAGGTGATATACTGTTGTAACAGAACGATAATAATCTATCCGGGAGGCCTCACACATGAACATCGCCGCCTACTGCCGCGTCTCCACCGACAAAGAGGACCAGCTCAACAGTCTCGCCGCGCAGAAGGAATTTTTTATGGAGTACACCAAACGGACGGGAGATACCCTGATCCGCCTGTATGCTGACGAGGGCTTGAGCGGCACGAAGATCAAAAACCGCAAGGAGTTTTTGCAGATGATGGCGGATGCGGAGCGCGGCCTGTTCGACATGGTGGTGGTCAAGGACATTTCCCGCTTTGCCCGTAACACCGTCGATCTGCTGCAAAACATCCGCAAGCTGAAAGCCCTGGGCATCGAGACTCAGTTCCTGACCGCCAACATGACCAGCATGGGCAACAGCGAATTTGTGCTGACCATCTTCGGGGCGCTGGCCCAGGAGGAGAGCGCCAACACCTCCAAGCGGATCAAATTCGGGAAGAAGATCAACGCGGAAAAAGGGCGGGTGCCCAATATCGTCTACGGCTACGACAAGACCAGGGGCGACTACTTCAATCTTACCATTAACCCGGAGGAAGCTGCGACCATTCGCCAGATTTACCACTGGTACAATGAGGAGGGTTACGGCGCGGCGAAGATCGCCAACATGCTGAACGAAAAGGGCGTCCGGACCAAGCGCGACTGCGCCTGGAGCCAGAACGCCGTCTGCCGCATTTTAACCAACGAGCTGTACACTGGAAAGGTCATCAACGGCAAACAGGAGGTAGCGGACTTCCTTACCGGGCGGCGGGCGGATGTGGACGAATCTGAGTGGCATGTGATGGACAAGCCGGAGTTGCGTATCGTCTCTGACGAGGTTTTTGAAAAGGCCGGGGAGATCATGTCCAGTCGGGGCGACGCTTTCAAGGTCCACAGAGAGCGGCAGAGCAACAAGCGCTTGTTCTCCACGCTGATAAAGTGCAGGGAATGCGGCTGGTCCTTCCGGCGCACGGTGCGGACCTACAAAAACACCTACGTCCGCTGGTGCTGCTCCGGTCACAACGGAAAGGGCGCCGATAGCTGCCCCAACGCCGTGACCGTGGACGAGGGGGAGCTGATTGACGCCATCCAGGAATATTTCGCAAATCTGCTCAAATCGAAAAAGAACGTGACGCAGTATGTGGTAAAGGAGTTTGAGCGGGCCTACCACGCGAAGGACGAGAACGCGGACTATGAAAAGGAGCTGAATACCAGACTGGCAAAGCTCCGCAAGACCCGGCAGAAATATATGGACATGTACGCCGACGATCTCATCAGCCGGGAGGAGCTGAATGAAAAGCTGGGCGGGACGCGGCAGGAGCTTGAACGGCTGGAAAAAGAATTGCAAATGGTGTCCCTGAACCTGACCAAGGGGGCGCAGTTAGAGGCTATCTTGAATGAAACCTTCAAAACCGTGGAGAGCGTGGCGGACGTGCGGGAGATGACCAACGCGCAGCTCAGGCGGATCATTCAGAAGATCGAAGTCGATAAGGACGGAAACGTCGACATTTTCCTCCGCCTGTTGGGTAATCTTGGACTGGATGAAACCGTTCCAGTTATAGACGACCGTACATAAGGACCTCACCGAGCGTCTGCCCTGTCATGACAAGGCGCTGTGGCTGCGGGTGCGGGCGGTGCTGGACAGGAACAAGGCGGAACGCCATATTCGCGGCGGCGAGGCGACGAGGAAAAAATATCGGAGCGCATAAAAAGCTTTCCCGGCTTATCGTCCGAAACGGGCGGCAAGCCGGGAAAGCTTTTATCCCGGAAATTATTAAACTGCGGCCTTGGCCTTGTCGCACAGGGCGGTGAAGGCGGCGGGCTCATGGATTGCCATTTCGCTGAGCATTTTGCGGTTCATGTCGATGCCGGCGAGCTTGAGGCCGTGCATAAAGGTGGAATAATTCATGCCGTTGGCCTTGCAGCCGGCACTGATGCGGGTGATCCACAGGCGGCGGAAATCGCGTTTTTTAAGTCTGCGGCTGATATAGGCATAGCGGCCCGACTTCATCATGGCCTGGTTGGCCATTTTGAAGTGCTTGCTCTTGGCGCCCCAGTAGCCCTTTGCCAGACCGAGGATTTTTTTTCTGTGCTTGCGCGTCATCATCGCGCCTTTAACTCTGGCCATAACTCAACGTCCTCCTTATTTATACGGAATCATGCGCTTGATGGCGGGGGTGTTCGTCACGTCCGCGATGGCGCTCTGACGGAGGCCTCTCTTGCGCTTTGTCGTCTTTTTATTCAGGATATGGCTTTTGTAAGCGTGGGCGCGCTTTACTTTTCCGGTCTTGGTGAGATTGAATCTCTTTTTCGCGCCGGAGTGCGTTTTCAGCTTGGGCATGTTATTTTAACTCCTTCCTTGGTAAAAACGTACCGCGTTATTTGGCCTTCGGGGAGAGGAACATGGACATGTTCCTGCCTTCCAGCTTGGGATTTTTGTCCATGGACGCTAAGGAAGCGCACTTCTCCGCGTAATCGCGCAGGAGTTTTTCGCCGAGATTCGTGTGCGCCATTTCGCGCCCGCGGAAACGGATCGTGACCTTGAGACGATTTCCCTCCGCCAGGAATTTCTGACCGGCGCGCAGCTTCGTATTGAAATCATTGTCCCCGATGCTGGGAGACATGCGAATCTCCTTGATCTCGATCACGCGCTGTTTCTTTTTCGCTTCCTTCTCCCGCTTGGACTGTTCAAAACGATACTTGCCGTAGTCCATAATCTTGCACACCGGCGGCTTGCCGCCCGCTGCGATCATAACCAGGTCCAGTTCCTTCTCTTCGGCAATGCGCAGAGCATCGCGGGCGGACATAATGCCCAGCTGCTCCCCGCCGTCCCCGATCAGACGGACCTCCGGCGCGGTGATTTCCTCATTGATCAGATACTCCTGGTTTGCGATGGGTGAACACCTCCGTCACTTTATGATGGTTTTGGGAATAGACACAAAAAAGCGGACGCCCATGGAGCATCCGTTCATCAAAGCAAAGCCCCGCCCCACCCTGCCAAAGGGAGGAACGCGGTACCCATGATTGACCCGGCGCGCCCTGCGGCGGCAAGGTGAGGACGGATGCTTACCATCCTGCTTTCTTGTGCCTGATACTATAGCAGGGCTGAGGGCGTTTGTCAAGCTTTTTTCCGCCTTGAAAATGCGGGATGCTATTGAAATTCCAGAAAATACCTGTTACAATGAATAATGGCGGAAAGGCAAACAGCGGCATGGCATGGGGCAAATCCGAACGCCCTCGTCAGATTTGAGCAGCCGGGCCGTTATATGGATGTTTTTTTGCAAACTCTATCGCATTCGCGTGAACCTCGCCCGCCGCAAAGCGGTCATAGAAATCTCTCTGCCACTTTGTATAATCGAGCTTTTCGCGCAAAATGATCGAAATGAATTGCTCGGCTTCGACGATTCCCATCCCTTCTGTCAGGCAGCGCATGCCTTTGTCCATAATTTCAAGCGTATTGAGGGCCATTTACTCCGCCTCCGTTTCCATGACGAATTGAATCGGATTTACCATTTTGATTTCCTCCGATTTGTACTTCAGCAATCTGAGATCAGTTGAGATAAAGTAATCACATTTGGCGAAGATTGCGGAAGCAACATGGACAGCGTCTTTTTCTTTGATTCCCGTCCGCATAATTTCCTCTGCTTTTGACCCTATGATATCGCTTCTTTGCACTCCAACGTATACAGCCACATACTGTTTGATAAAATCCTGAATCGCTTTTTTCCTGACAGGATTGGGGATATTGCTGCATTCATAGTCAAGCATATATGAGCCTGCGAGTTCGTATTTGCCTTGACGGATACCATATTGGATGTGGATTTTTGACAGCGCCTCCATAGCGACCTTTAGCTGGGACTGGTCGTCATACGGGCGGTTAAAGCAGCACATATCCAAATATATTTTCAATGATACCACCAGCTTACAGCAATTTCTCATGCTTTCATTATATCCGCGTCCACTCCAAAGTCAAGACGGAATGACAATAAATTGGAATCGGGAGGTATTTACCATGACGAAACGACTGCTTTGCGCGCTTTTGGCGCTGTGCCTTGCGCTGTCGCTGGGGCCATTTGGCGCGTGGGGCGAGGCCGATGGGACGGAAAATGCTCCGCTGTTGGGAGCGACAGTTGCTTCCGGTACCTGCGGTGAAAATCTGACCTGGACGCTGGATGGCGCAGGGACGCTGACCATCAGCGGGACCGGGGCGATGAACGATTATGCTTCTTCTGACGCTGCTCCCTGGTATTCCTCGCAAAGCGAAATAAAAGCCGTTGTCGTTCAAAATGGTGCGACGCGCATTGGGGATATGGTGTTTTCCAATTGCA
Source organism: Oscillospiraceae bacterium (assembly GCA_017477525.1). GTDB lineage: Bacteria > Bacillota > Clostridia > Oscillospirales > Oscillospiraceae > RGIG7114. The sequence goes on along the minus strand of JAFUVO010000047.1, from coordinate 7,760 downwards.
GCAGCCTGACAAGCGTGAGCATCCCGGACAGCGTGACGGGCATTGGGAATGGTGCGTTTGCCTATTGCAGCAGCCTGACAAGCGTGAGCATCCTGTACAGCGTGACGAGCATTGGGGACTATGCGTTTGAAGGTTGCAGCAGCCTGACAAGCGTGAGCATCCCGGCCAGCGTGACGAGCATTGGGGAAGCTGCGTTTTCCTGGTGCAGTAGCCTGACAAGTGTGAGCATCCCGGTCGGCGTGACGAGCATTGGGGGTTCTGCGTTTTTCGATTGCATCAGCCTGACAAACGTGAGCATCTCGGACAGCGTGACGGGCATTGGGAATGGTACGTTTGCCTATTGCAGCAGCCTGACAAACGTGAGCATCCCGGCCAGCGTGACGAGCATTGGGGGCCATGCGTTTTATGAATGCACAGCTCTCGACAAAGTTTACTATTCCGGCAGCGAAAGCCAGTGGAGCGCGATTAAAATCGGCAGCGATAACGAGCCGCTGACAACCGCCAACGTTATCTATAATTCCGAACCGGCAGAGCCAGAGGATTTGGATAACGATACTTGCACCGTCACCTTCGACGCCAACGGCGGCAGCGGGACGATGGCGACGCAGACCGTGAAAGCCCACACGCCCTTCGGGCTGAACGCCAACACCTTCACCCGCGCGGGCTGCAGCTTCGCGGGATGGAGCACAAGGGCCGACGGCAGGGGCCTGTTCTACGCGGACAAAACGGAGGGCGCAGCCGTCGCCGGCGACACGACGCTCTACGCCCAGTGGGCGAAAGCTGCGGCGGGCGAGCCTGCCGCAGCGCTCACCGGCCTGGTCAAAGCCGTCAGCCTGGGTGATGATCACAGCGCCGCAATCATGGCGGACGGCTCCCTCTGGACCTGGGGCTGGAATCAAAGCGGTATGCTGGGCGACGGCACGACCTCGATATCGCGCAGCAGCCCGGTGGAGATTATGGACGGCGTTGCCGCCGTCAGTTTGGGCGGTTATCACAGCGCGGCGATCAAGATGGACGGCTCCCTCTGGACTTGGGGTGATAACAGCATCGGCCAACTGGGCAGTGGCAAGAGCGACATATATGCCCACAGCATCCCGGAAAAGGTCATGGACAACGTCGCCGCCGTCAGCTTGGGCATGAACCACAGCGCGGCAATCAAAACGGACGGCTCCCTCTGGACCTGGGGCTCGAACAACTACGGCCAATTAGGCGACGGCACGACCTCGGACTGCAGCAGTCCCGTAAAGGTCATGGACAACGTTGCAGCCGTCAGCCTGGGCGATTTTCACAGCGCGGCGATCAAGACGGACGGCTCCCTGTGGACCTGGGGCTGGAACGGCGACGGCCAGCTTGGCGACGGCACGTCCACGGACCGCAGCAAACCGGTGAAGATCATGGACGGCGCAGCCGCTGTCAGCCTGGGCTATGACTACAGCGCAGCGATCAAGACGGACGGCTCTCTCTGGACCTGGGGCTTTAACGGCCATGGTCAATTAGGCGACAGCACTACCACACACCGCAGCCGGCCGGAAAAGGTCATGGACGGCGTTGCCAGCGTCAGCTTGGGATCTAAGCACTGTGCGGCGGTCACGACGGATGGCTCCCTCTGGACCTGGGGCTATAACGGTAACGGCCAACTGGGCGGCGGCACGAGCGACGAAAATGTCCACAGCAGCCCGGTGGAGATTATGGGCGGCGTCGCCGCCGTCAGTCTGGGCGGACATCACAGCGCAGCGATTCAGACGGACGGCTCCCTCTGGACTTGGGGCTTTAATTGGCGCGGCCAATTAGGCGACGGCACGATGGACGACTCCCTCGTGCCCATTGAGATCACAGGCGGCGTTGCGGACACGGATATTTACGCCCTGCTCTACTCCGACGGGGAACTGGTGTTCCAGACGGGGAGCGCGGTTGCCTCGGGGCGGGCGCTGATGGCAAATACGGAAGCCTGGAACCTGAAGGATTTGGGGATACTCGAACACGGTTTCCCGGATGAAAACGAAACAAATATCCCCGGCGAGTGGCACAGCTCCGTCGCCTGGCACAAAGGCGAGACCGCTTCGAAAATAAAAAGAGTTACCTTCAATGTAAATCTTGCGCCGGAATCCACAAGCCATTGGTTCGCGGATTGCTACAATCTCGAAACGGTCCAATGCATTGAAAAGCTGGATACGTCCAATGTGACGGATATGGGGGGTATGTTTTATCTGTGCTCGGCCCTGACGGCGCTGGACGTCAGCGGTTGGGATACCTCCAATGTGACGGATATGAGCTTCATGTTTTTCCAGTGCCAAAAGCTGGCGGCGCTGGATGTCAGCGGCTGGAAAACTGACAGAGTCACGGATATGGCTTCCATGTTCAACAACTGCCGCAGCCTGACGGAACTGGATGTGAGCGGTTTTCATACCGCGCTTGTTACGGATATGAGCGGCATGTTTGGCGCTTGTGTCGGCGTGGCCTCGCTGGATGTGGGCGGCTTTGATACTTCCAGGGTCACGAATATGGACAGCATGTTTGGCACATGCGAAAGTCTGACCGCTTTGGATGTGAGCGGTTTTGATACCGCGCTTGTTACGGGCAGCATGAGCTGCATGTTCAACGGGTGCAAAAAATTGACAGAGCTGGATTTGAGCGGCTGGGATACCTCCAAGGTCGCATGGATGACGTATATGTTCGAGAACTGCTCCGCGCTGAAGACAATATACGCCAGTGAAGCATTTACAACAAGCGGGGCTGCGGAGTCCAGATTCCTGGATTATATGTTCACGGGATGCACTGCCCTCGTCGGCGGGGCCGGGACAACCTACGCCGGCACACGCACCCACGGGACCTACGCCCGTATTGACGGCGGCGAGGCCGCGCCAGGGTATTTTACCGCGAAAAATGCCCCTGCCGTTACGAACTGCACCGTCACCTTCGACCCCAACGGCGGCAGCGGCACGATGCCCGCGCAGACCGTTACGGCCAACACGGCCACCACCCTCAGCGCCAACGCCTTCACCCGCGACGGCTACACCTTCTCAGGCTGGAACACGGCGGCGAACGGCAATGGAACCAGCTACGCCGACAGAGCCAGCGTGACGCCGGACGGCAACCTGACGCTCTACGCCCAGTGGGCGCAAAACCCCGATACGTATTACACCATAAGCCTCAACGCCAACGGCGGCGTGGGAGCGATGGCGGAGCACACGGTAAAGGCGGGCGCGTCCACCACCCTCAGCGCGAACCGCTTCACCCGCGACGGCTATACCTTCACCGGCTGGAACACCAGAGCGGACGGGACCGGCGAGGCTTACGCGGACCGGGCCGCCATAACGCCGGCTGCCGATCTCACGCTCTACGCCCAGTGGACCACTGACGCGGCGGAGCGCTTCACCGTCAGCTTCAACGCCGCCGGCGGGACCGTGGGCACGGCAGGCATAACCGTGGCCAATGGCAGCGTCTACGGCGCCCTGCCGGTGCCGGAGCGGAGCGGCTACCGCTTCGACGGCTGGTACACGGCCCTGAGCGGCGGGACCCCTGTCACGGCCTCGACGCCGGTAAACCTGGGCGCGGACCAGACGCTCTACGCCCACTGGACGCGGATCACGTTCAACGTCAGCTTCTATGCCAACGGCGGGACCGGCGCGATGCCCGCGCAGTCCGTCACGGCGGACATCCCCACGGCCCTGAACGCCAACAGCTTCACGCGCTCCGGCTACACGTTCATCCGCTGGGACACCAGGATCGACGGCAGGGGTACTTCCTACGCGGAGGGGGCCGAGGTCACGCTCGGCGCGGACCTGGCGCTCTATGCCCAGTGGCAGGCCCTGTCCCCGAACGTCATCGTCACTTTCGACTACAACGGGGGCACGGGGACCCTGAAGACAAAAACAGTAAAGTACGACGGCAAATACGGCCCGCTGCCCACCAACCCGTCCCGCCCCGGCTACAGTTTCATGTATTGGGCGGACCCGGAGGATCTGCCAATCGACTCGGAAAGCACCGTCACGATTGCCGGGAACCACACCCTGACCGCGGTCTGGGAGGCGAACCAGTACCAGATCACCTTCAAGCTCAACGACGGCTCGGGCATGGACGTCGGGACGGTTCCGGCGACCTACGGTTCCGGCTACGGCGACGTTTTCCCGGCGGAGCCGGAGCGCAGCGGCTATCTCTTCGCCGGCTGGTACACCCTCGCGGAGGGCGGCAGGCTGGTCACGGCGGAGGCAAAGATGACCACCACGTCCAACCACACCCTCTATGCCCACTGGACCACGGCCAGCTTCCCCGTACACTATGACGCCAACGGCGGCGCGGACGCGCCGCCGGACCAGACCAAATTCCTCGGCGCGGCGCTGACCCTCAGCAGCCGCCTCCCCACCCTGGAGGGCCATGAATTTCTCGGCTGGGCGACGGACAGGGCGGCGAAAACCGCGCTGTTCAAGAGCGGGGCCGCCTACCGCGACGACGCCCCCCTGACCCTCTACGCCGTCTGGCGTCCCCTTACCTATACCGTGAGCTACAACGCCAACGGCGGGGAGGGCGCGCCGAAAAACGACAGCAAAACCTACGGCGCCGATCTCACCCTCAGCGGCGTAAAGCCCACGCGCAAGGGCTACACCTTCGCCGGCTGGGCCGCGAGCCGCTACGGCGAAGCGGTATACCAGCCCGGCGGGCGCTATACCGCCAACGCGGGCGCCACCCTCTACGCGGTCTGGACGCGGGACAACAACAGCCGCCTCCCGGCCTCCGCCCGCGACCTGGGCTATTACTTCGGCAACACGGGCAGGGACTTCAAGTATAGCGGGAATTACCAGGTCATCCCCCTGAGCGCTTACCAGCTCATGTTCGGCCAGACGGAGCGCGCGCGGCAGTACTGGCTGCTCCATGAGCTCTGGAACGGCAACTGCTTCGGCATGACGGCCACGGCGGGCCTGCTGTTTGAAAACGAGAACGAGTTTTTGGCCTCCTCCTTCTCCCCCGGAAACAATACGGCCTGGGATCTGAAGCTGACGGACAGCAACGGCCAGTTCTCGCTCCAGACCTTTATCGAGGCGGTGCAGATCAGCCAGTTCTCCGCGATGGTACAGTATGACCTGGTGCAGAACAGCTTTACCGACCGGCGCTACCCCGGGCCGCTGAACGCCCTGGTGGACGCGGTGGGGGCGTTCCAGCGGACGGGGCACGACCCGGCTGTCGTGAGCGTTTTCGGGCCGGACGGCAGCGGACACGCCCTGCTGGGCTATAAGGTGGAGGCGTCCGACACCGGCGCAAAGCTCTGGGTTTACGACCCGAACTACCCCGACGACAGCAGCCGCTATATCAGCCTGACGAGGGAAAACGGCAATTACACCGGCTGGGAGTATAAGCTCAGCAATAAAGTGGCCTGGGGCAGCACCAAAGGCGGAGAATCCCATATCTCCTATGTGCCCTACGCGGATATCTACGCGGTCTGGAAGAACCGCGGCCCCGGCCTCGGCAGCGGCGGCGCCTTCGTAAACGTCAACATGGACGTCGATATCCGGGACGCCTCCGGCGTCTCCCTGGCCAGCGTCTCCGGCGGGGAGGTCATCAGCAACCGCTCAGACATCTATAAGATGGACTTCCTCGGCGTGATGCTCGACGAAGAGGGCAATATCATCAACGCCGGCAGCGGCTCCACCTCCCTCTGGCTCCCGGCGGACCGCTATACGGTCGAGCGGGCCGAGCCGCTGACCGGCAGCGCGGGGCTGCTGGGGGCGCCGGGGGACAACCTGGAGATCAGCCTCACCCACACCAACCAGTCCGCTGCGGTGGAGACCGGGGCGAACACGGTCGTCCTTGATGTGGACGACGGACAGCGGCTCAACTACGTCCGCTTTATGCCGGAGGACGAAGGGCGCGGCTACAACGTGACCCTCAGCAGCAGCGCCGACGACAAGGGGAAGGAGATCAGCCTCATTGGGATCGTCGACGGCACAAAGGGCACGGCCATCTCCAAGATGGAGGGGGACATCGCCGTGACCGGAGCCAGCGACGCGACGGCGAAGCTGCTGGTTGACAAGAAGGAAACCTCCCTGAGCGCCGGCATGGGCGCTGCCGGCGGCGTCCCCAGCCTCGTGAGCATCAGCGCCAACGGCGGGGGCGGGGCCATGTCCGCCATCGCGGTCACGGGGGATACGCTGGAGCTGCCGGCCTGCTCCTTCGAGGCCCCCTTCGGCAAAGCTTTCGCCGGCTGGAAGCTGGACGGCGACGACACGATCTACCGCCCGGGGGAGATTGTCGACGTGCTGGACGATGCCACGCTTCTGGCGCTGTGGCAGGATTCCAATGACAAATACACCATCAAATCCGTGGACGTGGCGGAGGACGCCGTGACAGCGCGCGTCCAGAGCGTCCAGGGCGAGGGCGGGACCCTGGTAGTGGTTTCCTACGACGCCGGAGGACGGATGCTGGACAGCGCGACGCGCCAGCTTCCCGATCTCGCCCCGGGCGAAACGGCAGACGTTCCGGTGGACTTCCCGACGGCGGAGGCCGCTTCGATCAAGGCGTTCGTCTGCGACAGCCAGATGCGCCCCCTCTGCGGCGCGTATACGCTGAGGGTAAATCAGGGCTGATATATGAATGACAGCAGGGGAGCGGTTCTCCCGAGGGGGAGAACCGCTCCCCTCTTTCATGCCTGCGCCGCGGCAGGAAAAAAGATTTCTTCTTTTTCAAAATTTTTTCCCGCCGACCCCAAAAATCCCGCCCGCCTCTCCGAAACTATAGACAGAAGGCCAGAGCGGCCCGAAACAAAAACAAAACAATCAAACATATGGAAAGGCGGTACAACATCATGAAAAAGACTTTTGTAAAGACAGCGGCGGCAGCGGGGCTCTGCCTGAGCATCCTGGCCTGCTCCCTCCCGGCGAGCGCGGCTTTCGTGGGCGCGGAGAACAACACGCTGTCCCCGGAGCTGACGCAGAGCGGGCAGAGCTTCAGCAGGGCGCGGGATCTGCTCAATGGTCAGATGGTCATCAGTGAGCCGGGCCAGTACACCCTGACCGGCGAGATGCGCGGCACGGTCTATGTCGATCCCGGCGATGGCGGCGTCCGGCTGGTCCTGGACGGGGCAGGCATTGACGGCGCCGGCGGTCCGGCCATCGTGGCCGTCAGCGGCAGCCGGCTGGACATTTCGCTGGCTGAAGGCTCCGTCAACCGCATGAGAAGCGGCGCGGAAAGCTCCTTTGGAGCGGCGCTCTACAGCGAGGTTCCGGTCAGCTTTGAGGGGAGCGGACGCCTCGACATCCGGAGCCAGGGGCCGGCGGCCATCCGCGTCGGCCAGGGCGACCTGAGCTTCAACGGCGGCGATATCCGCATTGAGGCCGGACAGAATGGACTGGACGCGCAGAACATCAACTTCAACAGCGGCGCGGTAAGCGTCAGCGCAGCTCTGAATATGGCCGTCCCGAGCGCGAACATCAATATGAATGGCGGCGCCTTCTCTGAGATTCCGGTCCCGGCGGCATCTTCCGCAAGCGGGCAAAGCGGCTCGGCCTCCGGTGGCAGCCGGTTGAACATCTGGGTTCCGAACACATCCGGCAACAGCCAGCTGCCCGGCCTCTCCGGCGGCAACCAGCAGCAGAACAACAGCCAGCTGCCCGGCTTCCCCGGCGGCAATCAGCAGCAGAGCAACGGCCAGCAGCCCGGCTTCCCCAGTGGTGAGCAGCGGCAGAGCAACGGCCAACTGCCCGGCTTCCCCGGCGGTGAGCAGCAGCAGACCAACAGCCAGCTGCCCGGCTTCCCCGGGGGTGAGCAGC
>JAFUVO010000081.1 GCA_017477525.1 Oscillospiraceae bacterium | reverse complement strand
TGCCGACGAAGTAAGCGCCGGCGTCGGTGGCGAAGGCCACCACGAAGGGCAGGAGCGCGCAGGCCACCCCCGCGTCCCGCAGGCGCATCCGAACGACGCCCGTCAGCAAAATCGGCAGTACCCCGCCGGCCAGCAGCCCGTCCGTCACGGCCCCCAGCTCGAGGGTCTCGCTGCGGCGGAAGGAGAGCAGCAGCTCCGCGAACAGCAGGGCGAACAGCAAAAACAGCAACCCCACCACGACGATCTCCCGGTTGTAAAAGACGCTGAGGAAGGGGATGCAGAAGGCGATCACCGAGGCGTAGGCGGAGATGCGCGGGGAGGCGCCCTCCTGCGTACAGCGCAAAAGCTCCCAGGCGCAGCAGACCCCCGCGCCCCCGGCGATAAAGCCCAGGACCCAGGCCGGGAGGAAAATAATGGCCAGCACCAGCACAGGAAGGCCGACCGCTGCCACAATCACACGTGCTTTCATAGGTGTTTACAACTCTTTCTATTATTCTCGCGGGCAGGAATACGATGTCATAGCCCCCCGAACCGGCGCTGGCGCTTTTGGTACGCCTCGATGGCCCGGTCCAGCTCCCGGGCATCGAAGTCGGGCCAGAGGGTGTCGGTGAAGTAAAACTCCGCGTAGGCGCACTGCCAGAGCAGGAAATTGCTCAGCCGCAGCTCCCCGCCGGGACGGATGAGGAGCTCCGGGTCCGGCAGGCCGGCGGACCAGAGCAGGGAGGAAAATTCCGCCTCGTCCGGCGTGTTCTCCGCGCCGTCCCGGACCTTTTCGGCCCAGAGCCGCGCCGCCCGCAGCAGCTCGTCCCGCCCGCCGTAGTTCAGGCAGACGTTGGCCTGGAAGCCTTTGATGTGCTCCGTGATGGCGTCCGTTTCCCGGATCAGGCCCCGCAGCCTGGGGCTGAGGATACTGGTATCCCCCAAAAAGCGCAGGCGGATGCCGTCCCGCTCCATCTTCTCTATGGACTCGCCCAGGTACTGCTCCAGCAGGGACATGATGGCGTCGATTTCCTCCTTGGGGCGCTTCCAGTTCTCGGTGGAGAAGGCGTAGACCGTCAGGTACTCGATGCCGATGTCCTTGCAGTAGGTGGCGACGCGGCGGAAGGTCTCGGCCCCGGCGGCGTGGCCGGCGGTGCGGGGCAGGCCGCGCTTTTTGGCCCAGCGCCCGTTGCCGTCCATAATAATCGCGATATGGCGGGGGAGGTTCTCACTTGGGGCCTCCCCCGCCTTCGCCCCTCGTCTGAACAGGGCCATCAGATTTCACTCAGTTCCTTTTCCTTCTTGGCGCAGAGCTCGTCGATCTTCTTAATATAATTGTCTGTCTCCTTCTGCATGTCCTTTTCCATGTTCTTGTAGTCGTCCTCGGTGATCTCGCTGGCCTTCTGCTGCTTCTTAAATTTGTCGATGGCGTCGCGGCGGATGTTGCGGATGGCGACCTTGGCCTCCTCGCCGTACTTCTTCACCTGCTTGGCCAGGTCGCGGCGGCGCTCCTCCGTGAGCTGGGGGAACACCAGGCGGATGACGCGGCCGTCGTTCTGGGGGTTGATGCCCAGGTCGCTGGCCTGGATGGCCCGCTCGATGGCCTTCAGCACACTGCCGTCCCAGGGCTGGATGGCCAGCGTCCGGGGGTCGGGGGTGGAGATGGTCGCCACCTGCTGGATGGGCGTCGCCGTGCCGTAGTAGTCGACGGTAATCTTATCCAGCACCGCCGCGTTGGCCCGGCCCGCGCGGACGGAGTTGAAGCTCTCTAACAGCACGGAGCAGGTTTTTTCCATTCTGTCGGTAAATTCCTTGTAGTCGGACATGGTGAAAGCCTCCTTGAATCATAAAATGGTGGTAATCGTCAGGTTTGGATTTTTTATCTTTTCTCCCCCCTGCGGGGGGAGAAAAGGACTTGTGCCGCTGTCTTTCCTCCCCCTGCGGGGGAAAAAACCGCCTCCGGTGCGGCGCTCAGTCCACCAGCGTCCCCAGGGCCTCGCCGCGGACCACGCGGACGATGTTCTCCGGGTCGGCCAGGGCGAAAACGCGGACCGGGAGGGCGTTGTCCATCGCCAGGGAGGTGGCGGTCAGGTCCATGACGCCCAGGCGACGGGCCAGCACCTCGTCATAGCCCACGCGCTCGTAGCGCACCGCCTCCGGGTCCAGGCGCGGGTCGGCGGAGTAGACGCCGTCGACGTTCTTCGCCAAAAGGATCGCCTCCGCGCCGATTTCGGCGGCCTTGAGCACCGCGCCGGTGTCCGTCGAGAAGAAGGGGCTGCCGGTGCCGCAGGCGAAAATCACGATCTCCCCGGCCTTGAGGCGGCGCTCCGCCTCCCGGCGGGAGTAGGGCTCAGCAAAGCGGGGCATGTCCACCATAGTCATGACGCAGGCCCGGGCCCCGACCTGCTCGAACACGTCGCACAAGGCCAGGGCGTTCATCACCGTGGCCAGCATCCCCATGTGGTCGGCCCGGGAGCGCTCCATTTTGCCGCCGCCGTCCTTGGCCCCGCGCCAGAAGTTGCCGCCGCCCACCACGAGGCCGATCTCAACGCCCATATCCGCGCAGCGCTTCACCGCCGCGCAGACCTCCTTCATCAGCGGAAAGTCCAGTCCGCTGCGCTTCTCCCCGGCCAGGGCCTCCCCGCTGAGCTTCAGCAGGACCCGCCGGTAAATCGCCGTGTCATTCACCGCTTCCTCTCCCCCGTTCAAAACACAATATTTCTTATATTGTACCATGCCCTGCCGGTTTTGACAATAAGGGGAACAGATTTTTTTCGCGGCAATTTGGCTATACCCCTAACCCGGATGAACCGGAAAAGCATATCGCTTCCAAATCGTCACAAATTCGCTGTCATTGCTCACCAGTCTGAGGACTGGTGAGCAATGACAGCGTTTTGGTTTTTGTTTCGCATGATTTACAGGCAGCACGGACTTTTTGCCAATATATACATGCTCATGCTGAAAAACATAGCTGTTTTCCCAGGTCCCCCGCGCCCATAACGCGCTTGCAACCGGGTTTTCCAACAGGTTTTCGACATTGTCAACAGAGTTTTCAACATACCCTCTCCCCGGTTTCAAAGGGATTTCGCGCTCCCCTTCCGAAATTTTTCAAAACCCGCCAAAAAGTTTTGAACATTTTTCCCGCCCGCTTGGTTTCCATAACGCCCTTGCATCTTCCGGCGGGCTGTTGTATAATGCCGGGAGAACAAGCGGAAAAGAGGAATACCATCCATGAAAAAAATACAGAAGCTTTTGGCGGCCCTGCTTGCTGGGGCAGGGCTGCTGGCCCTGGCCGCCTGCGGCGGCAGCGCCCCCCAGGCCGCGCCGGAGCCCAGCCCCTCCCCTGTACAGGCCGCGCCCGCGCTGGAAACCCCGGAACCGCGGCAGGAAAGCCCCGTCCCGGCATCTTCGCTGCGCCACGCGGAGATCGAGGTGGAGGGCTACGGCACGATTTCCCTGGAGCTTGACGCCGCCACAGCGCCCATCACCGTCGGCAATTTTGTAAAGCTCGCCCAGTCCGGCTTCTATGACGGGCTGACCTTCCACCGCATCATGGACGGCTTCATGATCCAGGGCGGCGACCCGGAGCACAACGGCAGCGGCGGCTCGGAGGAATATATCAAGGGCGAGTTCGCCGCCAACGGGGTGGAGAACAACATCAGCCACGTCAAAGGCGTGATCTCGATGGCCCGGGCGGGCCGGGACAACCCCTACACCGGCGTCAAAGCCAACGACAGCGCCAGCAGCCAGTTCTTCATCATGGTGGCGGACGGCCCCTTTCTGGACGGCCAGTACGCCGCCTTCGGGCGCGTCACCGATGGACTCGATATCGTGGAGCGGATCGCGAAGGACGCCCGCCCCATCGACAACAACGGCACCGTCCCCTACGAACAGCAGCCCGTCATGACGCGCGTGACGGTGACGGATTGAGGGACCGCCCCGTCCCCGGAGGCGAAAATTCAACCGCGCAAGAAATACGATTGACGTATCTGGTATTTTGGAGTAGAATACCCACGAAGCCATCGGGAAGGAGGTTTGAGGCATGGAAAAATACGTATGCGATCCCTGCGGCTACGAGTACGACCCCGAGGTCGGCGATCCCGACAACGGCATCGAGCCCGGCACCGCCTTTGAGGATCTGCCGGAGGATTGGGTCTGCCCCATCTGCGGCGCGGGCAAGGACAGTTTCTCCCCGGCTGACTGATTCCTCTGAAAAAAAGAAGCCATGTCCTGGCTTCTTTTTTTGTGATATACCCCCCTTCCCACCCCGGTTTTTCCGGGGAACGGGACGAATGATATAACAGAAACAAAGGAGGTTGGCGCCTTGGACGAGCTTCGGGAAAAGGCAATCGCGGCCAAAACGGACGAGCGGGCGTTTGAGGAACTGGTGGCGGAGCACCGTCAGTGGATTCTGCGCTGCGCTTCGGAGGCGACGCACCGCTACATTACGGACAGCGACGACGAGTGGTCCGTGGCGCTGCTGGCCTTCCATGAGGCCGTGCAGAACTACGACGGGGAGAAGGGCTCCCTGAAGGCCCTGGCCTCGGTGGTCATCCGGCGGCGGGTGCTCGATTACATCCGCTCCGAGGGGCGGCATGAGGCGGAGATGTCCGTGATTCCCGGGGCCTTTGACGGGGAGCTGGGCGAGGACGAGGCCTCGGGCATGAACCTCCGGGTTCAGCAGGCCGTGGCGGAGCGCTCCCTTGATGAGGCCGCCGACGACAGCCCCGACCGCGCCCGGGAGGAGATCGCCGGGATGCAGGAGATATTAAAAGCCTACGGCTTCTCCTTCTTCGACCTGGCGGAGTGCTCCCCCCGCGCCGGCAAGACCAAGCTCAGCTGCGGAAAGGCCGTCCGCACCCTGATCGCCAGCGCCGTGCTCATGGCCCTGATGCGCCTCAAGCATCTGCTCCCCATCAAGGAGCTGAGCGCCCAGAGCGGCGTCGTGCGGAAGATTTTGGAGCGGCACCGGAAGTACATCATCGCGGCGGCGGAGATTCTGGACGGGGACTTCCCCATTTTAGCATCCTATATGTCATTCATCCGGGAGGAAGCATCACTATGAAAGGGATCATACTGGAACGGCGGGGGGACTACGCCGCAGTCCTGCGGGAGGACGGAACGGTTATGAAGCTGCGCCGGGCCGGCGAGGTGGGCGAGAGCGTGGAGGTGCCGGCGGAGGTCATCGCCATGCCGGCCCGCCGGAGCTGGACGCGCAATGTGGCGGCTGCGGCGCTGGCGGTGGCGGTGCTGGGGGGCGCTGCGGCCTATGTGACGGTGCCGGCCTCGGCCTACGTGTCGCTGGATGTAGGCGACAGCTCCATCGAGCTGGGCGTGAACCGCATCGGCCGGGTGGTATCTGTCGAGGCCCTCAGCGGCGGCGCCGCGGAGCTGGCCCGCTCCCTGGACGGGGAGACCCGCGGCAAGCGGGTGGAGGACGCCCTGCGCCGGAGCATCCGGGAATTTTCAGACGGGGGCTACCTCGAAACGGCGGAGGGCCTGGTCATCGCCGGGGTCACGGCGGACAGCCGCGCCCAGGGCGAGCGCCTGGCCGAGGCAGTGGACGGCGCGGCGGCGGAAACGGCGGAGACGGAAGCCCCCATCGACCTCTACACCCTCGACGTCAGCCCCGCCGAGCGCCGGGAGGCGCGGGAGCAGGAGCTGAGCGCCGGACGCTGGGCCTTTGAGCGCCGCGGCGGCGGACGCGAACAGGCCGGGCCACATTCTGGCGCCGCGCCTCAGAACCCGGAGCCTGCCCAGGAGGGCGCCCCGGCGGCGCAGCCTGCC
>JAFUVO010000046.1 GCA_017477525.1 Oscillospiraceae bacterium | reverse complement strand
TATCATACGCACAGGCCCGCGTGGGCTTACAACGGTTCGACCGTTGCGAAAGTGCGCTGTTACATATCGGCGGCCAGCTACTTCCCCTGCAAAGGGGGTGGTATGATGAGACTCAAAATCGCGAAAGCCATAATTGCTGTGGTGATTGTGATTCTTCTGCTGCTCAGCACAGCCATTAAAGTTTACTGACCGCCCGGAGGCTACCCGGACGGCCAGTAGAAATACTGTACGGATTTAGGGCTGACCGCCATGTGCAGCGCCCTTTTGTATGTTCCATTATACCGTCGTCCATCCCCGTTGTCAAGAGAAAAACTTTTGCCGTGTATCTCCCCCTTCTTGCAAAACGCCCGCGTTATGGGTATAATAAACCCGCAGGCGCCAAAAACAAATACACACAAAAGGACAACAGCCCATGACAGAGAGAAGCATTGCGGTGGACCGCATCGAAAATATCATCAGCGTATTCGGCTCCTTCGACCAGAACCTCCGCCTGATTGAGAACGAGCTGGGCGTCACCGTCACGGACCGGGCCAGCGAAGTGCGCATCACCGGCGAGGCGGAGAACGTGCTGCAGGCGGAAAAGGCCGTCAACGGGCTTTTGGAGCTGGCGGCGAAGGGCGAGGCCATCGACGCCCAGAACGTCCGCTATGTGCTCAAGCTCGTGCGCGAGGGGCGCGAGGACTCCATCGGGGCGCTGGCGGAGGACGTGGTCTGCGTCACCGCCAGGGGCAAGCCGGTCAAAGCCAAAACCCTGGGCCAGCAGAGCTACTGCGCGGCCATGAAAAAACACACCATCACCCTCGGCGTCGGCCCCGCCGGCACCGGCAAGACCTATCTGGCCGTGGCCGCCGCCGTCGCGGCCTTCCGGGCCAAGGAGGTCAACCGGATCATCCTGACCCGCCCCGCCGTGGAGGCCGGCGAACGCCTCGGCTTCCTCCCGGGGGATTTGCAGAGCAAGGTCGACCCCTACCTCCGCCCCCTCTATGACGCCCTCTTCGACATGTTCGGCGCGGAGACCTACAACAGCTACCTGGAACGCGGCAACATCGAGGTCGCGCCCCTGGCCTATATGCGCGGGCGCACCCTCGACGACAGCTTCATCATCCTCGACGAGGCCCAGAACACCTCCCGGGAGCAGATGAAGATGTTCCTCACCCGCATGGGCTTCCACTCGAAGATGGTCATCACCGGCGACGTGACCCAGATCGACCTGCCGGGGGACAAGCCCAGCGGCCTCAAGGAGGCCATCCGCATCCTGGACGGCATCGAGGACATCGCCATCTGCCGCCTGTCCAGCGCGGACGTGGTGCGCCACGTGCTGGTGCAGCGCATCATCGAAGCCTATGAGAAAAAGGCCGAACGGGAGGAGCGGGCGAAAAGCTACCGCCCCGCCCCGCCCTCCGGCCGCCGCCGCCCGAGGAAATATTGACAGTATGCACGAGATTCAGATTTACCGCGAAAAGCGGGGCCTCGGCTATCCCGAGGCGGCAAAGCTTGTGCGCCGGGCCATCCGCGCCGCGCTGCGGGCCGAGGGCGTGGGCGCGGACTGCGCCGTTTCCGTCATGCTGACGGACGACGCGGGCATCCACGCCATCAACCTGGAACAGCGCGGCGTCGACCGGCCCACGGATGTGCTCTCCTTCCCGCTCAACGAGCTGGACGAGTGGGGCTTCGACCCCGCGGCCTGCGAATACGATTACGGGACAGGGCGGCTCCTGCTGGGGGACATGGTGCTCTCCCTGGAGCGCTGCGCGGCCCAGGGGGAGGAATACGGCCACGGCTTCGCGCGGGAGCTGAGCTACCTGGCCGTCCACTCCCTGCTGCACCTGCTGGGCTATGACCACCTCGACGAGGGCGAACGCAAGCGCCACATGCGCGCCCGGGAGGATTACATAATGGAGGAATTGGGCCTATGAACATCACCAAAACCGCCGTGGTCACCATCTGCGGCCGGCCGAACGTCGGGAAATCCACCCTGACCAACACCCTGGCGGGACAGAAGCTGGCGATTGTCTCCGCCAAGCCCCAGACCACCCGCAACCGCATCACCGCCGTTGTGAACCGCCCGGAGCACGGGATCCAGCTCGTGATTATGGACACGCCCGGCTTTCACCGCCCCCGGACCAAATTGGGCGACTACATGGTGAACGTGGTCCGCGAGAGCATCCCGGACGTGGAGCTGGTGGTGCTGGTCGTGGAGCCCATCCCCAACATCGGGGAGCAGGAAAAGGCGCTGATCGAGAGCATCCGCGCCGCGGGCTGCCCCGCCCTCCTGGTCATCAACAAGATCGACACCGTTGAGAAGGACGCGCTTTTGCAGGTCATGTCCCTATATGGCGGCGCCTTTGACTGGGACGCGATCATCCCGGTTTCCGCCCTCAAACGCGACGGTACCGACCTGCTGCTGGCGGAGATGGAGAAGTATGCCGCCGACAGCCCGCCGCTGTTCCCCGAGGACGCCGACACCGACCAGCCGGACCGCCAGGTCTGCGCGGAGCTGGTGCGGGAAAAGCTTCTGCGCTGCCTCGACAAGGAGGTCCCCCACGGCACCGCCGTCGAGGTCACGCGCTTTTCCGAGCGCGACAGCGGGATCATCGACCTCGACGTGACCATCTACTGCGAAAAGGCCAGCCACAAGGGGATCATCATCGGCAAGAACGGCGCGATGCTCAAAAAGGTCGGCGAAGAAGCCCGGAAGGACATCGAGCGCTTCATGGGGACGAAGGTGTTTTTGCAGACCTGGGTCAAGGTCAAGGAAAACTGGCGCGATTCTGAAATGATGCTCCGCAACTTCGGCTACGGCATCGACCGCTGATCTCCGCGGGCGCGGACTCTGCGAGGCAACGAAGGATTTTTTGCAAGTATTTTCGACCGCGAGTATAGCTGTCCCGGCACTTTGCCAGGATGGAATAAAAATCTTCTTGCCTTTTCCGATGGAATGTGCTACACTGGCATCGGCAGATTTGGAATAAAGTCATGGCCGTCACAAAAGCGAATCCCCCGGAAGGTCACGTCTTCCGGGGGATTCTTGTCATTTATTTACGGCTGACCAGACCGCCAGGCTGGCGCTGCCTATCTCCCGTCCAGCCATTTGCAGATCGCATTGGCAACAATGCCTGCCATAACGGAGATAAAAAATGATTGGAATAACGTCATGGACCATCCACCTCCTTCCACTGCGAAGGAGTCGGTAGCTGCATAATTATAGCATGTCCGCCAGATTTCGGCAATCCCCCGCAGCAGAAAGATCACAGTGAAGGAAAGGGGCTGTTCTCTTCCGGAACTGCGAGATATGACTGCGGCTTTTCCGCATGATGGCCCGGTAAGGCCAACTTCATTCCCGCACTTGCGAAGGGAATAAAACTATGCTATACTTTATTCTTATAAAAGCCCTCCCCGCCGGGGGCGGGGGAGCCTTTGGCTCCGCCTTGCGGCGCATACAAGCCACGATACCGCGCCGTCCCGTCACAGGGCAAGCGAAAACGCCGGAAAGGCCGCTGCTATGATTTTTTCCTCCTACCGATTTATCTTCGCCTTCTTTCCCCCCGTGTGCCTGGTCTACCACCTGCTGCGGCGCTCCGGGCGGGCCGGGGCGGTGAAGCTCTGGCTCTCGGCCGCCTCCGTCGTGTTCTACGGCCTGGGGCAGCCGGATTTTGTCGCGGTGTTCGCGCTGAGCCTTTTCCTCAATTACGCGCTCCTGCTGGGTCTGGACCGCGCCGCGCGGCCTTGGGCGCGGCGGGGGGTCCTGGCGCTGGCGGCGCTGTGGAACCTGGGGCTGCTGGTCTACTTTAAATATACCAATTTCTTCCTGCAAAATATCAACCTGCTGTTCGGCCTGTCCCTGCCCCTGATCTCCGTGGCGCTGCCCATCGGCATCTCCTTTTTCACCTTCCAGATTTTCGCCTGCGCCGTGGCGGTTTACCGGGGGGAGCGGGCCTGTCCGGGGCTGCTGGACTACACGGTTTTCGTCACCTTCTTCCCCCAGCTCATCGTCGGGCCGGTGGTGCGGCATGAAGAGCTGCTGCCCCAGGTGGAGGGGGACGCGCTGCTGCGCTTCGACCGGGTCAATGTCTTCCGGGGCGTCATGCTGTTTTCCGCCGGCTGCGCCAAGAAAATCCTGCTGGCAAACACGCTGATCGGCCACGCCGCCGCCTTCTACGGCGGGGACGCGGCCCTGGCCACGCCGGTGGAAGCCTGGGCCGGGGTGCTGGCCTATGTGTTCGCCTACTACTTCGACTTCTCCGGCTACATCGACATGGCCCGGGGCCTGGGCTGCCTGTTCGGCGTCGAACTGCCCTTCAACTTCGACTCCCCCTACAAGGCCCGCAATTTCGCGGACTTCTGGCGGCGCTGGAACATGACCATTTCCCGCTTTTTTGAGGAGAGCGTGTTCCAGAACCTCTTCCATTTCGGGGACGGCTTTCCAAAGCTCATCTTCGCCACGCTGGCCACCTTCGCCCTCTCCGGCCTCTGGCACGGGGCGGGCTGGCACTATATCGCCTGGGGCCTGGCCAACGGGCTGCTGGTCTGTCTGGCGAACATCCGCGCCCTGCGGGACAGCAAGCCGCTCCCCCCCTGGCTGGGGGTG
>JAFUVO010000045.1 GCA_017477525.1 Oscillospiraceae bacterium | reverse complement strand
TTACCAACTTCTTCTCTTCCTTGCTGTGTTTAGGATATTTCTTTCGCATAATGATACCCCTTTCCAATCCTTTTTGCTATCATATCTCTACTTTTCCAATAATGCAAGAATTATGTCAACAATTAATCACCGAATATATAGTTTATCGTCGAACAGATTATTGGTGCAATACATGCCCCTTGAGAGAGGCCCGGTGACCGAAAATTGGTCCAAAACAGCGAAATACCCCCGATTTAACGGGGGTATTCCACTGGTGGTTGCATGGCACCTTGTTCTCCAAGGTGACCACACAAGGTGGTGCCGGTGGTGGGACTCGAACCCACACGGGGGATAAGCCCAACGGATTTTGAGTCCGCCTCGTCTACCAATTCCAACACACCGGCATATAAAACAAATGGAATTGTGTAAGATAGAATACACCCGATTCCCCGAAAAGTCAAGTCCCGGCGCGGAAAAAAAGCCGGATAAACATTTTCCCTCCCCGGCCGGGGAGGGAAAATGTTTATCCGTATGATGGCTGCGAAAGCCGGTATCAGGGGACGCGGGCGATGGTCTGCTGGGTGACGCTGCCGGAATCTGCGATGATCTGGCAGCTTCCGCTGCCGACGGCGGTTACGACGCCGTCGCTGCTCACGGTGCAGACGCCCTCATCGGTGCTGCGCCAGTTGACCTTGGCGGTGGTCCTGGCCTCCGTCGGATATACGTCCGCCACCAGGGGGACGGTGTCGCCCACGCGGACGGTGAAGTCCGTGACCGGCGTGGCGGAATCCCAGGAGGTGTGGATGGTGATGCTGCTGACCGCGGTCGTGGGTTCCGGGGTCGGGGTGGGCTCCGGCTCCTCGGTCATCAGAGGCGGCGTAAGGCTGGGCAGCGCCGGAGTTTCGCTGGGGGCGACGGTGGTGGCCGGCGGGTTCAGGCTCGCCGTGATCAGGATAATGACCGCAACGATCACCGCTACGACTAAAATGCCCCCGAAAATCATCTGCCATTGGGACAGCGCGGCAGCAGGGGCAGCGTTCCCGGAGGCCCGGGCCGGCGCGGAACGGGAAGTCCGCCTGACATGCGCGGCGCCGCAGTTGGGGCAGCGCATCCGCAGGGCGGAAAACTGTGTGCCGCAGTTTCTGCATGCGACCCGCGGTATAAAGCTCATGGCTTCGCCACCTCTCTTTCCTGTCTTGGCTTTAGTATAAGCGGAAATTGAATCAATTTCCCATCCAAATCCATTGCCGGATGATTTACCAAAAGATAATTGTTTCGTAACCGTTTGTTTTCTCCCGCGGGAGAAGGAAACAAACGGTTACGACAGAATTATTTTCCGCCCAGCTTGCGGAAGGAGAGGGCGGTCTCGTGGAACCAGGTGTCCACGCCGTTGGCGGAGGAGAGGGCCTGCCAGTCTGTCCCGGTTCCGGCGGCGTACTTCATCACCGCGACGCAGCGGACGTCGTGGACCGTGACATTGTGGCGGCAGGCGGTACGGGGATAGGCGGACAGGAGTTTTTCATAGTCCGCCCGGCGGGCGTTGAATTTTTCCCGCAGCGCGGCGAGCTGTCCGTAGATGGCGGTATCGCGGCCTTTTTTCGTCGCGAACAGATAGACCGTGCCGTCGCGGTAGCCTACGACCTCGATGCAGTCGGGGTAGCCGTCGGGGTCGGGGAGGGAGAGCTCGGAGGCCAGGAACTCGACGCCGGCGTATTCCGCGCCGCCGCGGATCATGCCAGAGATAAACGAGGACTCGATATGGACTTCGCGCTGGCGCGCCTGGCCGGCCTCTTCCAGATCACGGGCGCTGCGGCGGAAGCCGAAGCGCTCCACCACCTCGCCCAGCACATGGCTCGGGTCTTCCGCGGTCAGCAGCGGCAGCACCTCACTCTCCACCGCCAGCAGCTTTTCCTTCAGCTCGCCGGCGGCGGCGTCCGCGCCGCTCATGGGGTAGCGGGGATGGTTCGATACGATGGTGACGCCCTCCGCGGTGGGACGCAGATGGAAATATTCCCACAGCCGCTTGCCATAGGCCAACTGCGGCTCCAGCTCCAGCACGGCGTTTTTCGCAAATTTCGCGTTCGCCACGATTTGCTCCATCATAGACATGTCTTTCAGCCTTCCTTCTCATCAAATGTTCTGGTTTGCTGTTATCATATCATATGCCGCTGAAAAAATCCATCTATTTTTTTCTTCTTCATGGAGAAAAGACGGAGAAGCGCAGGGACGCCATGAATCCGTCTCTTTTCTCCTTGACAAAACCCCCGCGATTGGCTATAATACCTCGGAACAAAGGCAGAGAAGGGCAGGAGTAGGCTTTTCCCGAAGCAGAGAGAGGGCGCGGTGGGTGCAAGCGTCCGAGAGGGGAGGCCGAAGGTCGGCCCTGAGCCGCCCGGGGGATGGAAATGCTACTCCGGGCCGTTTTCCGCGTTAAGGAGTTCAAACGAGGGTCCCGAAAACGGGAAATTCAGGTGGTACCGCGGTAACTGCATTTATCGCCCTGAAGCATTTTTGAAAGGAAAATGCTTCAGGGCCTTTGTTTTGCCGCGTTTTATAAGGAAACGCTGATTAATCCGTCTTCAGCATCTGCCGGCAAATTTTCGCCGGCTCTGCGTTCCAAAAAGTTTGAAATACACAAAGTATTCCTGCACTTTTTGCGCCTTGATCCGACGAAAATTTGCTCGACATCTGCTCTCGCCGGATTTAATCAGCGTTTCCATAAGGAAAGGAGAGGTTTCCCATGAAAGATTTGCCGAAGGTCTACGAACCGCAGACGGTCGAGAAAAAGATTTACGCCATGTGGGAGGAGCACGGGGATTTCCACACCCGCGTGAATCCCGATAAGAAGCCCTTTTCCATCGTCATGCCCCCGCCCAACGTCACGGGCCAGCTCCACATGGGCCACGCGATGGACGCGACGCTGCAGGATATCCTGACCCGCTACAAGCGGATGCAGGGCTATGAAGCCCTGTGGCTGCCCGGCACCGACCACGCGGGCATCGCCACCCAGATCAAGGTGGAGGAGGATTTGCGCGTCCACGAGGGGCTGAGCCGCTACGACCTGGGCCGGGAAAAATTTCTGGAGCGGGTCTGGGACTGGAAGGAAAAGTACGGTCACCGCATCGTGGAGCAGCAGAAGAAGATGGGCGCCAGCTGCGACTGGGAGCGCAGCCGCTTCACCATGGACGAGGGCTGCTCCAAGGCGGTGCGTGAGACCTTCTGCGAGCTCTATGAAAAGGGGCTGATTTACAAGGGCAGCCGCATCATCAACTGGTGCCCCCACTGCCTCACCGCCCTGAGCGACGCGGAAGTGGAGTACGCGGACAAGCCCGGCCACCTCTGGTATATCCGCTATCCCCTCTCCGACGGCAGCGGAGACATCACCGTCGCCACCACCCGCCCGGAGACCATGCTGGGCGACAGCGGCGTCGCGGTGAACCCGGAGGATGAAAAGTTCAAACATCTGATCGGGAAGACCTGCATCCTCCCGCTGGTGAACCGGGAGATCCCCATCATCGGGGACGAGTACTGCGAAATCGGCTTCGGCACCGGCGCGGTGAAAATGACCCCGGCCCACGACCCCAACGACTTCGAGGTGGGGCTGCGCCACAACCTTGAGGTCATCCGCGTCATCGCCGACGACGGCACGATCAACGAAAACGGCGGGGCCTACGAGGGCCTGGACCGCTACGACTGCCGCAAAAAAATCGTCGAAGACCTCGAGGCCCAGGGCTACCTGGTCAAAACGGAGGATTACAGCCACAACGTCGGCACCTGCTACCGCTGCCATAACGACGTGGAGCCGCTGATCTCCGCCCAGTGGTTCGTGAAGATGGAGCCCCTGGCGAAGGAGGCCCTGCGGGTGGTCAACGACGGGACCATTAAATTTGTGCCGGAGCGCTTTGCCAAGACCTACACCAACTGGATGGAGAACGTCCACGACTGGTGCATCTCCCGCCAGCTCTGGTGGGGCCACCAGATCCCCGCCTGGTACTGCGACGAATGCGGCCACATCAACGTCGCCCGCACCGACCCGGTGAAGTGCGAAAAATGCGGCTGCGCGTACCTGACGAGGGAGGAGGACGTGCTCGATACCTGGTTCAGCTCCGCCCTCTGGCCCTTCTCCACCCTGGGCTGGCCCGAGAAAACCGAGGCGCTGGATTACTGGTATCCCACCTCCGTCATGGTAACGGGCTACGACATCATTTTCTTCTGGGTGGCCCGGATGATCTTCTCCGGCATGGAGCAGATGAAGCGGGAGCCCTTCTCGACGGTGCTGATCCACGGACTGGTGCGGGACAGCCAGGGGCGGAAGATGTCGAAGTCCCTGGGCAACGGCATCGACCCGCTGGAAATGGCGGAGAAGTACGGCGCGGACGCCCTGCGCTTCAACCTCATCACCGGCAACAGCCCCGGAAACGACATGCGTTTCTATGAGGAAAAGTGCGAGGCCATGCGGAACTTCTGCAACAAGATCTGGAACGCCAGCCGCTTCGTGATGATGAACCTCAGCATCACGGAAAACGGCCTGCCGGAGCGTTTGGAGCCGGAGGACAAGTGGATTCTGACCCGCCTGAACGACACGGTGCGGGAGGTCTGCGAGAACCTCGACAAATATGAGATCGGCGTCGCAGCGGCGAAGATTTACGACTTTATCTGGGACGACTACTGCGACTGGTATATCGAACTGACCAAGCCCCGCCTCAACGGGGAGGACCCGGACGCCAAACAGCGGGCGGAACAGGTGCTGCTGTATGTGCTCTGCGAATTTTTGAAGCTGCTACACCCCTTCATGCCCTTCATTACGGAGGAAATCTGGCAGGCCATCCCCAACGACGGCGGCGACCTGATTCTGGCGTCCTATCCGCGCTATGACGAAAGCCTGAGCTTCCCGGAGGACGCCGCGGACTTCGAGATTGTCATGGAGGCCATCAAGGCGGTCCGCGCCCGCCGGGCGGAGATGAACGTCCCGCCCTCCCGCCGCAGCCACCTCTTAATTGTCACGGAGCGGGAGGCGGCCTTCACCCAGGGCGAAGCCTATATACGCAAGCTGGCCTACGCCTCCGAGGTCACAGTACTGCGGGACAGCCCCGCCGACACCGCGGGCATGGTCAGCGCAGTCACCGGCCAGGCCAAGATGTATATGCCCATGGCGGACCTGGTCGATCTGGACAAGGAGCGGGCCAGGCTGCAAAAGTCCCTCGACAACGCCAAAAAGCAGCTGGCGGGCCAGGACGCGAAGCTGGCCAACCAGAGCTTCGTCTCCCGGGCCCCGGAGGCGGTGGTCAACGCGGAGCGGGAGAAAAAGGCGAAGCTGGAGGCGCTGATCGCCAACCTCGAAACCAGCCTCCGGGACCTGGGATGAGCGCTATGGATACGTCAAAGGAAGCGATGGAGCTGATCTCCCGCGACCGCTTCGCCGCGGAGAACGGCATCCGCCTGGTCTCCTGCGCGGAGGGCGCCGCCGTGGCGGAGGTCACGCTTGAGGAGCGGCACAAAAACGCCAACGGCGTGGCCCAGGGCGGGCTGATCTTCACCCTTGCGGACACCGCCTTCGCGCTGCTGTGCAACTCCGATGGCAAGCACGGCGTGGGCGTGGTGAACACGATCAACTTCCTGCGCCCCGGCGTAGGGACCAGGCTCACCGCTGTGGCCACGATGGTGGGCCAGACCCGGAGCACCTGCTGCGTGGACGTGCTGGTCCGGGACGATCAGGACCGCGTTGTGGCGAAGATGCAGTGTACCGGATACTATGTTCAATAAAAAACAGCCGACAGGCCCCTTTGCCTGCCGGCTGTTTCGTGCTATTGTACCATATAATCCAACAGGCCGTTTACCTCTGTGAACCTGTCTATGAGCAGTTCGTTGCGGAATTTCCCGTTGGAAACCACGAGCGCCTGAGGAAACGCCTGCCAATCAAAGCCGTCGATGCCCTTGATCTCGTTCTGATACAGCTGCAGGGCATCTCCATTCACAAATTTTTGCAAAAGGGCCTGAAGTGTCTCGGACAGATCCGCGTTCATCACGCTGCCATACATCCGCAGCGCCTCGCCGTTTCCGAGCAGGGCCGCCGCCGCGTCAACCGTACCCGAACCTAAATTCTCGATCAGCGGTTTTTCATCCCAGTACATAAGATGTACATTATTGCCGCCCTCCGCCAGCTTTACCGCGACACGATAGATGGAAAGCGCGAACCATTGCTCCGCAAGCTTCGATTTCGCTTCAAGCTCAGTCGAGGCCGCCGTCTGCGCTTCAATATATGCCTGTACTTCGCCGGCAGTGGGATCATCCAGGTAGCGCGGCATATCGGCGACAGCCGAATAAATGAGTTCTTCGTAGTTCTCCTCGCCGAGAAAGGAGCGCAATACCTGTGCTTCATGATTCGGAATCCCAATGATAAAATCAATGCCCGACGCAGCCCCTTCCTGACAGGCGCGATACACGTCAGCGGGGAAGCGCGTTCCGTCACAGGTCGGCGCGCACATGTTCCGCCAAAGCCTCTGCGCCGCATCCTTCAGGGTTTCCGTTTTCAGCTGTAAAAGCTCCGCCATCGTCGCGGTCTGTGTTTCCCTGAGCAGAGCCTTCGCCAGGGCCCTGGATGCCTCCGGCGTTTCATTCGCTGATACTGGGATGCCGTTAAACAGGAAAGCCTTCTGGAACAGGCCCTTCGCCTGCCCGCTGGCCGCAAGCAGCAGGGCGGAAGTCGCGCCGGCGTCAAAGCCAAGCACCGTAATGCGCTCGGGATCGCCTCCGAACGCGGCTATGTTTTCTTTGATCCATTTCAGCGCCGCGATCTGGTCGAGCAGCCCGAGGTTTAAAGCGTCGGGGCAGGCCTCCCCGCCGGGAACCTCCGAAAAATCAATAAAGCCGAAAATCCCGAGGCGGTAATTGAAGCTTACGAGTACGATATCCGGGTGCCGGGCCACGAAATCGCCCCCGGACAGCAGGGGATCGACGGAGCCTCCATAGGTAAAATCACCGTTGTGCAGCAGCACGAGAACCGGCTTCTTTGATTCCGCCTCCTGCTCCGCGACGCCGATATTCAAAGTCAGGCAGTCCTCGCTCTGTCTGTGATGCTTTAAGATCGAACCCTTGTGCTCGACCTGTATGGCAGAAGCTCCGAAATTTTTGGCCTCAAATACTCCAACTGACGCGGGAAGCGGTTCGGGCGCCTTCCATCTGAGCTCACCGACCGGCGGCTTTGCGTAGGGGATCCCCAGATAGGCAACGGTCTTTTTATATTTTTCCCCCACATAGATGCCGGTCCTTGTCTTTACGGCGCGGCTGTTGTCGTATTCGCCGTAAATCGCTTGATTCTGTTTGTTCACCTCCTCAATGTCCTCTTCCTTCACATCAAATACATAGCCCTTGCTTCCGTCCCCATAACGCTTGCGGATCCGCCAGACGTAATAGGCGCGGACGAGCAGATGCAACACAAAACCGAGAATGGGAAAGGCGACGACATACAGAAATTCCTCACTCAAATAATCAAGCAGGGAAACGCCCATCCACAAAACCGAAATCGTATGGGCGACCAGAAAAACGAGAAAAATCGATATGTAAGTTATGATCCGATTCTTCCGGCTTTTCTGGACGGTTTTGCTGAAAGCGATTTTGGTGATGATGGCCTGGAGGGCCATACCCAAAGCAAGGCTTGCCGCGCCGCACCCAAGCTCCGACCAGCCCCAAAGCTTCGAGATGGCCGCGCCAAAGCCATAACCCATCGCCGAAATGAACGCGATCATAAAATCGTCGACCGTAAACAGTTTTTTCATTTTGTACCTCCCTCACAGAACGGCTGACCCGTATTCCGACATTTTTCCTTTATTTTATAGATACTACCGGCGAAATTCAAGGGGGGTTCCAGATTGTCAACTCGAAATTTGCGAATTTCCTTGCTTTTTCCGCCGCGCCGGATTATTATACATAAGCCCATGAGTGTAAAAATTGTGAGGAGGCTCATACTATGAAGGATAACGGTACAGTCCTGCGGCTCGCTCCGCCGAAGAAAAAAGGGCTGCTTGGCCTGGTATTCAGCAGGCTGTTTCTGGTCGCGTTTCTGCTTGTTGTGCAAATCGCCCTGCTTGCGGCGCTGATGACCCTGCTGCGGCAGTATCTTCCGTATTACGCCGTGATCCAGGCCGTTTTTACCTTCTGCGTCATCCTGTTCCTGTTTAACTGCGAGATGGATTCCTCCGCGAAGCTTACCTGGCTGGCCCTGATCGCGCTGTTCCCTTTTCCCGGCACACTCTTCCTGGCCTATACGCAGACCAATCTGGGGCACAGGTGGACGCAAAAACGTACCGCGGAGCTGATTGAGCAGTCGAAGGGCGCGGTGCCCCAGGAGCCGGAAGCGCTGGAACAGCTGAAGGGCGACCCATACGGAACCGATGATCTGTGCCGCTACCTCAGACGCGGCGGCGCGTTTCCCATCTGGAAGGGAACTGAGGTCGTTTACTATCCCTCGGGCGAGGAAAAATTTGCCGCCATGCTCAAAGAGCTGGAAAAAGCCGAAAAATTTATCTTCCTGGAATATTTCATCATCGAGGAAGGGGAAATGTGGGGCAGGCTCCTTGACATCATGGCCCGCAAGGCGAGACAGGGCGTGGATGTACGGGTCATGTATGACGGGATGTGTGAAATCTCGACCCTGCCCTCCAATTACCCCGAGCTGCTGGCGGGCTGCGGAATCCGGGCCAAGGCTTTTTCCCCGATCACGCCCATTGTCTCCACACATTATAATTACCGCGACCACCGGAAAATCCTTGTGATCGACGGAAAGGTGGCGTTTAATGGCGGGGTCAATCTGGCGGACGAATATATCAATGCAAAAGTGCGCTTCGGCCATTGGAAGGATACCGCGGTCATGCTCCGCGGCGACGCGGTGCGCTCCTTTGCCCTGATGTTCCTGCAGATGTGGAACCTCACGGAGCAGGCTCCTGATTTCAACCCGATGTTCCTGGAGAGCCCGGCAGTTGAACATGCGGAGGGCTTCGTCATGCCCTACGGCGACTGCCCCCTGGATGAGGAAAAGGCCGGCGAGGCGGTTTATATGGACATCCTGAACCGGGCGACGGACTATGTCCATATCATGACGCCCTACCTGATCCTGGATGGGGAACTGGAAACCGCCCTGAAATTCGCGGCGCAGCGGGGCGTGGATGTGAAGCTGATCCTGCCGGGCATCCCGGATAAGAAGCTCGCCTTTGCGCTGGCAAAATCCCATTACAGCGCGCTCCTGAAAGCAGGCGTGAAAATCTACGAATACACGCCCGGCTTTATCCATGCCAAGGTTTTTGTCAGCGACGGCGCCCGCGCTGTGGTCGGGACCATCAATTTGGACTACCGCAGCCTCTATCACCACTTTGAATGCGCCACGTATCTCTACCGGACCCCCTGCATCAGGGATATTGCCGCGGATTTTGACGCGACGCTGAAAAAAAGCAGCCCCGTCACCGAGGAAACAGTAAAGAACGAAACCCTGTTTTATAAAGTTACCGGCAGATTGATGAAAATCATCGCGCCGCTGATGTGACCTCCGCAAGGCGGCGGGGGTATCTGAACAGTTACACAGTTATATCCGCGGTCGGAAATACTTGAAAAAAATCCTTCGTTGCCTCGCAGAGTTCGCGCCCGCCCTAAAGGGCTTGCTTCGCGTCGCAGGCGCGAATAGAATCAAATTCCATTTTTGGCGGAAACCGCGTTTTCGCCAAAAATACTTCTCACGGAGTGAGTGCCGCTCCCCCGCGGCGGCGCGAACAAAGTGCGGCCTTTCACGGAGCAATGAAATTGCAAATTTCATTGCTCGTGAGTATAAAAAAGGGGGGTGCGTCACGTGAATGCCTCATTTGCGGAAACCCTGCGGGAGCTGAGAGCGGAAAAAGGGCTTTCGCAGAAGGATCTGGGACAGCTGCTGTTTGTCAGCCATTCCACCATCTCCCATTGGGAAAACGGAAGCCGCCTGCCGGACACCACGATGATCCCCCGCCTTGCCAAATGCTTCGGGGTGGACGCCAATACGCTTTTCCAGCTCACGGCCCAGAGTGAAGACAGCCCCAACGTCATCATGGTGGATGACAGCAAGGTCATTCTCTCCGATGGGCTGGCTGTCCTGGAGCAGGTCATGCCGAACGCCACGATCACGGGCTTTATCTGGCCGCTGGAGGCGATCGAATACGCGAAAATGAACCGGGTCGCCCTGGCAATTCTGGATATCGAGCTTGGCACGTCCAGCGGCCTCGAGCTTTGCCGGACGCTGCTTGAAATCAATTCCCGCACGAACATCGTGTTTCTGACCGCCTACGCCGACTACTCCCTCGATGCCTGGGAAACCGAGGCCAGTGGATTCCTTCTCAAACCGCTGACCCCGGAGGGCGTAAGACAGCAGCTGAAAAAGCTGCGCTATCCGTTTTCGATGGGCGACGCGGACGCGCCGGACAGATTATAGGATCGTCAACTGAATTATATCAAGAAAAGGCAGGTTAAAACATTATGATGAACAAGATTGAGGAAGCCATTATCAATGCCACCGTATTTCACCAGGGAAGGACGCGCAAGTTGGGGGGCACCCCGTACATACTCCACCCGCTGGAGGTGGCGGGGATCCTTTCGACCCTGACGAATGACCAGGATATCATCGCCGCGGGCATCCTGCACGACGTTGTGGAGGACACCGACGGTACGCTGGAGGGGATCAAAGAACGCTTCGGCGAGCGCGTTGCCTTTCTGGTGTCCTCTGAAACTGAGAATGACTATCCGGGCGAGAGCCGGGATGCCAGCTGGAAGAAGCGCAAAGAGGAATCCCTGAAGATCCTGAAGAATACCGACGACCAAGGGGTTCGGATGCTGTGGCTGGCGGATAAGCTGTCCAACATGCGCTCGATCGCGAGCGCCTATTCGGAATACGGGGAGCAGATGTGGGAGTATTTCGACCAGCGCGATCCTGAGATGCACCACTGGTATTACAAGAGCATCGCGGAACAGCTGGAGCTTTCCCTCAACAGGACCGGCGCGTTCAAGGAATTTATCAAGCACATCAATTTCATCTGGCCGGGCTCCTTTGATTCCGAAAAGGCGCGGTACAAACAGTACCTGGAGCTGTCCGTCGAGGGCTGCAAGCGCCTCGGGGGCGGGGCCAAGGGCGATGTGTACCGCCTCGACGACGAACTGATCGTCAAGGTCTATAACCGGAACAACACCTACAGCGATGTGGAGCAGGAGATCGCCATGGCCCGCAGGGCCTTTATCCTGGGCATTCCCACCGCCATCTCCTTCGGCATCGTGTCCGTGGGGGACAAGTACGGGGCGATGTACGAGCTGGTGGATTCCGCGACGATCTCAAGCTGCATCGCGCGCAATCCCGGCAAGATAGACGCCTACGCAAAAATGATGGCGGAGCTGGGCCGCACGCTCCACAGTACGCACGTCACGGCGGAGGACGGCTTCCCGCCGGCCATGGACCGGGTGCGCGGCTACATCGAGGGCGGCATCGGACGGGAGGACGCGGCCCTGGCCGGGAAGGTCATGGCGCTCTTAGATGCGCTCCCGGCTACGGGCACCCTGCTGCACGGCGATTTCCACACAGGAAACGTGTTTTTGCAGCGGGGCGAGCCGCTGCTGATCGACATGGACCGCCTTGCCGAGGGACATCCCATCATCGAGCTCAGCGACCTGTATTATTATTACGTGACACTGGGGGAGGACGATCCCGCTGTGGTCGAAAAGTTCATGGGCTTTTCCTACGACACCGCGCGGAGCTTCATGCGCCTGTTCCTGAAGCACTACCTGGAAACGGAGGAGGAAGGCCGGCTGAACGAGGTCGCGGAAAAGGCGTCGCTCATTGGCTTCAGCCGCTTGATCCGGAAGGTGCACAAGCAGAACAAGCCGTCCGAATCGGATCTGCGGGTGGTCCGCCGCTGCGTGGAGCGGATTACCGAACTGACGGACAGGCTGGACAGCCTGAGCTTCTGACGCGCGATAAGTGCGCATACCCTCGATTGCGAAACATAGTTTCGCAATCGACTAAGTATAACAAGAACGGAGGTATCTATTTAGCAGCCCTGTGTTTTCTCCCCCGGAGGGGGAGAAAACACAACAGGAATCTATCTTTTTTTGGTATTTCCCTCCCCCTTCGGGGGAGGGAAATACCAGCAACTAAATAGTTACGAACGGAGGAACAAACACAATGAAAACCGTGAAGAAAACTCTTATCCCCCTGATCCTCGCCCTGGCGCTGTGCCTGTCCGCTCTGCCCGCGCGGGCTGATGCGCTGTGGGAAGCGCCCGATGCGCCGGCGACCCGTGAAATCGTGGCCGCGGCCCTCTGGGAAATGGCGGGCGCGCCGGTGGTCAATTACGCGCTGCCTTTTGCGGACGTTGACCAGGCGGTGCCTTACGCCGAGGCGGTCCGCTGGGCGGCGGCCCAGGGCGTTGTCATCGGCGTGGGCGAGGGAAAATTCCAGCCCGAGGGCGAAGTCAGCCGCGAAATGCTCGCCGTGATGCTCTACCGTTACGCGAAGAGTGAGGAGATGGATGTCTCCGTGGGCGAGGACACCAACATTCTGAGCTATGACGATTCCTTCCAGTGGTCTGAATGGGCGGTCCCGGCGCTCCAATGGGCGGTGGGAGCCGGCCTGCTCACCGATCATGGCGGCCTGCTGGGCGCCCGTGACACGGTCACGCAGCAGGAGGCCGAAGAACTCTTCTCCCGCTTCTCCCTTCTCGACGGCGGCACGCTTTCCGCCATCAAAGCGCGCGGCGTCCTGCGCGCCGGCACGGCGGGCGACTATCAGCCCATGTCCTATCTGGACCCGGCGACAGGGCGCTATGTCGGCTTTGATGCCGAGCTGGCGGAGGACCTGGCCGCCGCGCTGGGGGTGGAGCTGGAGTATGTGCCCACCACCTGGCCGACGCTGATGGCCGACACGCTGGCCGGCAAATTTGATCTTGCGATCTGCGGCATCACCATCACCGAGGCCAGGCAGGAACAGGCGCTGATGTCCGACGGCTATCTCGGCAACGGCAAGACCGTCCTCTGCCGCGCGGAGGACGCCGGCAAATACACGAGCCTTGAAGCCATTAACCGGCCGGAGGTTCGGGTGATGGAGAACCCCGGCGGCCTGAACGAGAAGTTCGCGCGGGAAAACCTGCCGGACGCCACGCTGATCATCCACGATGTGAACCAGGAGATCCCCGGCCTGGTCGCAGCGGGCGAGGCCGACGTCATGATCACGGAGATCATGGAGGCGGGATACTATGTGGGGCAGGACAGCCGGCTGGCCGCGCCCCTGATCTACGAGCCGTTTACGCATGGTCAGCTCGGAGTCCTGATGCCGAAGGGGAGCGAAACGCTTCTGAACTATGTCAATGCGTTTCTGGCGGAGGAAAAGGCCAGCGGCAGGATCGACGCGCTTGCGGAGGAATATATCTATCGCTATACCGCGCATGAGGAACAGCTTCAACCCGCCGCATAAAGAAAGCGAATAATTGGCAACTATTCAGTTGCGGGTATTTCCCTCCCACGAAGGGGGAGGGAAATACCGAAAAAGATAGATTTCTGTTGTGTTTTCTCCCCCCTCGGGGGAGAAAACACAAGGCTGCTAAATAGATACAATAATTGAAGAAAACAGGGATTAGGCTCTTATGGCCGACAATCTTCGCAAAATGGCAAAAAGTTCGGCGCTGTTCCAAAATTATGCGAAACAAAAACCAAAACGCTGTCATTGCACACCAGTCCTCAGACTGGTGTGCAATGACAGCGAATTTTCTACGGCACAGAAGCGATATGCTTTTCCGGTTTCATCCGGGTTAGGGACATTGGAGGCTTTCGGATCGGACAGGCGGAAAATGCCGTTGGGGGCGTCGATTATTTATATCTGGTCCACTTCATGAAAGTGTTCCTCGCGACGCCCAATTTCCGGGCAGCCATACTCGCGGAAATCTTCCCGCAGGCCCAAAGCTGCCGTATATCGTAAAATTCCTCGGGAATCGGTTTCTCCCTCTGGCCGAAACGGACGCCCCTTTGCTTCGCCGCCGCGATTCCCTCGGCTTGCCTCTGGCGGATAAACTCACGTTCTTGCTGCGCTACATAACTGAGCACCTGAAGCATGATCTCCGCGACCAGACGGCCCAGCAAATCCCGGTTTTCTCCCGTATCCAGGAAGTGCATGTCCAACACGGTGATACCGACTTTTTTCTCTTTTACGAGAATCCTCCACTGCTCTAAAATTTCATCGTAGTTCCGACCGAGCCGATCAATGCTTTTTATGACAAGCGTATCCCCCTCCCGCAGGGTGTCCAGAAGCTTCCGGTAACCGGGGCGGTCGAAATCTTTTCCTGACTGCTTGTCGAGAAACAGGTTTTTCTTCGGGACGCCATATTCCATCATGGCAATCCGCTGCCGCTCCTCATTTTGTTCTTTCGTGGATACACGCATATATCCATAGATTTTATTGCCCATTATGAACTTCCTTTCTGCCTAATCTTTCTTTTTGGCAAATAGACAATAAATATTGGAAGCTTCAACTTGAACAATGTGCAAGAACGGCTCGTCAGGCATTGAAAAATACTGGACAAGTAATTTCTGAAAAAAGCACTGTGAATACAGCCTCTAAATCAGGTCCGCGGGCGCGTCTGGGCCGCGGCTGAAGCGGCAGCCGCACCAGTCCTGGCGGTAGAGGCCGAATTGGCTGGCAAGGCGGATGCTCCGCAGGTAGCCGTCCCGTTTTTTGAAATCCGAGGGCAGCCAGCGCACGCCGTAGCGCCGTTCCAGCGCCTCGCCGATGCGGTTGATGCGCTGGGCGTCCTTGTGGGGGGAGACGCTGAGGGTGGTGCAGAACCAGTCAAAGCCCCCCTCGGCGGCCCGCCGGGCGGTCTCCCCCATCCGCAGCGCGAAGCAGGCGGTACAGCGCTCCCCGCCCTCGGGCTCCCCCTCCAGTCCGCGGACCGCCTGCTCGAAGGCCATGCCGTCGTACCCGCATTCCATCAGCTCCACGCCGGGGAAATGGGAGAGCGTTTCCCTCTGCCAGTAAAGGCGCTTTTCATACTCCGCCTCCGGCTGGATGTTCGGCCCGTAGAACAGCAGCGTCACCCGGAACCAGGCCGTCAGATATTCCAGCACATAGCTGCTGCATGGCCCGCAGCAGCTGTGCAGCAGCAGCGCCGGCTTATCCGCCGGCAGTGATGCCAGGATTTTGTCCGTCTGTAACTGATAGTTTACTTTCATCCCGCGCCTCCGTCTGTTTTTTCAAAGAGTATACCACAGTTCCGGTTGACTTTACAGGGGAAATCATATACTATCAAGCTATCATTTCTCCATCCTCTATGGGGGTGGGAAACAGATACCTGCCACAAAACGACGGGAGGGCGCGGCAATGGAGCCGAGGACGGGAAAAGAGAGCTATTACCTGGATATCGCGGACACGGTGTCCGAGCGGGCGACCTGCCTGCGGCGGCGCTATGGGGCGATCATCGTGCGCAACGACGAGATCATTGCCACTGGCTACAACGGCGCGCCCAGGGGCCGGCGCAACTGCACGGACGTGAACTACTGCGCCAGGGAGGAGATGAAGATCCCCTCCGGAGAGCGCTATGAGCTGTGCCGCAGCGTCCACGCGGAGGCCAACGCAATCATCTCCGCCCCGCGCCGGGACATGATCGACGCGGTGCTCTATCTCTCGGGCCGCGCCGCGGCTTCGGGGGAGCTGC
This sequence comes from Oscillospiraceae bacterium, assembly GCA_017477525.1. Taxonomy (GTDB): domain Bacteria; phylum Bacillota; class Clostridia; order Oscillospirales; family Oscillospiraceae; genus RGIG7114. The sequence goes on along the minus strand of JAFUVO010000045.1, from coordinate 15,875 downwards.
TGGGCGACACCACCCCCTGCTCCATGTGCCGCCGGATGATCATCAACGCCGGCATCGAGCGCGTCGTCTGCCGCACCGGCCCCGGCAGCTTTACCACCACCTCCGTGCGGGACTGGATTTTCAACGACGAGTCGCTGGCGGAATGGGTGTGAGGGGATGATTGCTCCATGCTTTTTATCATGAGACGATGCCGAGGATTACAAGGCAGGAGGCAAAAAGCTCCGCGTATTTCGCGATATGCGGACGCGGGGAGCGCCGGCTTCACCGATGTCGCCCCCGAGGCCATGCACTGGATGGTCATGCGCGAGCTTCTCCTGGGCATGGACAGCCGCCTCAATCCCAGAGGCGAGGCCACAAGGACGCAGGTCGCCACGATTTTGATGAGATATTGCGAAAATATCGCCGAATAACCCCCTTTCGCTGTGAAGCGGCTGCAAATTCAACGGACGGTATCGCGCTTGAAACGAAAATGAATACCGCTTTCAAATCGAAAAATTCGCTGCCATTGCCCACCAGCTTGCGCGCTGGTGAGCAATGGCAGCGTTTTGATTTTTGTTTCGGGAATATAGCGAGTATCACAGCGCGGGCTTTTTGTCGTTTCGCTCCCGTGAGGGGGTGAATTGTGTCTCTCGTACCAGAAGTATTGCTGTGACGACAGAGATGTTTTCGTCCCCGTGAGGGGTGTGAATTGTGCCGGAATGGAATGCGGCGAATATATCCACAGATTTGTTTTCGTCCCCGTGAGGGGTGTGAATTGTGCCGATCGTATCTTGAGGCCGATGCGCGTATTTCTGAGTTTTCGTCCCCGTGAGGGGTGTGAATTGTGCCAGCGAAACAAGGATATGGACGAAGGCAAGCGTGATGTTTTCGTCCCCGTGAGGGGTGTGAATTGTGCCGGCGCGGACATAACGGCCCGCGCCGCGCTTTTTATGAGTTTTCGTCCCCGTGAGGGGTGTGAATTGTGCCATCCTGTACCAGCGTTTCGCGGAATACGGCGCTAGGTTTTCGTCCCCGTGAGGGGTGTGAATTGTGCCGGCAAAAGTGTACAAAACGGGCTTGCTGTATTTGGGTATGCCGCGCAAGCTGTATATATTATAATAGCACAGTTTTCAGACGATGGCAAGCATTTTTTATGAAATCGGCACAAAAATTTCCGCCGGTTTTCGTCATGCGGTGGTGCGAACCCCCTCTGAAGCGCCCTGTTTCGGGCGCTGTTTTCAGGGGGTTCGCACCAAAAAAGGCCCCGCGCCGGGAGCGCTCAGGGAAGAGGCGTCAGGCTTTACGGACGTCCGGGTCCTCCCGGAGTGCCATTTCCTCAGCCAGATCCTCCGGATCGATCTTCCGGTCGCGGTAATAATACTCCTGATCCCGTTCGCCGATCTCCCGCAGTACGCGGCAGGGGTTCCCGACGGCGATGACGTTGGCCGGGATGTCCTTCGTCACCACGCTGCCCGCGCCGATGACGCTGTTCTCCCCGATGGTCACGCCGGGGCAGACCGTCACGTTCTCCCCCAGCCACACGTTGTCCCCGATGGTGACGTGGTCGCAGTACATATAGCCCCGCATATCCGGGCGGATGGGGTGGCCCACCGTGGCGATGGTGACCGCCGGCCCGAAGAGGACGTTCTTTCCGACGGTGATCATTCCGTCGTCCACAAAGTTGCAGTTGAAGTTCACATAAGTGCCCTCGCCGAGGATGATGTGCCGCCCGTAGCAGAAGTAGAACGGCGGCTCGATCCACGCGCTCCCGCTGTCCGGGTGCAGCATCTCCTTCTGGAGGCGCTTGCGTTCCTCCAGCGTGTCCGGCGTCGTGGCGTTGAAGGCGATCATCCTCCGCTTCGCGTCATCCCGCTCCCGGGGCATCCCCTCGCACATGTCGGTGAACAGATAGCCGTTCATGATTCTCTCGCGCATATTCATACTGACCCCTCCTTGCGTCCGCTTTCCTGTTGTGGTATGATGATAGTCCTCCGGGCGCGGAATTGCAAGAAGGATCGTCCCAACTTTTTATAACGATCGTATCAGCTTTCCAATACCGAAGGGTGAGGCAGACGGAGGGACGGCCCAGGCATATGGGCCGGGAAAAGCGATTTCAGGAGGATTAGGGCCATGCTCCAAAAGACCTTTCACATCATAGAATATACTGAGGAAAAAGCGGCGCGGATATTGAAAGAGGTTGCCGAAATGCCGGCCTACCGCGATGCCGGGCAGGTGCTTCTTTTGATGCTGGAGCAAAGCTGGGACGCGGCGGGGATTCGGAAAAAAACGGCGTTCGTCAGGGAGGCTTTGCCGAAAGCCGTCATTGCGGGGGCCACCCATTTTGACGGCCTTGGATATAAGGACATGACGGAGAACACGCTGTTCACCTTCCTGTTCTTTGACAACCCGGCTTTCCGGGTTTACCGCCTGAACCTGGCGGGCAGGGAAGAGGCCGCGGTGGGGCGGGAATTGAACGGCATTTTACTTACGCACAGACGCCTTCGCGGCGTCCTTACGCTGATGTCCAAGCTCAGGCGGGATACCGGCGCGATGCTGGACGCCGCGGCGGAGGGCCTTTCGGATGTTCCGTTCTTCGGGGCGGACGCCGCTGCCAACGCTTTCTTTAACGGCAAAAACGGCATGGGCTGGGTGTTCGATGGTGAGGAATGCCGCCAGGACGTCATGCTTGCCGTCGCGTTCTTCGGCGAGGCGCTCTCCATAAGGGTGAGCTGCAACTTCGGGTGGTTTCCCGTGGGCCGAACCATGACGGTGACCGGCGTTGAAAATGGCTATACCGTGACGGAAATCGACGGAAAGCCCGCGGCGCAGGTATTCGAGCGCTATCTCGGCCTGCCATATAAAACCGGCGCCTTCGCGCCCCAGGCCATGCTGATGGTGATCTGTATGAACCGGATGATTTTCCTGAAGGACCGCGAGCGGATGGAGACAGACGCCTATCGCGCCGTCGCTCCGCAGGCGGCGTTCCTCCACGGCAATTCGGAGATCTACCGGGGAAGCTCCGGCGGCGAGATGCACAGCGCCCTGGTGGCGGTGGGGTTCCGGGAGGGCCCGGCCGATGGGGCAGCCCGGCCGAGGCCGGCCGCGCGCGCCTTTCCTGTGGGCAATGAGATCATACCCCTGGAAAACCGGGTGCTCACCTTCATGCGGGCCGTGACCTCCGACCTGGAAAAGGCCACCGCGGCGCTTCTGCGGCTGGAAAAAAACCTGGAGAACGAGGTGGAAATCAAGACGAGGGAGAACGAGAGCCTTTCGCTTCATGTGGTGCAGACGCTGGCCGCGGCCATAGACGCCAAGGACAACTACACCCACGGCCATTCCGGGAGGGTTGCGGCCTATACCCGCGAGATCGCGCGTCGGGCGGGATATTCCGAGAGGGCGCAGAATGAGATATTTATGATGGGCTTGCTGCACGACGTCGGGAAGATCGGGGTGCCGGACGCTATCATCAACAAGCACGGCAGGCTGGGGGACGATGAATTTTCTCAAATCAAAAAGCACCCGGAAATGGGAGGCCGCATCCTGGACGCGATCCGAGAGATGCCCAAGCTGTCCACCGGGGCCCGCTGGCACCATGAGCGCTACGACGGAAGCGGTTATCCTGACGGCCTTGCCGGTACGGACATTCCGGAGGAGGCGCGGATCATTGCCGTGGCCGACGCCTATGACGCCATGACCAGCAACCGCAGCTACCGGGGCTCCATGGAACAGGGCAGGGTTCGGGCGCAGATCGAGATGGGCAAGGGCGCCCAGTTCGATCCCCGCTTTGCGGATATTATGCTGCAAATGATTGACGAGGACAGGGATTTTCTCATGCGCGAGGGTCAGAAACGAGGAGGCGTTTATGGGACTGTTTGACCGGAACAGCGATATCCGTTTGGGAGAACACCGGACGGAAAAGGAGAAAAAGCAGCGGGAGGTGCGCCCCTACAAGCCGCCCAGGCCCCTGAGCTGGCTGAGCTGCGGGATTCTCATTGTTTTGAGCCTGGCGCTGCTGGCCTATGCCGCCGTGGCGGGCTATATGCGCCTGTTCGGCGTCTACACGGAAGCGGCGGTGTTCACGGCGCTGGACGAATCCGGCGCGGTGGTGGAGGCCATGCCAGCTACCGTGACAAGTACGCTGCCCATCACCTTCGCGGATGCAACAGGGGCGATGCACGCCGCCGGCATCTCCATCATGGGCAATTTCGGCGGCATCGGCGACACGGTGGCCATCCGCTATCTCCCCTCCAACCCGGAGCGCATCATGCTGGCCTCCCAGACGGACGAGTTCATGATCCCCTTCGGCAGCGTCCTCCTGGGCGTCGTGCTTCTCTCCGTAGCCCTCCGGAGGCTGCGGGAGATTTTCGGAAAGGAAAAGGACGGCAATATATAAAGCGAAGCTTCCCCGGCTCAGCCGGGGAAGCTTCGCTTTATGTCCACAGCGCCGGGGGATAGGCGCCGCTGTCGTGGAGCTTTCGCAGAGCGTCCACCACGATGGGCTTGTCCTGGGGATAGGTCATGCCGAACCAGCGCTCCTCCGTGTCCAGGACGCGGCAGCGGACCCTGCCCGCGTCCAGCAGCGCGTCCATCGCCACGGGCAGCGGCATCTCCCGCTTCGGGTCATTTTGAAGCAGTTTCAGAAAATGCCGAAATTCCTCTTCGAGGGGATCGAGAATCTCCGGGTGGAAGCCCCACAGATTCATCGACACAGGGGTATCGGGGTCCAGAGCCGGGCTGTCCGGAGCGGAGAGGTCGCGGATGCTTCCGTCCTGGGCAAGGCTGATGCGGTAAGTCTCCGTGATGTGCCGCAGATAGCCGCCGTCCACGGCGCAGACGCCGCGGGTGACAGAGCCGTAGGGGCTGACGGTGTTTTTCAGCCGGTAGGCTGCCAGCACACAGTCCTCCGCGCCGCGCAGTCCGTCCAGCGCCGCGCCGACGGAAGCGAAGGCACCCTGGCCGTAATAATCGTCGGCATTGATGACCGCGAAGGGCCGGTCCAAATAGCTTTTCGCGCAGAGCAGCGCGTGAAGCGTCCCCAGGGGCTTCTCCCGCTCTGCGGGAATCGGGATGCCCTGCCACTGCGGCGGAATGCTTTGCTCCGGGAAGAACAGCTCCACGCCGAACCTCGCGGCGTTGACGTCCCCCAGCACAGCCCGCTCCCCGCCGCGCATTTCTGGTTTAATGATGATAACGATCCGGTCAAAGCCGGCGCGGATGGCATCATAAGCCGCATATTCCATCAAAACCTCGCCGCCGGGGCCGACCCGCGCGGACTGTTTGTTGCCGCCATAACGCGTCCCTAAGCCAGCGGCGAGGATTACCAGCGCCTTTCCCATGACACAACACCTCCGGAATGGTCAATTTATTTTTCCGGGCCCCCCCTTCCATGGGAAGGGGAAAGCGCGCAATATTCCTCCCCGGAAGGGGAGGAATATCAACGCTGTACGCATTAGGAACTATAGCACCTGACAGTAGATTTTGCAAGAGAAAACGTCAAAAAAAGAGTAAAATTTTTGTGAACCTTGGGGAAAAGTGTTTCCGGGGCCGGATGGGCCCCGAAAAATGCTATTTTTCCTCGATTTTCTGCCGGATTTGCGCAAGGGAAAGTCCCTGCTCCCGCGCGATGCGGGCCAGATCGTCGTACTCGTATTTCTCCCGCTCCACCCCGAAGCCGGAGACACGTTTGACGCGCACCGGACCGAGAGGGGTCTCGCGGGCGGCGGTTTCGCGCCGGAGGACGCGGCGCTCCATCCTGGCCTCCCGTAGGCCGATGGTGCTGGTGTGGCGGAAGATGGCGGCGGCCACATTCTCCCGCCGCTCCGGTGCGCACATGGCGCGAAGCAGGACGCCGGGGCGGTTTTTCTTCATGCCGATAGGGGCCGTATAGACATCCAGCGCCCCGGCCTCAAAAATCCGCTCCATCGCGAAGCCGATTTCCTCCGCCGTCATGTCGTCCACGTTGAGGCTCAGCTCATACACGCTGTCGCTCGTGCCGGCGGCCTCGCCCAGCATGGCCCGGACGCAGTTGGCCTGTGGAAAATCCTTATGGCCCATGCCGTAGCCGATTGCCTCCACCGCCATTGGGGGCATCGGGCCGAAGCGCGTTACAAAATGCTTCAGCAGCGCCGCCCCCGTGGGGGTGCAGAGCTCGCCGCTCACTTCCCCGCCGTAAATCGGGACGCCCCGCAAAATCCAGGCCGTGGCCGGCGCGGGCACCGGCAGGACGCCGTGGGCGCACCTGACCGTACCGCTGCCCACATGCACCGGGGAAGCCACGACCTCCGCCGGGGCCAGCCGCTCCATCAGCAGGCACACCGCCGTCACATCCGCCACCGCGTCCATGGTCCCCACCTCGTGGAAGTGGATCTCCGGCACCGGGTGGCCGTGGACGTGGCTCTCCGCCGCTGCAATCAGTCCGTAAACCGCAAGAATGTCCTCCCGCGCCTTCTCACTGACCGGAAGCGCGGCGACGACCCGTTCAATGTCCGCCATGCCGCTGTGGTGATGGTGGTGCTCGTGCTCATGCTCATGGTCGTGATGGTGCTCGTGCGCATGGTCATGATGGTGCTCATGCGCTTCCATCAGCTCGGCTTCGTCGACGCCGTTCACACGCACCGTCATGTGGGAGCCGGTGATGCCGCATTTTTCGGCGGCGGAGCGCTCGAAACGCACACCGGGGATGCCCAGGGCGTTCAGTTCCCGGACAAAGCCCTCCGGGTCCGGCAGCAGTTCCAGCAGCGCGGCGGAAAGCATATCGCCCGCAGCGCCCATGCCGCAATCAAGGTAAAGAGTTTTCATATAGCCTCCTGTATGGTATATCAACAGGCCCGCCCTTCGGCCGGGCCTGCCATGATGCCCCCCCGAGGGGGTATATGGCTAAAACTGAAACACGATCCCCACAACGGCGGAGAAGACGATAAAGGCCAGGGGGTGCCAGCCCTTCGTCTGCTTTACCACATTCGTCAGCACCCAGACCACCGCCAGCAGGAGCAGGGACTTGAGGTCGACGAGCTCCCAGAGGGCATTTCCCGGCCATCGGGCGTCGGAGCGCAGCATACAGATTTGCAGGACGCCGATGCCCGCCGCGGCGATCAGCGCGGTGGAGGCGGGGCGCATCCCGTAAAACACCTGTTCAACGTACTTGTTTTTGCGGAACGCCTGCAAAAAGGCGGCGATGATGAGGATGACGATGATCGAAGGGGTGATCTCCCCCAGGGTAGCGACGAGGCCGCCAGGGATGCCCGCGCAGGTGTAGCCCACATAGGTTGCCATGTTGATGCCCATGGGGCCGGGAGTGGATTCCGCCACAGCCAGCATGTTCGCCAGCGCGGCCTCGGTGAACCATCCGGTACGCGTTCCGATCTCCCGCAGGAAGGGGATTGTGGCCATGCCGCCGCCAATGGCGAAGAGGCCGGTTTTGAAAAATTCCCAGAACAGCTGTAAGTAAATCATTTCCGCGCCCCCAGATTCTTGATCAGCACCCCCGCCGCCGCGGAGCAGAGCACATAGATCACCGGCGAGAGCGAAGTGAACAGCGACAGGGCCAGCACCGCCAGAAAAATCAGCAGCGTGGGCAGATCCACGACGGTTTTTTTCCAGAGCTTGACAACCGCGTTGATAATCAGCACGCAGACGCATACGCGGATGCCGGCGAAGGCGTGCTGCACTGCCGCCACCTCGGCAAAATTGGACAGCAGCGCGGCGATCACGGTGATGATGACCAGCGAGGGGAACACGACGCCAAGGGTCGCGACGATCCCGCCGGCGACGCCCGCCAGCTTCTGGCCGACGAAGGTGGCGGTGTTGACGGCGATGATGCCGGGGGTGCACTGGCCCACGGCGTAGTAATCCGTCAGTTCCTCTTCCGTGGCCCAGCCCTTGCTCTCGACCACCTCCCGCTGCAAAATCGGCAGCATGGCGTAGCCCCCGCCAAAAGTCATGACCCCCACCTTTGAAAATGTCAGGAACAGCGTCCCCAACTCCTTCGGGCGCATAAGCCCTCCCCCTTCCTCAGATCATATTTTCCGCTGAGCGCGAAGCTCCGTTTCATAAACGACGGTTATTTACACCGCATCTATTTAGCAGCCTTGTGTTTTCTCCCCCGAGGGGGGGAGAAAGCACAACAGAAATCCATCTTTTTCTGTATTTCCCTCCCCCTTCGGGGGAGGGAAATACTACCCGCATCTAAATAGTTACTTTATATCTTGCAAAGCGCAATAAAAAGGACTATACTGTGGTATACGCGACGCGGAAAGGCGCGACGCATAATATTAAGATAGCAAAGGAGGCAATCACCCCATGGCGTTTTGCACCAACTGCGGCACGGAACTCCCGGATGGCGGAAACGTCTGCCCGAACTGCGGCTACAGCTTTACCGGCGGCGTATCTTATGGCGCCGCGCCCGGCCCGGACGCCGGAAACGGGCAGCAATATCAGCAGTACCAGCAGTATCAGCAGCCGGACTATGAGCAGCAGCAATACCAGTATCAGCAACAGTACCGGCAGATTCCGCCGGGCTATGACAGCGAGGATATTCAGAAAAACCGGCTCCTCAGCGTCTGTTCCTACATAAGCCCGCTGATGATCCTGATTCCCCTTATCGCCCAGCCGGATTCCAAATACTGCCGCTTCCATGCCAACCAGGCCCTGGTGCTGGCCCTGTTCCAGTTGTGCTGCGGCATCGTCTGCATTATCCCGATCCTGGGCTGGATCGCCGGAGGCATCGGCCTGGTTTTCGCCCTGGTCTGCGAGATCATCGGCATCGTCAACTCCCTCAGCGGAAAAGTAAATCCCCTTCCCCTGATCGGAAGAATTGACGTTCTGCATTAACGGCTGTGGATACAGTTCCTTAGAACGGAAAAGCGCCGCCAGTTCTGGCGGCGCTTTTCCGTTCCCATCGTTCAGATCAGCACCAGAATAAAGGTCAGCACCACAAACGCAAGGCCGACCCACTTGGTCATTCTGGCAAACCGGGCATCCCATGTCTTCGACTTGGCCTGGAAACCAAAGGATTCCGAAGCCGAGCCGCCCACCACGCCCGACAGGCCCGAGCTCTTGCCGGACTGCAGCATGATGATGGCGATCAGAAACAGCCCGCAGAGCATCTGAAGGATCATGAGGAAGATTTTCATCGCTGGCTCATCCTTTCATATTCAGGCGGAAAACCGCGCATACTCTGAAATGCCTTGATATGTTACCATAATCTCCGAGAATTTGCAAGCCCTTTTTCGGAAAATCTGAGCTTTAAATCTCAGTTGCCGTCCGCGGGCAGTCGTGACATCCCTTTTACCATTTGTGTTGAAAAACGCCTACCAAACAAATCCTTCGTCGAAATCAATAAATAGACAATGCTAACTCTTTGGGGCGCTACTGCTCAACACGAAATAGGAATAAGAGGCACTCCTAATAATGGGAATGCCTCTGAAAGGCTGTTTCCTATGCCTCGGTTGATGATGACTGCGCTCGTTTCATCATATCATCGTAATCATCAATATAATGACTTAATGCTCTTTCAATAGCTATCGTTTTTGATTGTCCTGACTTATCACAGAACTGAGTAAGCCTATCGTAGATTGTACGCTCCATCCGTATTGAAAGCGGTTGACTATCCTTTCTTTGCTTCATTCTTTAACCCTCTTGTCCTTCTTCCATAGCCATATGCTCATACACCCACATTTGAGCCTCTAATGCACCTATATCCTCGGCTGTCTTGCGTACAATTTCAAGAAGGTGCGTGGCGTTCATGTCCATATGACTTGAAAACACAGTATCCATAAGAGAATCAATAGAAGTAACTCCAACGTATAAGCCGTCGCGGGCATACTTTTTTCTGGCGTTTGCAAAGTATGTAGGAGGCTGTGACGCAAAGCTTGACTGTCTACCAGCTACAAAGAGTAATCCTGATGCTCCGGCATTGAATGCTGTCTCTGCCGCATGGTCTACATCTGATGCAGTAAATGGCTTGTCTTTGAGTTCTGTACCCATATATGGAGAATTATTCTTAAACAAATCCAAATCACTAAACTGTCGTTTTGATGAACCAGCTTGATTGACCGGATGTGCCGAAATGCTATATTCTTCACCCGCAAACTGTACACTATACAGAGCAGTCGTAACAAGTACAAGTGAAGCTCCACCAAATCCTTGGTCAAGCAAAGCACTTAAAAAGTTACGAACATGGAATATGCTCATGTTGCGAGCAGTATCCTCAAACTTCTTTTGTTTACTGTCTCGTTTTGCCTTTTCAGCAATGAGCATTGTGATGATATAATCTACACAGATACGAGCATCATTCGATGTTTGTACTTTCGGCAAGTCATTACAGAGTAAAAGCAAAGCCTTTTTGGGGTCTCCACCAGCAACAGGATTGTCTGGACTAAGCCTTAGAAACCGACCGGGCTTATTAACCAATGGGTCACTATTTGCTCCATCAAGTACATTGCCCAACAAAGATTTCTGGAATTGAAATACAACAAATGATGCTAATGACCGGGCATCGTATGCTCCAGCCGAAGAATCTCCCGCTTGAAGTGATAATATATCAACCGAGGCATCAACAGCTTTGGCAAGCAACGCTGTAATCATTATGTACCTATATGTTAGACAATTCTTTCCGCCCATAACAAAATCAATCGTGTCTTTAATACGGCAGGAAGTAACGGGAGTTTTCAAGCATGAGATATATGACGCATTGAGCATCTTTGTTGCTATAGATTTATCAATATCTATTGCCATATCAATTACCTCCCATGTAAGCATCACGGACAGAGCAAGCTACTGCGTTTGCAAATTGACAAGGAACAGCATTTCCAATCTGTTTATACTGCTTTGTCTTTCGTCCGCTGAACTTATATCCATCAGGAAATGTTTGTATAGCGGCGCACTCTTTAATTGTCAGGCGGCGTATTGTCTTGGGAACAATAGTAGTCGCCGGATCAATAGTCTTTGCAACAAGTCCTGCATGGTAAGTTTCAAACCAATTCTGCTTTGTTGCATCATATAATGCTACTTCATCAACAATAGGCGTTTTGTTTCCTCCCATTGACGCCGGTAATGTTGGAGCTATACCGTTAAGGTCAATAGGACGACCTGCCCCATTGACTAGCATACCTGCATAAGGGGAACGCCGCATAACTGGATGGGTTGCTAGTGTAATGGTTGCAGTACACGTTTGAGGATTCTCTGATGTTCCATACTGACCTGCTGATACCAATACTTCCCTGACTGTTTTTGGTGTAGCATTATATGTCTCTAGTGCTTTGTAAAAGCCGTCTGTTTGTCCGATGCTCTGTTGTACTCCCACAAAAATCACACGGTCTCTATTCTCCGGAACGCCATACTCTGAGGTATGATGTACTTTGAAAGAGACTGAATAGCTCAATTCATTTCCTCTGCTAATAATGCCATTTCGTACAGATTCCCATTTTGCCAACGTTCCTAGAGCTGCTACATTCTCCATGATAAATACCTTTGGTGCTGTAAGCTCTACAACGTCCATAAACCGCCAGACTAATTGTGAACGTATGTCATTGGGATCCATCTTTCCAGCTACGGAAAAGCCTTGGCATGGAGGCCCCCCAAAAACAATGTCTATGCCTTGAAAAGCAGATAATTTGTGAATATGGTCGTTTATATCGCCCTCAATCATAACGCTATGCTTATCTGGCCTATTCGCTCTCCATGCTTCAGCTGCGTCATGGTCGAATTCATTAGCACAAATAATGTCAAATCCGGCTAACTCAAATCCTACGTCCAGTCCTCCAGCACCAGAAAACAAACTGATAGCAGTCCTTTTTTTCATTGCCTTTTCTCCTATGCAAATGCTATTACAAAGATGATGGTGTCTGTATGAATGGCATTTTAGCAGAAAAAGCAAGAAAAAGCAATACAAATCATTGCTGGATAGCCTGTGTTTAGCTCCCTATTTCAAGGCAAGAAGAAAGTAGCCGGAGCCGCCCCGGCTATCCTCAATACTCGTTCTACTGTTATAGTTCCCTTGAAATCAAACCTCTGGTGTCTCAATTTCGAGTTAATTGCAACCAAAGAATAAGAAAAATACTCAACCCGCCATCAAGCAGGCTGAGCCTATGTAAGATTAAGCTGTAAGGCAAAAGACCTTTGCATTTGGTGAAATCGACGAAGTTTGGAACCTTCCACACAAAGGTTAAAAGGGACGTCGTGACAAAATGCTTGCGCTTGGCTGCGTTTTGGTGTACAATATTATAATTGTTTCACAGCCTTGCATTTTCTCCCCCGAAGGGAGAGGGAAATGTCTGCGAAAGCGTATGGAAAGCGAGTGAAAATGATGGACCAGCGGGAACGGACGCCGGAGGGCGTTCCGATTTATGAGGCGGGCGTGTGCGGCGTGGCCGTGGTCGGCGCGGGACACGCGGGGATCGAGGCGGCGCTGGCCGCGGCGCGGCTGGGCGTCGAAACCCTTGTGTTCACCGTCAATCTGGACGCGGTGGGCAACATGCCCTGCAATCCCGCCATCGGCGGCACCGGCAAGGGGCATCTGGTCCGGGAGATCGACGCCCTGGGCGGGGAAATGGCGAAGGCCGCGGACGAGGCCGCGATACAATACCGGATGCTGAATCTGGGCAAGGGGCCGGCGGTCCATTCCCTCCGCGCCCAGTGCGACCGGCGGCGCTATCAGGAGCGCATGAAGCACTGCCTGGAGCGCCAGGAGCGTCTGCGGGTGGTGCAGGCGGAGGTGGTGGCCGTGGAGGCGGAGGCGGGCCGGGTCCGCGCCGTCGTGACCGCCAACGGCGCCCGCTGGCGCTGCCGCGCGGCTGTGATCGCCACGGGGACCTATCTCCGGGGACGCACCGTTGTGGGGGAAGTGGTCCGCCCCGGCGGGCCGGACGGGCTGGCCGCAGCCTCCCTGCTCTCGGAGAGCCTGCGCGGCCTGGGCCTGGAGCTGCGGCGCTTCAAAACCGGGACGCCCCCCCGGGTCAACGCCCGCAGCGTGGACTTTTCAAAAATGACCGTCCAGCCGGGTGACACCGAAATCGAGCCCTTTTCCTTTTTGACCGACCCCTCCATACCGGAAAACCGCCGTGTCTGCTACCTGACCTGGACCAACGCCGAAACCCACCGGATCATCCGGGAGAATCTGGACCGCAGCCCCCTCTACACCGGGGTGATCGACGGCGTCGGCCCCCGCTACTGCCCCAGCATCGAGACGAAAATCGTCACGTTTCCGGACAAGGAGCGCCACCAGCTCTTTGTGGAGCCCATGGGGCTGAACACGGAAGAGCTGTATATCCAGGGCTTCTCCTCTTCCCTGCCGGAGGAGGTGCAGATTCGGATGCTGCACAGCATCCCCGGGCTGGAACACGCGGAGATGACGCGGACGGCTTATGCCATCGAATATGACTGCGTCGACCCCACGCTGCTGCGCCCCACGCTGGAATGTAAAGCCGTCAGCGGGCTCTACGGGGCGGGACAGTTCAACGGTTCAAGCGGCTATGAGGAGGCCGCGGCCCAGGGCCTGGTGGCGGGCGTCAACGCCGCGCTGGCGATTCTGGGCCGGGAACCGATGGTGCTGCGCCGCAGCGACGGCTACATCGGCACCCTGATCGACGACCTGGTGACGCGGGGAACGGAAGAGCCCTACCGTATGATGACCTCCCGGACGGAATACCGGCTGCTGCTGCGGCAGGACAACGCCGACGAGCGCCTGAGCGGCATCGGCCTCCGGGCGGGACTGGTCACGCCGGAGCGCCACGCCGCGGTTGAGGCGAAATACGCCGCCGTGGCCGGGGAGATCCGCCGGCTGGAACGGGCCGGACTGGCCCCCTCCCCTTCGCTGAACGCATTCCTGGAATCCCTCGGCACCACCCCTGTGGAAAACGGCACGACCCTCGCGGAGCTGCTGCGCCGCCCCCGGGTGAGCTACGCGGCCCTGGCCCCCTTTGACCCGGAGCGTCCGGATTTGCCCCCGGTCGTGGGGCGTCAGGCGGAGATTCGCATCAAGTACGAGGGCTACATCCGCCGCCAGCAGCGGCAGGTGGAGGAATTTGCCCGCATGGAGGACCGGCGGCTCCCCCCTGACCTGGACTACGCCGCCGTCACCGGGCTGCGCCTCGAGGCGCGGGAAAAGCTGGCCAGGCTCCGCCCCGAGAGCTTCGGCCAGGCCAGCCGCGTCAGCGGCGTCAGCCCCGCCGATATCGCGGCGCTGATGGTGTATCTTGGGAAATAAGGGCTTAGAACCCTCTGGGTTCTAAGCCCTTATTTCATAACGATTTTAGCCGTATTTCCCTGCAAGGCCGCCAAGCGGATACGTTATTGATTGATTCAGCCGTAACAGCGGTACAGGAAGGTGATGAAGTGGGCGCGTGTACACGGGCTGTTGGGGTCGAAGCGTTCGCCGCCGCTGACGATGCCCTCCCCACAGGCCCACTTTACCGCGTCTGAGAACCAGTCGCTGTCCTCCACATCAGAGAAGGGCTCCTTCCTGCCATTTCCGTTCCCGTTTTCCGCCCGGCAGATAAACGTGACGGCCTGGGCGCGGGAAGCCGGCTCATCCGGGTGGAACTGTCCGTCCGAGGAGGTGGAGATAAGGCCGTTTTCAAAAGCCCAGAGCACCGGCTCGTCATAGTATTCGCCCTTGCCCACATCCGTAAAGGGACTGACACGCAGCAGCGGAGCGGGGCTGCCCTTGGCCCGCCACAGGAAGGTCAGGGCCTGGGCCCTTGTCGTGGGCTGGTCCGGGTAGAACGCGCTCCCGGAGACAATGCCGTTTTTCGCGGCCCACTGCACCGCGTCATAGTACCAGTCCCCCGCGTCCACGTCAGAAAAGGGGTTCCCCGCATCCCCGGTACGCAGCGCGAAGACATAGGAGAAGCCGCCGAAGTAATCCCCCGCGATGACGCCGTCCTCATAATAGCCGTCAAAGCTGTCGCCGTCCTCATCTACAAAGCGGAAGTCCGTGCCGTCCGAGGTCCAGCGGAACTGGTAGTTGCTCTGCAGCATGTGGAAATATCCCGTGCCGTCGGCCTCGAGGTGGATGTATTCGTCGTCTACGCCGGTTTCATCTCCGTCGATGGCGCAGTAAACGGCGTCATAGTCCCCGGCAAGGGCCGCGCCATTGGCCGGCGTCCCGGATGGGGCCGGCGGTTCGGCCTCATCGGTTTTGACGAAGACCATCCGCTCGCCGTCCTCCTCAAGGGTGATCCTGCCGCCGGCGTAGGTATACGCGACCGTCTCGCCGTCCATCTCAAATTCCCGTTCGTTCCAGTTGACGGACATACTGGCCTCGCCGTAGAAGGAGATCTCCCCGGTCCCGTCCAAATTTAAGCGCATGGTGACGGTGGGAAGCCCCGCCGCCTCCATCTGCGTGATGTAGTCCGTCAGGTCGCTGTCGCCCTCCGTGACATATTCCGCGATTTTGTAAAATCCCGCCACCTCTTCCATGCTCAGGGCAGTGTCTGGCGCGGATGACGGCGCGGGTGTGGCTGCCGGCTCCGGCTTTTGTGTGGGCGCGGGCTTTTGCGTGGGCTTGGGAGAAGGCGGCGCAGCCGGCGTCGGCGTCGGGGTCGCCCTCGGGGCGTCTGTCACAGTGACGCTCTGGATCGCGCCGCCGGAGATGGACGGCACATCCGGCTTTGCCCGGAACCAGCCCGGCCAGAGCCAGCCGCCCACGCCCGCCGCCGCGGCGGCAAGCACAACGGCGGCGACGGCGATGATGGCTGCCGTCCGTCCCCCGCCCCTTTTTTGGGACGGCGGAGTTGGGGGCGTGGGGCGGGGCGGATTGACCGTCTGCGCCGCCGTGGGCTTACCGCAGACGGGGCAGAATTTTTCCTCTCCATGCAGCCGAGCGCCGCAGTGGGGGCAACGCCTTCCCTCCGCCGGCTGCCGCGCCGGGGCCGGCGGCGGAACCGGCTGCGCCCCGG
>JAFUVO010000044.1 GCA_017477525.1 Oscillospiraceae bacterium | reverse complement strand
CGCGGAGAGGATGCCCAGGTGGGACACGGTGAGCCGCCAGTCGGGGGAGGCGAGGGCGAGGCTGCGGGCGGCGAGGTCCAGGGCCTGCGCGGCCTCCTCCGGCCCCACCGCGCCCTGGATTTCCACGCCGGCCTGGGAAAGCTCCCGGAAGGGGCCGCCGTGGGCGGCGGGGCGGTAGACATTTTCGTGGTAATAGAGCTTCCGCAGCCCGGGGGCGGCGTCGCGCCCGCCCCGGACGATGGAGAGGGTGACGTCGGGTTTCAAGGCCATGAGCCGCCCGTCGGTGTCGGTAAAGCTCAGGATGTTCCCGGAGATGAGGAAGTCCTTGTTCCGGGCGTAGAGGTCGTATTCCTCAAATTTCCCCATGCGGTAGGGGGAAAAGCCCTCGCCGCGCCAGAGGGCGCGCAGCGCGAAAAGGCAGCGCTCCTCCCCGGAGAGCAAACTGTCGTCAATAAACATGTCCGGCCTCCTTCATGCGTTCCAAAGCGGCGCGGTAGCCGCCGCTGCCGTTGTCCAGGCAGCGCTTGACGCGGCTGATGGTGGCGGAGCTGACGCCGGCGCGGCGGCCCACCTGCTGGTAATTGAGCCCCTGGCTGAGCAGCAGGGCGACTTCCAGCCGCGCCGCCAGGTCCCCCAGCTCCTTGAGGGTGCACAGGTCCTCGAAAAGAGCGTAGCACTCGTCGATATCCCGGAGCGTGAGGATAGCGCGGAACAGCCGGTCGGCGTTTTCCGTATGCGCGATCGCCATCGCGTAGCCTCCTTTCATGGGTGTGTCGCGAAATGGATGAAGCTTTCGTATGATAGCATACTGCTGTGATAAAGTAAACATTTTTTTCCATTTCCCGGCGCAAAAGGGGGCGAGGAAAAAATTTCCGATGAAAAATGACGGCCTGGGATGCAAAAATCAGTTGCGCGGGGGCGGAAAATAGTGTATGATAGGGGGCAGACACAGGGGGAGGGGGGATGCGTATTGCGGAAAAACGACCCGGCAAAATTTTTCCACGCGCTGCACAGGCTGGAGAGCGACCCGAAGGTGGCGCGGATGAAGCGCTTCAGCCAGCACGGGGGGAACCCGACCTTCGCCCACTGCCGGAGCGTGGCGGTGACGAGCTTTCTGCTGGCGCAGCGTCTGGGCTGGCGGATCGACGAGGCCGCGCTGGCGCGGGGGGCGATGCTGCACGACTTCCACCTCTACAGCTTCAAGGGCTCGCGGGTGAACGTGTTCGACCACGCCTTTGGCCACCCGAGGCGGGCGCTGGAGAACGCGGAGCGGCTGTTTCCGCTGAGCGGGAAGGAGAAGAACATCATCGTGAGCCACATGTGGCCCTTAACGCTGTTCACCCCGCCCCGGTCGAAGGAGGCCTTCCTGGTGACGCTGGCGGATAAGCTCTGCGCCCTGCGGGAGATGGGCGCCCGGCGGCGGTGAATTGTGAATTGGCCGGAACACATGGGAAAGGCGGGCCGCAAAAGATGAAAAAGCAATACAGGGAGTTGCCGCTGTCGAATGACTTTATTTTCGGAGAAGTGATGCGCCGCCCGGATATATGTAAGCTGTTCCTGGAGTCTCTGTTGGGAAGGGAAATAGAGCGGATTGAGTATATCAGCAAACAGCAGGATTTGTCAGAAAGCGGAGCAAGCCACGGGATCAGGCTGGACATATATTTGAAAGACAGCAAAAATAAAGTATACGCGGTGGAAATGCAGACAACCAGCAGGCGGAAGGTACAAATGAGGGTGCGCTATTATCAGGGGATGATAGACCGGCACAATCTGGAGAAAGGGATGAGCTATGCCGATCTTCCAGAGAGTTTTATTATAATGGTATGTACATGGGACATATTTGGCCGGGGGCAGCCGGTGTACCGGCGGAAACTCACATTGCATGGTTGTGAAGATATAGAATATGATGACGGAACACACTTATATTTTCTCAACACCGCGTATGAGAAGGCCGGCGCGCCGGCGGCGGTGATGGAGTTTTTGCGCTGTATCAGAGAAAACGATGTGAATGAGGCGGATTATAAAACGGAACTGATGAAAAAGATATGTCCTGTAATGGTGGAGCTGCGCAACGATCCTGGGAAGGAGGCGGAGTATATGATGTGGGAAGCGAAGGTAATGGATATCAGATATGATGAGAGGGAGAACGGGATACAGATACTAATCCGCGCTTTGCAAAAGATACCGCTGGATCGTGAAACAGTCGCAGGGACAGTGGCGAGGGAGTATGGACTGAGCGAAGAGGAAGCGGAAGAGAAAGTAGCGGAATACTGGGCAGAGTGATTTTCGTAACAAATACGCTGTCATTGCACACCAGCGCGCGCTGGTGAAGGCAATCCCCCACCGGCGGGCGCGGCGGGCAAAATTTTCAATCCGTATCAAAAAAACACGAATAGTTTCTGGGAATCCCGCCAAAAGATGTCATTGTTAGAAAAATTCTACCATGCCGAACAATCATTCGACGATGCCGAACGGTAAAATTGCCTAAGCGGGAGATAACCGCTATAATCAGGAGTGTGCGGCATCGCACCACCATGGGAGAAGTGCCCCCAAATGGGGGTACAGGAAAGCGGAGCTCGGAAATAAGCGCATTCAATGGCGATACAAACCGAAGGAACGAGAAGCGGCCGCGAAGGAACGCGAACAGAGAAAGGAGCAGAAGAAAAAATGACAACATGTACGCCGGAAGCTGCAAGCGCGGCGTACCGCGGCGCATGGGGCCGCGGGCCGCCCCGAACCGTGCCGGAGAAAGACCGGTGGAAAACCTGTTTTTTATGTCCGCGCAGCGGGCATGAAAAAGCATAAATAAAGTAAGGAGGGAATCATCTTTTGAAAGTGAAACAAATGCTGGCAAAGGTGCTGGTGCTCGCGCTGTGCCTTGGCCTGCTCCCAACCATGGCCCTGCCTGCGGCGGCGGAGGCGGAGGATTCTGGCACTGTATACAAAATCAGCTTGAGCACTAAGGGCATCTCGAAAGCCGCGTATACAGTGACAGCGGGTGATACTACGTACAAACTCCATAATGATGTTGATGATGAGTTTGAATCCGCTTACAAGGTGGGAAATGACACAGGCGCGATTAGCGACCTGACGAATTATGCGATTGAAGTCGGCCCCTACGCCGTAGAGACAAGCGTCAATTTCATTATGGTGCTTGACGGCGGTTACAAAGACCCGGTCGTAGCCGTGGCACAAGGCACCGGCGAGCTTGTTGAAAATTCGGTGAAAACCGTCGACGGTACGCTGACCTTTACCGCAACGTTTACGGCTACCAACAAGCCGATGGAGGTAAGCGTAACAGCAAAGGCAAAAGAAAAGTTCGATCTGACAGTGGAAGGCGGTGCGGGCAGCGGCCAATATGCTTACGGCGACACGGTGACGGTTGAAGCCACAACTCCCGAGGGAAAGCATTTCAAAGAGTGGGTGGCAACGGGCATTGAGCTCCCGAATAACACGGTTGGCTCGCTGACCTTCGAGATGCCCAACAACGCAGTGACGCTGACTGCAATCTTCGAGGATGACATCGTGACACCTGGGGATGATACAAACTCCACCTACCATGTTAGAATCGATGTTTCCTTGGTCGATGGAGCCGATGAGGTCGAATTTGGCGATGTATTCAAGACGCTGACCTATCAGGTGACGCAGGATACCGAGGCCACAGCGATCGATGCGTTTGGCACGATCGAGTTTGATGCCAAAAATGCCGAGGAACAGGCCCTGACCATCGTTTTCGAGACACAAGAGGGCTACATCGTCAAGGTCAACAGGGATGAACTTTCAAGCCCGTATACCGTGCACCCCACCAAAGTGGATGGTGAGGATAACCAGTATACGCTGAGCGTGACGATTACCGCTGAGGAAGCGACGGTCGAGGACGAAGGCAGGGAATATACCGTTGAAAACAAGCTGCCGGCGACTGGCGTGACTGTCTTGATTGGCACTGAACCGTTGGCGGGTGATGAGGTGAACCTGAAAGCGGGTTCTGTCATTACGGTGAACAGCAATAGTCCTGTGGTTGTGGCTGTGTCGAAGAATGGTGGGGCTTACAGTCCGGTTCCCGGAACTCCCAGCGAGGATGGCAAGTCCTGCACGTTCACCATCGAGGGTGTCGAAGAGAGTGATGAGGATCTGAAGATCGGCTTCATTCTGCGCGGCGACGTGAACGGCGATGGTGATGTTACCCTTCTTGACGCGGTAGAAATTCAGAAGTTCAAGCTCAACGCTACGACAATCGAAGGCATATTCTCGCTCGCCGCAGACATGAATAAGGATGGCGATATTGTCCTTCTTGACGCGGTGGAAATTCAGAAGGTGAAACTGAATACTGCAACCATTATGTGGTAATAAGAAAAGAAGCAACGGAAAGGCAAAGTTAAAAACTCGCAGATCAATCGACGAAAGCAAGGTGTGTTTTCTCCCCATCGGGGGAGAAAACACAAAAGAAGATCTTGACGAAGTCGGAAAATGAAAGGAGCTAACAGATTTGAAAGCGAATCTGAAGAAGACCTTAGCACTCGTACTTGCGATTGCAATGGTGATGTCTTTTGCGTCAATTTCGGTATTTGCCGAAGCGGAAACGGAACTCTCCCTGTTTGTGGATCCGATTAAGCTTACCAAGAGCGCGGAAGCCCAGGAAGCTACCGTTAGCCTTTATATCACTAAGGATCTTGGCTACGGCCATGGGCAGGTTGATGTGGAGATCCCCGAAGCCAGTGCGGAAGCTATTACCCTAAACTTAAAAAAAGCCAAACTAATTGACTTTGAAACCAAGACTCAGGCCAGTGATACCGGCTTCAACATCGCCGGTGGTGTAGATATCGAACTGACTCAGAACGAGGCCAAGACCGGATATCTGCTGGCGACGTTCCCGGTGGAAATCGCGGCTGGAGCTTCCGGAGAATATGTATTTAATCTCACAGTAAGTGACCTCGGCAGCTCAGCAAATAGTACTGACCTTATTAAAGATGGAACCTTCACAAACAATACTGCGAAGGTTACAATTCAAATCACGGAAGTTACGTATACTGTTACCTTTTCCGTCACCCTCGACGGAGAGCCCGTTGCCGAAAACCAGGATGTCGGTAAGGTTTACATCGACGGCGTCGATAACGCGTATTACTGCAACGATGACGCTACCCTTGTTCAAGGTGATTACAACCTCAAGGTTGTCACTGCGACAGGTTATGAGCTTGCCAGCGTTACTGGCGCTGACGGTAAGGCAATTCCGGCTGACGAGACTGACAAAGACAAATACCCCGTAAGCATCACAGCAGATACCAAGATCACCTTTGACTTCACCGGCATCGGCTATGCGATCGATACCAAGGGCATTGACGCCGAAAAGGCTACCGTAACCGTTCCCGCAACCGCGAAGTACGGCGAGGAGGTCGAGGCGACCATCACCGCGAAGACCGGCTACAGCATCGTTGACAAGAGCATCGCTGTCACGAACGCGGATGAAGAGGCCGTTGAATTTGCGACGAGCGGCACCGCGAAAGCGACGACGGTCAAATTCACGATGCCCGCCTCTGACGTGGCTATCGCCGCGGAGTTCGAGGAAGCTACCTCGCTCAGCTCCGAAAAACTGATTCTCTCCATCCTTGGCCAGAATGTCGACGTCAAGGGCAACGGCACAGCCGCCAGCCCTGAGGAAGTGGAAGTAACTCTTGCCGCGGACGATGCGACCGAAGCGATCACCGCGGAAAATATCGTTGTCAGCGAAGGCGCTGTCGCAGACATTGCGACGGCGGCGAAGGAAGACGCGATTGCAAGCGAAGCTAAATTCGATGAAGACGGCAAGGCTACCTTCTTCGTTCGCGTAACAGCCGAGGACGAAAAGTCCGTTGCGTGGTACAAGGTCAGCGTCGTAAAAGCTGCGAATACTTTTGATGTGGAAGCTGTGCCTGACTTTGACGACGAGGGTAACATTACCGTGGCTTCCGACATCAGCAGTCAGGCGGATGCCGTTGCTGCCGCGATCGAAAATGGCGATATCGGTGACGAAGGCGTTGTTGTCCGTTCCAAGTCCAATATGACTGCTGAAGAAGCGGACGAGGCTCCGGTCTTCACCGCGGAAATTTCCGGCGTTGACGATCTTCTGGATGCTCTGGCCTCCGGTGACGACGAAGTAGGCGGAACGTTTGAAACCGATCTGGCCACCATGTCCTTCCCCGGCAGCGCTGTTGCAAGCCTGATTGCGGAGGGCGCGACCTCCTTCAAAGCGGAGAGAACCAATATTGAAACGGGTAAAACTATCAGCGAAATCAGCGAAATCCTGACCGATAAGAACCCTGCTTACAGGGAACACGCCGAGCGTGCTACCGCTGAGAAAAAATCGGATAAAGACAGAACGATCACGAAGATCTTCAGCATCGGCTTCATGAATGGCGATGATGAAGTGAACCTTACAACCGCCGAACCCATCACCTACAACTTCTTCATTGGCAAGGGTCTGCGTTTCCTGAGCCCCGCTATCTGGTGGATGAACCCGGCTGGCGAAGCTAAAGACGTTGGAGCCGAATACGATCCCGCTACCGGAAACATCAGCTTCTCTGTAGACCACACCAGCGACTATGTCCTTGTTGTGGATGAAGCCGGCGAGTACTATATCGAGGACGTCAGCGATGAAGAAGCGGGCGGCGCCGGCTACTGGCGCACCATCACCCTGAACGATGCGGACGACTACTCCGATGTGTATGTCTGCATCTTCTTCCAGAGGGCTGGTGACGGCGTTACCTCCTGGACTTCCGTGATGCTGGAAGGCAAGAAAGAGATCTATGTCAGCTATGGCACGGATATCGAGCAGCTTGCCATCTATCTGACGGACAATGTCTGGAATCTCGTTGACTATGTAACGAACGAAGGGACCGAGCTTTATCAGTCAGCTTTTGTACCCGAGCTGGAGGCTTAACGAATGAAGAGAAACAGTTTAGCGCTGCTTCTGATTGTGGCCCTGTGCCTGTCGCTGTGCATTCCCGTCATCGCGGATGTGGATTACCCCAACAGCGACAAGGTTGACCAGTCTACGCTGACCCTCTCCGGCGAATATGCCGGAGGGTGGGTCACAATCAGCAATGTCAGTGATACCAACCTCGCCGCGAACGCCACCTATAACGGTTTTGTCGCTGAGTTCACATCGGAAGAAAAGTACAGCGTAATCATGCCGTTCCAGGCCACGACCGATGAAAATAGCGGCTTTGTGGATTATGAGATTCCGACTGAAGTCAATCTGGATTTCGACGGCGGAAAAGTATTTGTCGTATTCCTGATTGATGATATGAGCAAGATCATCGCCCAGGGTCAGATTGAGGACGTCACCCCGACCCCGCCGCGTCCCTCGCCCAGGCCCGGCAGCGGCAGCGGCGGCAGCGCAACCACCACGACCCTGAGAAAGGCAGCCACGTCCAACGGCTCCTTCGATGTTTCGCCCTCCGATCCCAAGGCCGGCGATACGGTGACAATTACGCCGCATCCCAATGCCGGTTACGAAGTCGATACAGTCACTGTGAAGGATTCGGCCGGAAACACCATCTCTGTCACGAAGAACGCGAACGGCACCTACACCTTCACCATGCCCTCTTCCAACCTGCCTGTCACTGTTACCGTGACCTTTAAGGCGGTTGAGAAATCCATCGACTTCACCGACGTACCCAGCGACGCCTGGTACGCCGACGCCGTGAAGTGGGCCGTGGAGAATGGCATCACCCAGGGCAAGGGCAACAACCTCTTCGCCCCGAATGATACCTGCACCCGCGCCGAAGCCGTGACGTTCCTGTACCGCGCCGCCGGCCAGCCTGAAGTAAGCTATGATGGCAGCTTCAGCGACGTTGCTTCCGGCGAATGGTACACGAACGCCGTGGCCTGGGCCGTAGCCAATGGCATCACCCAGGGCAAGGGCGACGGCAAGTTCGCTCCGAACGACACCTGCACCCGCGCGGAGATCGTGACCTTCATGGCCCGCTTCGCCAAGGCCGGTGATACCGCCCCCACCACCCAGTTCACCGACGTTGCCGCCACCGATTATTTCGCCGGCTCCGTCGCCTGGGCTGTGCAGAACGGCATCACCCAGGGCAAGAACACCAGCACAACCTTCGTGCCCAACGACAGCTGCACCCGCGCTGAAATCGTAACCTTCCTGTACCGTTACTTTGTGAAGTAATCTAAGGGAAAGCGAAGAACATGATCCTTTATGCTGCCTCCCCGCCTCGGCGGGGAGGTGGCAGAGGGAATCTGTCTGGCCCGTATTCGGGAGATTGTCTCCCATCTTTCTTCCTGCGCTTCGCCCGGCGGAGCGCAGGAAGAAGGATATTAAAATTCGCCCCGCGGGGGGCGAGGAAAAAGGAGGATTTACGATGAAGAAAGTATTCGCCATTCCCCTCGCGGCGCTGGTCATGACGCTTTCCTTCAGCTTCTTGGCCCAGGCGGATGAGGAAGTACCTGTGGAGTCGGGAATTTATGGGCTGTCTGAGCATCTGACGCTTGTGAACGACGCTCCGGCCGAGGATATTGGTTCATATAATAATTATGTTCCGGTTGCGGCCAATAACGTTACCATTGAAACAGATTATACGGCTCAAAATGACGGCAACTATGTGGTGATGGTTCTGGATCAGAAGGATGTGACCGGGACGCAGGCCCAGGATATCTATTATATCGAACAGGAGCAGCTGGGCGCTGACGAGCACCACACCTTTACCCTGAAGCCGCGCGCCCTGAAGACCGGAGATTATTACGTTTATCTCACCAGCGACCAGGTCGATGGGCCGCAGCTGTTGGGACAATTTGGCTATTTCGGGGCCGGTACGAACGTTGAGTATGATGCTGTGATCTGCTTGCCTGAAGGATTTTCTATCAATGGAGAGGCTGCAGCTAATGTGCAATCAGTTGTACTGGATTCGGATGGAGCATTTGTTATAGAGGGTAAAATGGCGGTTGCTGTCGGTATCTCCGTTGATGATGGCATGAGTTATATGCCTGTTCCTGCAAAGAAAATAAGCGATGATACTTATAGGTTTGTTCCAAACATTGATGACGAAAATGCTAAAATCGGAATTATACTGCGTGGCGATGTTAATATGGATAAGGATATTTCGCTCTTAGACGCGGTTGATATCCAAAAGATCAAGCTTGGCGTTGATGCAAAGGCTTTGGGTTATTTGGCAGCTGATACGAATCATGACAATTCGGTTTCTCTGCTTGACGCAGTTCAGATCCAGAAAGACCGCCTTGGTACAGCGACAATTGAATGGGTTTAATTTAAGAAATACGAAATTGCCGCCCGGAAAAAAAGTTCCGGGCGGTATTTGTGCGAACCGGAGCCCATCGGGGCCCGGTTCATCTTATTCCGCGAATACTCCGCCGGCGCCGTCCACCGGGCCGCGCCGTAACGTCAACAGCGCCACCAGCGAAACCACATTCAGCCCCAACGACCCCTGCACCCGCGCCCAGATCGTCACCTTCCTCTACCGTTACTACGGCGAATAAGACGGGGGGCAGGAATGCAAAGGAGGATAATAATTTGGAGGTTGACGTTGTGACAAGAGAAGAATTGGTAGCGACAGAAATTACGCGCTATATGGACTTGCTTCGCGTCAAAAAAGCGCAGGACAAGGAAAAAGAACTTGACAACCAGCTAAGGGAATCCCGCGCCAAATTGGAATCTTTCGGCGTGACTGTGGAGAAGCTCACAATCGATTGAAAAAGGCTGACATCAAAAAAAACAGGACCCTGACGGGTCCTGCTTTTTTTATTCCGCGAACAGCGGCGTCGAAAGATATCTGTCGCCGGTATCCGGGAGCAATACAACGATGGTCTTGCCCTTGTTTTCCGGGCGTTTCGCCAGTTGAATCGCGGCCCACGCGGCGGCGCCGGAGGAGATGCCCACCAAAACGCCTTCGCTCCGTCCGATCTGCTTGCCAATGGCAAAGGCGTCGCTGTTTTCCACGGTGATGATTTCATCGTAAATCTTCGTGTTCAGCACATCCGGCACAAAGCCCGCGCCGATGCCCTGGATCTTGTGGGGGCCGGCTTTGCCCTTGCTCAGAACGGGGGAGTCCGCCGGTTCCACCGCGACGATTTTGACCCCGGGCTTTTTCTCCTTCAGATATTCGCCCACGCCCGTCAGCGTACCGCCGGTGCCGACCCCGGCCACGAATATGTCAACCGCGCCGTCGCTGTCCTCCCAGATCTCGGGGCCGGTGTGCGCCCTGTGGGCCGCGGGGTTCGCGGGGTTCACAAACTGTCCGGGGATGAAGCTGCCGGGAATCTCCTTCGCCAGCTCCTCCGCCCGGGCTATGGCCCCCTTCATGCCCTTCGCGCCCTCCGTCAGCACAAGCTCCGCGCCGTAGGCCTTCATGATCTGCCGGCGCTCCACGCTCATGGTCTCCGGCATGGTGATAATCAGACGGTAGCCCTTCGAGGCCGCGATGGCTGCCAGGCCGATGCCCGTGTTGCCGCTGGTGGGCTCGATCAGCGTCGCGCCGGGCTTCAGCATCCCCCGCGCCTCCGCGTCCTCAATCATCGCTTTCGCGATACGGTCCTTGACGCTTCCGGCGGGATTGAAATATTCCAGCTTGGCGACGACCTTCGCCTCAAGGCCCAACTCCTTTTCAATATGGCTCAGCTCCAGGAGCGGCGTTTTTCCGACTAACTGGTCAGCGGATGTGTAAATCTTAGACATGTTGATACCTCCAACATATTTACCTATAAAAGAAATATGTTTTATAGGCTGCGTCTATCATAGCCCAAAACAATGCCCTTGTCAAGAAATATTTTTTGCGATATCCTATTTCACGAGAAAGCCCGGGCATCCCAGACGCTGATTCTTATTGCAATTATCAAAAAAATATAGTATACTCCATGAAAAGTAAGGGGATATATATCCTTACAAGAACAAACAACGCGGAAACGGATTGGAGGCGGGGGATTATGGACAGCGAGGGGCTGGGCCGGACGCGGGAGGGCGCGGACGTTGCGGCGGACACATATTATTTGCTCCGCAGTATTGTCACCGTGGTCCTGGCCGCTGTCCTGGCTTTTACATTCCTGTTCCGCACCGTCCGCGTGGTGGGGCCCAGTATGGAGGGGACCCTCCAGGAGGGCGACGTCCTCATCATCAGCGCCCTGGGCCAGAAACCGCGCTATGGGGATATCGTGGTATTCTACGCGGAACAAACGTCCCTGGATTACCCTTTGATCAAGCGTGTCATTGCCACAGAGGGGCAGAGCATCGACATTGATTTTGAAACAGGAACCGTGTATGTGGATGAAGGGGAACTGACGGAGCCATATGTCAGCGACCCGGCGAACGAGAGCTCCCGTCTGGATTTTGAAAGGGCGGTCACGGTGCCCGATGGCTGTGTGTTTGTCATGGGAGATAACCGCAACCGCTCCAATGACAGCCGCGACGCGGATATCGGCTTTGTGGACACGCGCCGCATCATTGGAAAGGTGCTGCTCCGCCTCACACCCCTCCGCGCCTTCGGGCCGGTCGCATAGGGGGGGAAAGTATGCCGTCTGGTGAAGCACAATATGAAGCGCTGGCGATACAGTGGTATCCCGGCCATATGGCAAAAGCCCAGCGGATGATCGGGGAGAATATGCGCGCGGTGGACGCGGTCTGCGAAATCCTCGACGCCCGAATCCCCCGGGCCAGCCGAAACCCGGATATCGACACGCTGGCCGCGGGGAAGCCACGGCTGGTGGTGCTCAACCGCGCCGACCTGGCGGACCCGGCGGTCACGGCCCGCTGGCGGGCATGGCTCCGGGTGCGCGGCCTCACCTCGCTGGAAACCGACGCCAGGTCCGGCAAGGGCGTCAGGCGTTTCCCCGAGGCACTCAGGGCTGTGCTGCGGGAAAAAATCGCGGCGCTGTCCGAAAAGGGGCAGGGCAGCCGCCCGCTGCGGGTGATGGTCCTCGGAATCCCGAATGTGGGAAAAAGTACCTTTATCAACGCCCTGGCGGGGAGAAAAGCCGCCGCCGCCGGCGACAAGCCCGGTGTCACCCGGGGAAAACAGTGGATCAGCATCGGACAGGGCATCGAACTGCTGGACACCCCCGGCATCCTCTGGCCCAAATTCGAGTCGCGGGCCGTCGGGGAGGCCCTGGCCCTGACCAACGCCATCCGGGCGGAGACCTTCGACCGGGAGGCGCTGGCGGCGAATTTTATGCTCCGCCTGCGCTCCCTGAACCCCGCCGCGCTGGAGGCCCGCTATAAATTCACCCCCTCGCCGGAGAAAAACGGTTACGAGCTGTTGGAGGACGCCGCGCGGCGGAGGGGCTTCCTGATTTCCGGAGGTGAACCGGACACCGAGCGCATGGCGCGGGTGCTGCTCAACGAATATCACGAGGGCCGGCTGGGCCGTATCAGTCTCGAAGCGCCGGAGGAGGATGGGTTTGGACAAGTGGACCTATGAACAGGAGCTGACCCGGGACGCCGCCGGCCCCGTCTGCGGCGTGGACGAGGCGGGGCGCGGCCCCCTGGCGGGTCCGGTCTGCGCCGCGGCGGTGGTGCTGCCCGAGGGCTGCGATATTCCGGGTCTTGACGATTCCAAAAAGCTCAGCGAGGCCCGCCGGGAGGCGCTGTTTGAGGCCATCACCGGGGCGGCGCTCAGCTATGGCGTCGCCTATGCCCAAGTGGAGGAGATAGAGCAATACAACATCCTGGGCGCGACCTTCCTGGCGATGAACCGGGCCATCGCGCTGCTGGACCCCGCCCCCGCCCTGGCCCGCATCGACGGCAACCGGAACAGCGGCATCGAAACCGCCAGCCGCTGCGTCGTCCACGGGGACGCGCTCTGCCCCTCCATCGCGGCGGCCTCGATCCTCGCGAAGGTCAGCCGGGACCGGCTCATGCGCGCCCTGGCGGAGCGCTACCCCCAGTACGGCTTTGAACGGCACAAGGGCTACGGCACCGCCGCCCACTATGCCGCCCTCCGGGAATACGGCCCCT
Source organism: Oscillospiraceae bacterium (assembly GCA_017477525.1). Taxonomy (GTDB): domain Bacteria; phylum Bacillota; class Clostridia; order Oscillospirales; family Oscillospiraceae; genus RGIG7114. The sequence continues at coordinate 11,471 of JAFUVO010000044.1, read as the reverse complement.
GCCCCCTCCACCGCCCCAGCTTTTTGAGGAAAATGCACTGACATGGGACGGCAGCGGATCATCGGGCGCTGGGGCGAGCAGGCCGCCGCCCGGTTCCTGGAACAAAAGGGCTACCGCGTCACCGGCATGAACTTTGCCTGCCGCTTCGGGGAGATCGACATCATCGCGGAGGACCGGCGCTATCTGGCCTTCGTGGAGGTCAAGCTCCGCAAAAACGCGGCCCACGGCCAGGCGCGGGAGTTCGTCACCCCCGCCAAACAGCGCAGGATTATCCTGACGGCGGAATTTTATTTAGCGGCGCACCCCACGCGGAAGCAGCCGCGCTTCGACGTGGTGGAGATTTACGGCGCGGAGGGCAGAATAGATTCCATCTGCCATATTGAGGACGCCTTTACGCTTTCATAAATCATAAAGGCTCCCATGCGTCCCCCGGCACATGGAAACCGATAAAATCCGTAGGATATGAGGAAAAGCATATGAACTACTTCAGTACGAGAAACAACAAGCTCAGCTATTCAGCCGCCCAGGCCATCGCCATGGGGATCGCCCCGGACGGGGGGCTGTTTGTCCCCTCCGAAATCCCCACTGTGACCGGGGAAGATTTGAAGGCGCTGTGCGCCCTCGATTACCGCGCCAGGGCGGCGCGGATCATGTCGCTCTATCTGGACGAGTTCTCCGGGGAGGAACTGAAGGGATTCGCCGCCGCGGCCTACGCGGACAACTACGACGACGCCGCCATCGCCCCCACCCGGTTTCCGGAAGAGGGCACGGCGTTTTTGGAGCTGTGGCACGGCCCCACCTGCGCCTTTAAAGATATGGCGCTGCAGATGCTCCCCCACCTGCTGACTGCTTCGCTGCTGAAAACCGGGGAACGCCGCCGGGTGTGCATCCTTGTGGCGACCTCCGGCGACACGGGAAAGGCGGCGCTGGAGGGCTTCCGGGACGTGGAGGGGACGAAGATTTTCGTCTATTACCCCGACGGCGGCGTATCGGATATCCAGCGCCTGCAGATGGTGACCCAGGCGGGGGAGAACGTGGGCGTCAGCGCGGTTCGGGGCAACTTCGACGACGCCCAGACCGGCGTGAAAACCATCTTCGCCGACCACGCCTTCGCGGAGGAGCTGTCGGCCCGGGGCTGGTTCCTGTCCTCCGCCAACTCCATCAACTGGGGGCGGCTGCTGCCCCAGATCGTGTACTACTTCTCCGCCTACTGCGACTGCGTCAACGCCGGGCGCGCCGCCCTGGGGGAACCGGTCGTGTTCTGCGTCCCGACGGGCAACTTCGGCAACATCCTGGCCGGCGTGTTCGCCCGGCGCATGGGACTGCCGGTCCGGCGCTTCGTCTGCGCCAGCAACGCAAACAATGTGCTGACCGACTTCATCAACACCGGCGTCTATGACAAAAACCGCCCCTTCCACACCACGATCTCCCCCAGCATGGATATCCTCGTGTCCAGCAATTTGGAGCGCCTGCTCTACATGCTCACGGGGGACGCGGAAACGCGGGGCTATATGGACCAGCTGAACCGGACGGGCCGCTACGCGGTGGGGGCGGATACCCTCGCGAAAATCCAGGGGATTTTCTCCGCCGGCTGCTGTGACGACGGCCAGACAAAGGCCGCCATCCGGGAGCGCTTCGAGCGCCTCGGCTACCTCATGGACACCCATACCGCAGTGGCGGCGCGGGTGCTGGACGAGTACCGGACCCGCAGCGGCGACAGCACGCCGGCGGTGGTGGTCTCCACGGCCAGCCCCTTCAAATTCGCCGCAGACGTGCTGGACGCTTTGGGCGGCGGGGACGGCGGGGATGTGCTCTCCGCCCTGTCCCGGCGCAGCGGCCTGGCGGCGCCGGCCCCGCTGCGCGGCCTGGACGCGCGCCCCGTCCGTTTCCCCGGCGTCGTGGAAAAGGACGCCATGCGCGGCCTCGTGGGCGAATTTCTGAAGTGAAGTTATTTGCTTCTCCCCCCAGGGGGGAGAAGCCGGGAGCGTCAGAAGCTTCCCTTCGGGGTGAAGGTGTCGCAGAAGGTGTCGCCTTTGCTGACGGCGGTTTTGTTCTGGACACGGATCTGGTTGGCGGTGCAGTAGCTGCCCGCGATGTCGTTGAATTTGCAGTTGCGCACGTCGCAGCCCACGCAGGTGACCCCGCTGTCGAGCTCGCTTTTCTTGCTGGTCATGCTCTGATTCCTCCGGTAATAGTTTCCGAATCCACTGTTTCCGGGCGTTTATATTTCCCGCCTGGGGCATGTCTGCGATTCGGTACACTGAGTATTTGCAAATTGGATGGAGATTATACCATGTCCCTCTATGTCATCGGCGACACCCATCTCTCTTTCGGCAGCGATAAGCCGATGGACGTGTTCGGGGGGCGCTGGAAAAACTACGTGGAAAAGCTGAGGGAGGGCTTTTCGACCGTCCGCCCGGAGGATACCACCGTGCTCTGCGGGGACCTGAGCTGGGCCATGACCATCGAGCAGGCGCGGGAGGATTTTCTGTTCCTCCACCGTCTGCCGGGGCGGAAAATCGTCGTCAAGGGCAACCACGACTACTGGTGGACCACCGCCGCGAAGGCTTACCGCTTTTTCGCGGAAAACGGCATCGACAGCATCGAAATCCTCAACAACAACTGCTGGTATTACGGCCCTTACGCTCTGTGCGGGACCCGGGGCTGGTTCTACGAGGAGGAGCGGGGCGGCGAGCACGATAAAAAGATCATGGCCCGGGAGCTGCTGCGCCTCGAAGCCAGCCTCAAGGCCGCGGGAGAGCATGAGAAGCTGGTTTTTCTGCACTATCCGCCCAAGCTGCTCAACTACGAGTGCGCCGAAATCGTCGGGATGCTGTCGGATTACGGGGTGAAGCGCTGCTGGTACGGCCATCTGCACTCCGGCGCGCGGCGCATGGCCTGGGAGGGGGAATACCGGGGCATCCGCTTTGAACTGATCTCCGCTGACCACCTGAGCTTTATTCCAAAAAAAATCATGTAAAAAAGCGGAAATTGTTTGCAATTCCCGCCTGGATTTGCTATACTATCAAATGCTGTATTATTTTGCTGCAAGGCACCGATTCATCGGCCCGCTCCGGCCCCTGTGGGGAGGGGCGGCGGACGGATGTAAGATATAGGAGGAACGAAACCCTATGGAGACCAAAAATATCGAAAAAAAAGAGAAAAAAGTCGTGTTCGACGTGGTTGTGGACGCAAAGACCTTTGAGGACGAGGTTCAGAAGTCCTATTTGCGCAACCGCAGCCGCATTGCCGTCCCCGGATTCCGCAGGGGCAAGGCGCCGCGAAAGGTCATCGAGGGCATGTACGGCAAGGACGTGTTCCACGACGAAGCCGTCGACGCCCTGGCGCTGGAGGCGTTCAAGTCCGGCGTGGAGGCCAGCGGCGAGCGCACGGCGGGCGACCCCGCGATCACGGATTACAAGGTGGACGAGGACGGCGCGCTGACCATCTCCTATGAGGCCGCGCTGTATCCCGAGGCGGCGCTGGGTGAGTACAAGGGCCTGACGGCCTACAAGCCCGCCGTGGAGGTCAGCGAGGAGGAAATCGACACCGAGGTCGAGGCTGTCCGCAAGCGCAACGCGCGCATTGCCTCCGTGGAGCGGGGCGCGCAGAAAGACGATACCGTGATTATCGACTTCGACGGCTTCCGGGACGGCAAGCGCTTTGCCGGCGGCAAGGGAAAGGACTACCACCTGAAGCTGGGCTCCGGCGCCTTTGTGCCCGGATTTGAGGACCAGCTGATCGGGGCCGTCGCCGGCGAGGAGCGCGAGGTCAACGTGACCTTCCCCGACAATTACGCCGAGGAGCTGGCCGGCGCGGACGCCATGTTCAAGGTGAAGGTCCACGAGGTCCAGGAGACCCAGCTGCCCGATCTGGACGATGAGTTTGCCAAGGATATCTCCGAGTTCGACACGCTGGCGGAGTACCGCGACAGCGTGCGCGAGGAGCTGAAGCAGAGGAAGCAGGAGCGGCTGGACAACGAGTTCCGCCAGGTGCTGATGCGCAAGGCCGCGGACAACGTGGAGGTCGAGATTCCCGACGCCATGGTCAATGCCCGCGTCAATTCCAATATGGAAGAGCTGAGCCGCCGCGTGGCCGCCCAGGGCATGAGCATGGGCCAGTATCTGCAGATGATGGGCATGAACGAGCAGCTCTACCGCTCCTACATCCGCCCGGCGGTGACGAGCGAGATCCGCGTCGAGCTGATGCTCGAAAAGGTGGCGCAGACCGAGGGCATCGAGGTTGGCGCGGAGGAGATCGAGGCGGAGTACAAGCGCCTCTCCGACGAGTACGACATGGAGCTCGACCGCGTCCGCGAGATCGTCCCGGAGGACGTGGTGAAGCGGGATCTGGAGATGCAGAAGGCCAGCGACGTGATTGTGGAAGCCGCCATCGCCACCGACGAGCCGGAGCAGCCCGCCGCCCCTGCGGAGCCGGAGGAGGCGGAGGATGCCGTGACGGTGGAGCCCGTGGAGCTTGAGGCTCCCGCCGAGATTGACGAGGCCGCGAAGCTGGTCGAGGCCGAGGAAGCGAAAGCCGCGAAGCCCGAACGGACACTGAAGTCGAAAAAGGCCGAAGAGGGCGAGGCCGGCGAGCAGCCGGAGAAGCCGAAGAGAACCAGAAAGACCAAAAAAGCGGAGACAGCTGAACCGGAGACCCCCGCGGAGGAATAATTTTCCTCCCGCTGGGATATCCTTTGAACAATGTTATACTCGCGGTCGAAAATACTTGCAAAACAATTCTTCGTTGCCTCGCAGAGTTCGCGCCCGCCCTAAAGGACTTGCTTCGCGTCGCAGGCGCGAATAGAGTCAAATCCATTTTTTGCGGAAACCGCGTTTTCGCAAAAAATTCTTCTCACGGAGTGAGTGCCGCTCCCACGCGGCGGCGCGAACGAAGTGCAACCTTTCACGGAGCAATGAAATTGCAAATTTCATTGCTCGTGAGTATAGTTAGCTTGAAGGAGTAAAAAAGCCAATGAGTTTGGTCCCCTATGTAGTGGAACAGACCTCCCGCGGGGAGCGTTCCTATGATATTTTTTCCCGTCTGCTGAACGACCGTATCGTCATGCTCAGCGAAGAGGTCAACGATACCACGGCCTCCCTGGTCGTGGCCCAGCTTCTCTACCTCGAAGCCCAGGACCCGGACAAGGATATCCAGTTCTATATCAACAGCCCCGGGGGATCGGTGACGGCGGGCTTTGCCATCTATGACACGATGCAGTATGTCAAGTGCGACGTGTCCACCATCTGCATCGGCATGGCCGCCAGCATGGGCGCGTTTCTTCTCAGCAGCGGCGCGAAGGGCAAGCGCATTGCCCTGCCCAATGCGGAGATCATGATCCACCAGCCCCTGGGCGGGTACCAGGGCCAGGCCACGGACATTGAGATCCACGCCCAGCAGATACTGAAGATCAAGGATAAACTGACGCGGATCCTCGCTGAGAACACGGGGCGCGACATCGAAACGGTCCGGGCCGACTGCGAACGCGACAACTTTATGAGCGCGGAAGAGGCCAGGGAATACGGCCTGATCGACAAGGTGATTTTCAAACGCTGACGGGAGCGGGCATTATGGCGAGAATGAGAACAGACAGCACAAAAACGATACGCTGCTCCTTCTGCGGAAAGGCCCAGCACGAGGTGGACCGGCTGATCGCGGGCAACGGCGCTTACATTTGCGACAACTGCATCCGGCTGTGCATGGGCATGGTGGGCGAGGATGATGACGACGAGAGCTTCTATGGCCTCGGGGGTGATTTCAGCGGTCTGGAATTTGAGGACCTGCCGAAGCCCGCGGAGATCCGAAAGGTGCTGGACGACTATATCGTAGGCCAGGAGCGGGCAAAAATCGCCCTGAGCGTCGCGGTTTACAACCACTATAAGCGCATTTTCCTCGGGGGCGGCGACAGCGACGTGCAGCTGCAGAAGAGCAACATCCTCCTGATCGGCCCCACGGGCAGCGGCAAGACCCTGTTCGCCCAGACCATGGCCAGGATGCTGGATGTCCCCTTCGCCATTGCCGACGCCACCACCCTGACCGAGGCTGGTTATGTGGGCGAGGATGTGGAAAACATCCTGCTCCGACTGCTGCAGGCCGCGGACTTCGATGTGGAGCGGGCGCAGAAGGGCATCATCTATATCGACGAGATGGATAAGATTTCCCGCAAGAGCGAGAACACCTCCATCACCCGCGACGTGTCCGGAGAGGGCGTCCAACAGGCGCTGCTGAAAATTTTGGAGGGCACCATCGCCGCGGTCCCGCCCCAGGGCGGGCGCAAGCACCCCCACCAGGAATTTATCCACATCGACACGACGAACATCATGTTCATCTGCGGCGGCGCCTTCGACGGCATCGACAAGATCATCGAACAGCGCTTGGACAAGAAGACCATGGGCTTCGGCGCGGAGATCAAGAGCAGCAGGGAGCGGGATGTGGGCGAGATTTTGCAGCATGTCCAGCAGCACGACCTTCTGCGCTTCGGCATTATCCCCGAGCTCATCGGCCGCCTCCCGGTGATCACGCCTCTCAATTCCCTGAAAAAGGAAGACCTGATCCATATCCTGACAGAACCGAAAAACGCCCTGACGAAGCAGTACAAGGCCCTGATGGAGATGGACAATGTGGAGCTGGTCTACGAGCCGGCGGCGCTGGAAGCCGTCGCGGACAAGGCCATCGAGATGGAGATCGGGGCCCGCGGCCTGCGGAGCGTGATGGAGAAGGCCATGACGAAGGTGATGTACGAGGTCCCCTCGGACCCGAGTATCCGCCGGGTCGTGATTACGGAGGACTGCATCAAAAACGGGACAGAGCCCGAAATCGTCCGTGATACGGACTCCCTGCCGGGGAGCAACGGACTGTTACCGGCATGAGCAAACGGCGGAGGGCTGCCTCCGCCGTTTTTGTTAAAAGAAGAAGCAACACAGCCAAGCGCCCGAAGGGAGGGATAACATGGAGGAGACGAAAAAAGAGGAATCCACGCTGGAGGACGGCGTGCTTCCACTGCTGCCGCTGCGGGGCGTGACGGCCTTTCCCGGCGTCGTGCTGAATTTTGAGGTGGAGCGCCCGATTTCCATCACCGCGCTCAACGCCGCGCTGAACAACGGCCAGGACGTGTTTTTGGTGAGCCAGCTGGACAGCGCCACCATGATGCCGGAGCCCCAGGACATGTATGATGTGGGCACGGTCTGTTCCGTGCGCCAGGTGCTCCGGATGCCGGGGACCAATATGGTGCGCGTCATGGTGGAGGGGCTCTGCCGCGCCCGCATCCGCGCCATACGGGAGCAGAAGCCCTTCTACCTCGTGGAGGTGGAACAGCTCGAAACCGGGCCGGTGCGGACCTCCGGGGTCAAGCGCGAGGCACTGGTCCGCCACTGTGTCTCCCTGTTCGAGGAGTACGCCAACGTCGCCGGCATTATGGTCCCGGAGCGCTTTCTGCGCATGATCGGCTCCGACGACATGGGCCGTGTCGCGGACTTTGTGGCCCAGCATGTGCTCAGCGACCACCAGCAGAAGCAGATGGTGTTGGAGGAACTGCGCCCGGTGCGGCGCATTGAGCTGGTGAACCGCCTGGTGCGCCAGGAGATCAACATCCAGAACCTCGAGAAGGACCTCGACGAGGGCGCGCGGCAGGAGATGGACCGGGCCACCCGGGATTACTACCTCCGGGAGCAGATGAAGCTGATCCGCCAGGAGCTGGGCGAGGGCGAAAACGAGGGCGTGGACGAGTTCGACGATTACCGGATGCGCGTCAGCGCCCTGGGGCTCGAACCCGAGATCGAAAAGAAGCTGCTCAAAGAGGTGGAGCGCCTGTCCCGCCAGCCCTTCGGGAGCAGCGAAGGGGCGCTGCTGCGCAATTATCTGGACGTCTGCCTCGAACTGCCTTGGAACACCCGCACCAAAGACACGGTCAACGTCCAAAAGGCCCGGGCGGTCCTGGACGAGGACCACTACGGCATGGAGAAGGTCAAGGACCGGATCGTGGAATTTTTGGCGGTGCGGCAGCTGGCCCCCGACATGCGCGGCGGCGTGATTTGCCTTGTGGGCCCGCCGGGCGTGGGCAAAACCAGCGTTGCCATGAGCATCGCCCGGGCCACGAACCGGAAGCTCTGCCGCATCTCCCTGGGCGGCGTCCACGACGAGGCGGAGATCCGGGGCCACCGCAAGACCTACATCGGCGCGATGCCGGGGCGCATCGTCGCCGCCCTGCAGCAGGCCGGGAGCCTGAACCCGGTGATGGTGCTGGACGAGATTGACAAGCTGGGCAGCGACTACCGGGGCGACCCCTCCGCCGCCCTGCTGGAGGCCCTCGACGGGGAGCAGAACGGTTCTTTCCGGGACCACTTTCTCGAAATCCCCATCGACCTGCGGGACGTGCTGTTCATCACCACCGCCAACACCCTGGACACGGTGCCCCGGGCGCTGCTGGACCGGATGGAGGTCATCCAGCTGGGCAGCTATACCGACGAGGAAAAACTGCAAATCGCCCGGGAACACCTGCTGCCCAAGCAGCGGAAAAAGCACGGCCTGACGGCGGCGCGGCTGCGCATCAGCGACGACGCCATCCGGGAGCTGATCGCGGAGTACACCCGGGAGTCCGGCGTCCGCGTCCTGGAACGCCAGATCGCGGCGCTGTGCCGCAAGGCAGCCCGGAATCTCGCGGAGGGGGAGGGCAAATCCGTCTCCGTCCGGGCCGGACAGGTTGAAAAATTTTTGGGGCCGGCGAAGTACAAGGACAGCCGCCTCTATCCCAAGGACGAGGTGGGCCTGGTCCGGGGCCTGGCCTGGACAAGCGTGGGCGGCGAGGTGCTGGACGTGGAGGCCGGCGTCATGGAGGGGACCGGCAAGCTGGACCTCACCGGCAACCTGGGCGACGTGATGAAGGAGTCCGCCCGGGCGGCGGTCACTTATATCCGCACCCGCAGCCGCGCCCTGGGTATCGACCCGGAGTTCTACAAAAACAAGGATATCCACATCCACTTCCCCGAGGGCGCTGTCCCCAAGGACGGCCCCAGCGCCGGCATCACCATCACCATCGCGGTGATCTCCGCCCTGACGGGCATCCCCGCGCGCCGGGACGTGGCGATGACCGGGGAAATCAGCCTGCGGGGCCGGGTCATGCCCATCGGCGGATTGCGGGAGAAGACCATGGCGGCCCTGCGCACCGGCATCCACAACGTCATCATCCCGGCGGAGAACGAGCGCGATTTGGAGGAGATCGACCCCCTGGTCCGCAAGGCGCTGAACTTTATCACCACGGACCACGTCGACAAGATTCTGGACGTGGCGCTGACGCGCCGCCCGGAGCCGGCGCTGGAGCTGCCGGAGCAGGAGAACGTGAAAAACAGCCCGCCGCCGCTGGCCCTCCCGGAGCTGGAGGAGCGGGGCCGTCCCGGACTGAGGCAGTGATATGAACCTGCACAACGCGGTCTTTATCAAATCCGCCGTCCGGCCCTCGGATTTTCCGCGGGACGGCAAACCGGGCATCGTGTTCGCCGGGAAGAGCAATGTGGGGAAAAGCTCCGTGATTAACCGGGTTTTGAACCGCAAAAACTTCGCCCGGGTGGGGAGCCAGCCCGGAAAAACCGTGCATATCAATTATTTCCTGGTGGACGGCGCGGCCTATTTTATCGACCTCCCGGGCTACGGCTACGCGAAGGTCAGCAAGGCGGAGCGGGAGCGCTGGGGGAAGCTGATGGAGCAGTTTTTCTCCGTGCCGGAGCGCGTGGGCCTGGGGGTCATGATTGTGGACGGGCGGCACAAGCCGACGGAAAACGATCTGACCATGGTCCGGTGGTTCCTGGGCAGCGGCCGCCCCCTGGCAGTGGTGGCCAACAAAATCGACAAGCTCAAAAAAAGCGAGATAGAACCCAACATGTCCCTGATCCGCGCGACGCTGTCCCTCCCGGCGGAAGTGAAGCTGATCCCCTTCTCCGCGGAGAAGGGGGACGGGAAAGAGGCGCTTTTGGCGGAGATCGACGCGGTCATGGGATAGGGGGAGGGACGGTATGAGCAAACAGACAGAATATATCGCCGTGATATTGCTGGTCCTGCTGCTGGCCTTTGCCGGCGGGACGGCGCGGTTCCGCCCCGCCGGGGCGGAGCCGAGGCAGAGCGCCTCCCCGGCGGAGACCGCGGCCCCGTCTGTGACCGCCCCCGCCGCGACGGAGCCGCCGGCGGAGCCTGAGCCGACACCCACGCCCACACCCCCGCCCACCCCGGAACCCACCCAGGCGCCGGAGTATTACAGCCTCCACTTCGTCGGGGACTGCACCCTGGCCTGCAACTCCTACTACCAGGGCGGGCCGCTGGGCTATGACACGGTGGTGGGGGACGACTACGCCTACCCCTTCGCAAAGACGATACAGTATTTTGAAAACGACGATTTCAGCTTTGCCAACCTTGAAGTGGCGCTGACCGAATCGACGGCGGCGGCGGACAAGACCTTCCTGTTCAAAACCCACGCGGAGTATGCCCAGGTCATGAGCGAGGGGAGCATCGAATTTGTATCCCTGGCCAACAACCACGTTCTGGACTTCGGCCAGCAGGGCTACGACGACACCAAGGCCGCGGTGGAGGCTGCCGGCATAGCCTACGCGGGGCGGGACGAGTGGACCATATATCAGACGCCCCGGGGGCTGAAAATCGGCGTTTACGCCGTTTCCTTCGGCACCGCCACCCAGATCAAAAACGGCGTCCGCGCCGTGCGGGAGGCGGGGGCGGATTTCGTGATCGCCGCCCTCCACTGGGGGGACGAGGGCAGCTACCAGATCAACGCCGACCAGCTCGCCTGCGGTCACGCCGCTGTGGACGCCGGGGCGGATTTCGTCTACGGCAGCCACCCCCACACCCTGCAGCCCATTGAGCGCTACAACGGCGTGGAGATCGTTTACAGTATGGGGAACTGGACCTTCGGCGGCAACACCAACCCCAGGGACAAAGACACGCTGATCTACGGCATGACCCTGGCCCAGTACCCCGACGGCCATGTGGAGGTCGCCGATACCGAGATCATCCCCTGCGCCAGCAGCGGCGTCGAGGATGGCAACAACTTTCAGCCCGTCCCCTACGTCCGCGGCAGCGAGGGCTACGACCGGGTGCTCAGCAAGCTCGACGGGAGCTTCGAGGGCCAGAACCTGACCATCAGCTACAGCTACGGGCCGAATGAGTAAAGTATAAGATTATCTCCCCCCGAAGGGGGAGATAATCATCTTTGGAGAGAACCGTCCGACAGGGAGGAAGCATGAGGAAGAAAATTTTGATTTGCGTTGTTCTCACGGCGGCCTTTGCCCTGGGCGCCGCCGTCGCGCTGCGGCTGTACGCCACGCCCGCGTCGCCCATACCGGCGGAAACAGTTCCGGCCAGCGCGCCGGTGACGCCGGAGCCGACGCCCTCCGCGCCGGTGACGGCCACGCCCGCGCCCACCCCATCCCCGTCGCCGTCGCCTTCGCCGTCACCACCCTGCTCGCCTTCGG
>JAFUVO010000080.1 GCA_017477525.1 Oscillospiraceae bacterium | reverse complement strand
GCAATTCTCACAAAATTTTGCCATGGCGGTATCCTCCTTCTTTCTCGCTATATATTGGCCTCCCGCCCGAAGGGCGGGAGGCGCCTTGCGTTGAGCATGATTACCGCGTGACCTGCTTCAGGCCGCGGATGGAGCAGAGCACCCAGTCGTGGTCAGAGCTGTGGATGACGCTGTCGCAATAGGGGCAGCGGGCGCTGGCGTTGATGTCCTGCCGCCGCCCCCCTTAGAGGCTGTATTCACAGTCTCTTAATCGCGCGCTCATTTGACAGCTTTGCGTTGTTTCCCTTGGGGGAAGAAAACACAGAAAAAGAATGTTTCCCCATTCCCCTCCCCCTTCGGGGGAGGGGAATGGATGCGGTAAAACAAACACCGCTGCCCGCCGGCAGAGCCGGCGGGCAGAAGGGCGATCATGTTATTCCACAGCGATCAGATAGTAGTAAACCGGCTGGCCGCCGTTGACCAGAATCACATCCACGCCGGGAAGGGCGCCCGTCAGCGCGTCGGAAAAAGCCTTGGCCGCCGGGTCCGCCACGTCCTCGCCATAATAGATGGTGACGAATTCCGGGTTGAGTTTTTTGATGGATTTGGAGAGCATTTTGGTCATGGCGGCGGGCCTTCCGGTGCTGCCCAGGAGACCGCCGTCCAAAAGGCAGAGGTATTCCCCGGCCCGGATCCTGTGCCCGTCGTATTCGCTGTTGCGGGCGGCATAGGTGACTTCCGCCGTGTGGACCTTGCCGATCACATCCGTAAAGGCAGAGCGTATCTCCTCCGGCTCCGCGTCCAGATTCAGGTTCAGCATCGCGGCGATCCCCTGGGGCACGGTCTTTGTGGGGACGACGATCACGCGTTTTTCGGTCAGGGGAACCACCTGCTCCGCAGCCATGATGATGTTCTTGTTGTTGGGAAGGACGAACACCACCTCCGACGGCGTACGGTTGACCGCGCCAAGGATGTCGGCGGTGGAGGGGTTCATGGTCTGACCGCCCGTGACCACCTGGTCGCAGCCCAGCTCCTGGAAGAGCTGGTTCATGCCCTCCCCCGCGCAGACCGCCACAAAGCCGCAGCGTTTTTCCGCCGGGGCGACGGCCGGGGCATCCTCCTCCGGGTCGGTGATGGCGTCGGCGGTGGCGGGCTTCTGCCCCGCCAGCAGCGCGTCATGCTGGGAGCGCATGTTTTCGATCTTCGCAATCTCAAGGACGCCGTATTTCGCGCTCTCGCTCAGGGCCTCGCCGGGGGTGTTGGTATGGACATGGACCTTGAACATCTCGTCATCCTCGCTGATGACAAGGCTGTCGCCGATGCTGCTGAGGTAGGTCCGCAGCAGGTCCAGGGGTTTTTCCTGCTGGAATTTCCGCATGGTATAGACCGTATCGTAGGCGAAGGTGATCTCCTCAGTGGAAAACTCCCCGAAAACATGGCTCTCCTCCTCGCCGGCGGAGGCTTCTGTGGCGCCCAGGCGCCCGGAGCGAATCCGTCCCTGCAAAGAACCCAGGAACGCCTCCAAAATCGTGATATACCCCATGCCGCCGGCGTCCACGACGCCGGCCCTGGCCAGGACGGGGTTCTGCTGCGTGGTCTCCCCGAGAGCCTCCCGTCCGGCGGAGAGGGCGCGGGAAATCACCACCACGATATCCGGCTCCAGCTCCGCGCATTCCACGGCGGCGGCGCTGGCCACCCGGGAGACGGTGAGGATCGTCCCCTCCGCCGGCTTCATGACCGCCTTGTAGGCGGCGTCAACGCCGGCGTTCATCGCGGCGGCAAATTCCGCCGCCGTGCAGGCCTCGAGCCCCTTGAGCCCCCGGGCGATGCCGCGGAACAGCAGAGACATGATGACTCCGGAGTTGCCCCGCGCGCCCCGCAGCATGGCGGAAGCCGCCTTGTCGGCCACAATACCGACGCGCGTCTCCTCGCTCCCCCGCAGCTCCGAAGCGGCGGTGGAGATGGTCAGGGTCATATTGGTCCCGGTGTCGCCGTCCGGCACAGGAAACACATTCAGTTCGTTAATGGCCTGCTTGGCCGCGTCAAGGGCCTCATGGGCGCACAGCAGCATTTCCCGCAGCTCCGCGCCGGACAAATTCTCTTTCAAATCCGTGTACCTTCCTTATTCTACCCTGTGTTGCTCCCCCGAGGGGAAAACACGGCTTAACCGATCAGCATCGCGTCGACAAAAACGTCCACGCGCTTGACCTCGACGCCGGTGGCGCTGCTGACCTTGTAGCCCACCTCATTGATGATGCTCTTGCCCAGCGCGGCAAGGTTTACGCCCTGGTCGACGCCGATGTGCAGGGCGACCGACACGGTGTTGTCGTCATCATCAAAGCTGACGGACACGCCCTTTGACATGGATTCCCGCCGGAGGAGCTGGTAGATGCCGGTTTCTTTGGCCTTGCCCACCATGCCCTTGACGCCGAAGCAGCGTGTCGCCGCGTCCCCTGCCACAAGGTTGAACACCTCCGAGGCAATGCTGATACTGCCGCGTTTGTTGACGATCGTTACCATAGGAATCCTCCCTCTGCCGTCCCCTCCGCCCCGGGGGGCGGGCCAATGCTGTCCTGCTATATTTTACTACATTTGAAAAGAAATAACAAGCTGTAAAAAATAATTGTTGGATTCGCCCCTCCGCAAATGTGCGGGCGGTTCTTATGCGCCCGGCTCCAAAATCAGCACCTTCCCATGGGAAACCTGGAGCTTCCCCTCGCAGTAGAGCTTTACGGCCTCGGTGAGGGCGGACCACTCGCCTTGGCGCATGATGCGCTCGCTGAGGGTGGTGACGGTGTCAGCGGGGAGCACTTCAACGATTTTCTGGACGATGATCGGGCCGTAGCCGTTGTCCTCGTCGCTCATAAAATAGCTGGTGGCGCCGGTAAAGCGCACCCCCAGGTCCAGCATCCGCTTCACGGCCCGCATCGCGTCCAGCTCTCCGGTGCAGAAGGCGGGGAACAGCACGGGCTGGACGCTGATGACCCGGTTTTTATAGTAACGCAAAAGCAGATAATTCAGCTTTTCCGTAAAACCGGCGCAGACCACCAGGTCCGTATCGAGATCCCGGAGCTTGTTCAGCAGCGCGCTGCAGAAGCTGGCGCTGTTGGGAAACAGGGCGCGTTCCACCAGATAAATGGGCACCCCCACGGCCTTCGCCCGCTCCAGCGCCCCGGCGCCGTCCACGGAGGAGATCACGGCGCTGATTTCCATCGCCCCGCCCGTACCGGAGCGGTAGACGTCCAGAAGCGGCTGCAGGTTGGCCCCGCCGCCGGAAACCAGTACTGACACTCTCATCTTTTCCTGTCCTCCTGTTCCGCCAAAAGCCGCTTTGCCGTTTCGCGGTTGCGCGCTTCCAGTCCCGCCAGCCGCGCCGTGGCGGCCCGCATGGCCTCCCGATCCGCCTCCATCGCCGCGTCGATCATCACGCGGAGCTGGCCGGCGTCGCACAGCGCGTCAAAATCTATATAATTCGTCTGGGAAATATAGTCCAGAAACCCCGCCACCTTGGGGTCATAGGAGATGCCGATCAGCGGCACGGAGCGGGCGGCGGAAAAAATCAGGGCGTGCAAACGCATGGCCATCACGCTCTTCATCCTGCCCAGGAAGCCGATAATCTCCGGCGCGCTCATGTCCTCGGTCACGAGGACGCAGTCGCCGGAAATTTTCTCCCGCACCCGGCAGGCGCTCTCGGAATCCTGGCGGATGTTGACGCTCAGGAGCACCGGCGTCAGGCCGTAGCGCTCCCGCGCATACTCCGCCGCGGCGGCGAAAATCCCGCTTTTTTGCCGCACCCCCGGCCAGCGCCGGATGCACAGGCAGAAATACCGCCCATCCCGCGCCATGCCGTGGCGCTCAAAAATCGCGTCGATCCGCGCCTCCGGCGCGGGGGCCAGGGTCAGAGCCGGCTCCGCCGCCAGTGTGATCTCCGGGCGCGTGACGCCTAAAGCCCGCAGTTCGTCCAGGCTCGCCGTCTCCCGCACGGTGATCGCGTCCACACAGCGGTCGATGACCCGCCCGGCCAGCCGGCGGTTCAGGCGTCCGCTCACCGGGCCCACGCCACAGCCGTACATCATCACACGGCAACCCCGCCGCCGGGCGGCGGAGATGGTATAGAGGTAATACCAGAGGCTCCGGCTGCTGGTGGCGTCCTGTATGAGGCTCCCGCCGCCGCTGATGAACAGCGTTGTCCGCCGCAGGGCCCGCCAGAAGGCCAGAAGCCCGAACTCCGGGATCGAGCCCGCCCCATGACGGGCGGCGGTTTCCGCGGGGTCCCGCGAGAGCACCGTGACGGGCATTGCGGGGTCGATCTCCCGCATCGCGGCCAGAATCGCGTCCAGCACGGCCTCGTCCCCCGCGTTGCGCATTCCATATGCCCCGCAGATCAAAACGCCGGCCCGCCCGGCCCGTTGCTCCCCGCGTCTTTCAGCTCCGTCCAAACGAAGACACTCCCCTTGCAAAAAGCAGGCAAATATTATACAATCCAGTATTATACATGTTAAATCAGTGCAGGTCAAGCAGACTACGCATGAATGACAGATTATTACATTAAATACTGCTTTTATCGAAAAAGGCAGCAAAAACATCGCGGCGCCCTGCTTTTCGGGGCGCTGCGGATGCGGGAGGAAAAACATGCCACGTTATCTGATATACGCCATTCTGGCCGCGCTCAATGCCGCGGCGCTGGCTGCCATGGGGCGGGACAAGCTGGCCTCCCGGCGCGGCGAGGAACGCATTCCGGAAGCGACCCTGCTCTCCCTGGCCGTCCTGGGCGGCGGCATTGGGGCGCTGCTGGGGATGTTCCTCTGGCGGCACAAGACCCAAAAGCCCGCCTTTGCCCTCGGCCTTCCGATCATCGTCCTGTGCCATTTCGGCCTGGGATATCTTTTCTATTCCCTGTACGTGGGCAGAGCGGCTCTGGCTTTCCCTTAATGACACTTCCCAGGACAGCGAAAGAAAATCGAAATTATTTCTTGCGCTGAAGGACGTATGACGCTATAATGGCAGAAAAACAGAGAGGAGCTTTCTCAAATGGAAAATAACAGACGTCCCGCGGATCTGGAACGGATTACCACGCCGGAACAGGCGGAGAAATTTATTGACGAACAGCTTTCCAAACTGCGGGAGCAAATCGGGAACCAGCGTGTCCTGCTCGCTCTGAGTGGGGGCGTGGACAGTTCCGTCGTGGCTGCGCTGCTGATTCGGGCTGTCGGAAAGCAGCTTGTCTGCGTCCACGTCAACCACGGCCTGCTGCGCAAGGGAGAGCCGGAGCAGGTAATCCGGGTATTCCGGGATAAACTGGGCGCGGAATTGATCTATGTGGATGCCGCCGATCGCTTTCTTGACGCGCTGGCCGGCGTCGATGACCCGGAGAAAAAAAGGAAAATCATCGGCGGTCTGTTTATCGACGTTTTCGCCGAGGAGGCTAAAAAGTTAGAGGGCATTTCCTTCCTCGCCCAGGGCACGATCTATCCCGATATTCTTGAATCTGGTCCCGTAAAAAGCCATCACAATGTGGGCGGGCTGCCGGAGGAATTAAATTTTACGCTGGTGGAGCCCATAAAATTCCTGTATAAGGACGAGGTCCGTGTGGTAGGCAAAACGCTTGGCCTGCCTGACAGCATGGTATACCGCCAGCCCTTCCCCGGCCCCGGCCTGGGGGTCCGCTGCGTCGGCGCAATCACCCGCGACCGCCTCGAAGCTGTCCGCGAGAGCGACGCGATTCTGCGGGAGGAATTTGCCCTCGCGGGTCTGGAAGGAGAGGTCTGGCAGTATTTCACCGTCGTCCCCGATTTCCGCTCTACCGGGATCAGGGACGGAAAGCGCTGCTATGAATGGCCGGCGGTCATTCGCGCTGTCAACACCGTCGACGCTGTCACCGCGGAACCCGCCGCGCTGGATTTTCAGCTTGTACAACGCATCGTCTCCCGCATCACCACAGAAGTTTCCGGCATCAACCGCGTCCTGTGGGATGTAAGCCCCAAGCCTTCCGCGACAATAGAGTGGGAATAATGACTTTATAGTTTCCGCGTCCCGGAAAGCCTTGTAAATCAAGGCGTTTCGTCCATAGGGGCACAATGCGAGCAGTGGGTAAAGACCGATACAGTAGAAAGCAAAAGGGGCTGTGAAAAAAAGGAGAGCAATCTCCTGGCTTTCACAGCCCCAGCTCTATTGACAGGAAAAAACATAGGGGGAATAGGAAAAAAGCGCATAATTCCCCCTACCCCAGAAAAACCTGCTTATGAAAGATTAGGCAGCTATCTGAGCCT
>JAFUVO010000079.1 GCA_017477525.1 Oscillospiraceae bacterium | reverse complement strand
GAAAAACGCAATGCCCACCTCATCAGTCACGGCCCTTGCGGGGGACGGGCCGCGACAGCTTCCCCGCCCGGGCGGGGAAGCCTTGGAGCAGCCTTGCGACGTAAAGCAAAAAAGGAATTTTCCCATCATGCGAAAACCTTGAAACGCAAGAGCCGAAATATGGCATTATTTATATAAGACGCCAAATTTTCTCCGTAAATTTTATGCAAATTGAATCTTGCGAAAAGTCCGCCATTCCGCTATTATTATCAGCGGGTTAGCACTCAGGTGTTTTGAGTGCTAACCCGCTGAAAACCGTATACAACTCGCAAATCCCCTTCCGGGGCTGCGTGAAAATTTGAAGGAGGCATTCAATTTATGAAACTGAGACCTTTGGCTGACCGAGTCGTATTGAAGCAGGTCGAGGCGGAGGAAAAGACCGCCGGCGGCATTATCCTGACCAGCGCGGGCCAGGAGAAGCCCGAGGTTTACGAGGTCATCGAGGTCGGCCCCGGCGGCGTCGTTGACGGCCAGGACGTCGAGATGGAAGTCGAGCCCGGCGACAAGGTCATCATGGGCAAGTATTCCGGCACCAAAGTGAAGCTGGACGGCGAGGAATACACCATCGTCAAGCAGGGCGACATCCTCGCGATCGTAGAGTAAGCGCCCGGGCGCAGTGAGATTATCGGAAAGGAAGTAATAGATTTATGGCAAAGCAGATCATTTACGGCGAAGAAGCCCGCAAGGCGCTGCAGCGCGGCGTGGACCAGCTGGCGGATACCGTCAAAATCACCCTCGGCCCCAAGGGCCGCAACGTGGTGCTGGGCAAGAAGTTCGGCGCCCCCCTGATCACCAACGACGGCGTGACCATCGCCAAGGAGATCGAGGTGGAGGACCCCTATGAGAACATGGGCGCGCAGCTCATCCGCGAGGTCAGCACCAAGACCAACGACGTGGCCGGCGACGGCACCACCACCGCCACGGTCCTGGCCCAGAGCATGATCGCCGAGGGCATCAAGAACCTGGCCGCGGGCGCGAACCCGATGGTCATGCGCCGCGGCATCCAGAAGGCCGCCGACGCCGCTGTGGCCGCCATCCGCGCCAACAGCCAGCCCGTGTCCGGCAGCGACGACATCACCCGCGTCGGCACTGTCTCCTCCGGCGAGGAGTTCGTCGGCAAGCTGATCGCCGAGGCGATGGAGAAGGTGGGCCAGGCCGGCGTCATCACCATCGAGGAGAGCAAGACCGCCGAGACCTATACCGAGGTCGTCGAGGGTATGCAGTTCGACCGCGGTTACCTCAGCCCGTATATGGTCACCGATACCGAGAAGATGGAGGCCGTTCTGGAGGATCCCTTCATCCTGCTCTATGACAAGAAGATCAGCAACATCCAGGACGTGTTGCCCCTGCTGGAGAGCATCGTCAAGATGGGCAAGCCCCTGCTCATCATCGCCGAGGACGTGGAGGGCGACGCGCTGGCGACCCTGGTGCTGAACAAGCTGCGCGGCACCTTCAACTGCGTCTGCGTCAAGGCCCCCGGCTACGGCGACCGGCGCAAGGAGATGATGGAGGATATCGCCACCCTGACCGGCGGCACCGTCATCAACAGCGAGCTGGGCATGGAGCTGAAGGACGCCTCCATCGAGACCTGCGGCCGCGCCCACCAGGTCAAGATCACCAAGGACAACACCACCATCGTGGACGGCTGCGGCGACGCCCAGGAGATCCGCAACCGCTGCGCCGCCATCAAGAACCAGATCGGCACCACCACCAGCGACTATGACAAGGAGAAGCTGGAAGAGCGCCTGGCCAAGCTCAGCGGCGGCGTCGCCGTCATCAAGGTCGGCGCGGCCACCGAGGTCGAGATGAAGGAGAAGAAGCTCCGCATCGAGGACGCGCTCAACGCCACCCGCGCCGCGGTGGAGGAGGGCATTGTCGCCGGCGGCGGCACCGCCTACGTCATGGCCGGCAAGGCCGCGGAGAAGTGCGCCGCGGAGCTGGCCGGCGACGAGCGCACCGGCGCGGCCCTGGTCGCTTTCGCCCTGCAGAGCCCGATCCGCCAGATCGCTGCCAACGCGGGCCTGGAAGGCGCGGTCATCTACGACAAGGTCGTGTCCAACGGCTCCGTCAACTACGGCTTCAACGCCTCCACCGAGGAATATGTCGACATGATCGAGGCCGGCATTGTAGACCCGACGAAGGTCTGCCGCAGCGCCCTCGAGAACGCGGCCTCCATCGCCAGCATCGTGCTGACCACTGAGAGCCTCGTGGCCGACAAGCCCGAGCCCCCCGCCCCCCCGATGCCCGCTGGCGGCGGCATGGGCGGCATGGACGGCATGTATTGATAACCC
This sequence comes from Oscillospiraceae bacterium, assembly GCA_017477525.1. Taxonomy (GTDB): domain Bacteria; phylum Bacillota; class Clostridia; order Oscillospirales; family Oscillospiraceae; genus RGIG7114. Next base: position 4,440 of record JAFUVO010000079.1, on the reverse strand, counting down.
GCCCGAAATAACAAAAACCGTCACCCAGCCGGGTGGCGGTTTTTGTTATTTCGCGCATTCACGATTCCCTCAGCCAGGGCAAATCCTTGGGCAAGCCTAAAATATAGTCAGGTGCAATAATTTTGCCTGGTTCCCTGACCCGCATGAAGCGGAAAAGCGTTTTGATTCCATTTCATTACAAATTCGCTGTCATTGCTCACCAGTCCTCAGACTGGCGAGCAATGACAGCGTTTTTATTTTTGCCCTTATAATTTACAAAAATACCTGGCGTTTCGGGCATGGCAGCAGGAACATCCCTGTTGTCATGCACAATTTTTTGCTTGACATCCCCCGCCTTCGGTTATACAATAAACAAGTATTGTTGCGCCCGGGCCATGGGGAGGACCGGGCCGGCACACTGCGAAAAGGCAGCCGGGCCGCGAAAAAACGCGGCAGCCGTTTTTAATAGTTACAACGCATTTTCCCGCGGGGGACGCCGCTGCGCGTCCGGCGGAAAATGCCGTGGGATAAAAGCGTTACAATTATTATATTGTCCGGCAAAAAAACACCGCGAAATTCTGCCAGCGCCCGTTTCCCAGGGGGAGGGCGTTCCAAACTAAGAAGAATGGAGGTGTTTTCTGACAATGCCATGGTGGCTGGGACTACTGCTCGGCTTTATCGCCGGGGCCGTGATCTTCTTCTTCGTGGGCTATCAGCGGAAGGTGAAGAACTCCGAGGGCAAGATCTATGACGCCGAGGAGGAAGCGAAGCGGATCATCAATGAATCCATCAAGAGCGCCGAGAGCAAAAAACGCGAGGCGCTTTTAGAGGCAAAGGAAGAAATACACAAAAACCGTACCGAGTTCGAGCGGGAGGAAAAGGAGCGCCGCGCGGAGCTCCAGAAGCAGGAGAACCGCCTGCGCAGCAAGGAGGAGAATCTGGACCGGAAAACCGATTCCCTCGAAAAGAAAACGGACAATCTCAACAAAAAGCTTGCCGAGGCGGACGAGGCCAGGGCGGAGATCGAGCGGCTGAAAAGCTCCGAACTGGAGCTGCTGGAAAAGCTCTCCGGCTACACCGTCGAGGAAGCCAAAGCCTACCTGATCTCCACGGTAGAGGGCGAAGTCACCCACGAAATGGCGCTGAAGGTCAAGGAATTGGAGGCCCAGGCCAAGGAGGAAGCCGACCGCACCGCCCGCGAGATCGTGGCGCTGGCCATCCAGCGCTGCGCCGTCGACCACGCCAGCGAAATCACTGTCTCTGTCGTATCTCTCCCCAACGACGAGATGAAGGGCCGCATCATAGGCCGCGAGGGCCGCAACATCCGCAGCATTGAAACGCTGACCGGCTGCGACCTCATCATTGACGACACGCCGGAGACCATCACGGTTTCCTCCTTCGACCCCGTGCGCCGCGAGGTGGCGCGTCTGGCGCTGGAAAAGCTCATCGCCGACGGGCGCATCCACCCCGCCCGCATCGAGGAGATGGTGGCGAAGGCCCAGAAGGAGGTCAACGCCGTCATCAAGGCCGAGGGCGAGCGCGCGGTGTTTGAAACCGGCGTCCAGGGCCTCCACCCCGACGTGGTGCGGATGCTGGGCCGGATGAAATACCGGACAAGCTTCGGCCAGAACGTGCTCAACCACTCCATCGAGGTCAGCCACATCGCCGGCCTGATGGCGGCGGAGCTGGGCGCGGACGTGGCGACCGCCCGCCGGGCCGGACTGCTCCACGATATCGGCAAGAGCATCGACCACGAGGTGGAGGGCAGCCACGTCACCATCGGCGTCGACATCGCGAAGAAGTACCGGGAGCCCGACGCCGTGGTCCACGCCATCCACGCCCACCACGGCGACGTGGAGCCCCAGACCATCGTCGCCTGCCTGGTCCAGGCCGCCGACGCCATTTCCGCCGCCCGCCCCGGCGCGCGGCGCGAGAACATCGAAAATTACGTCAAGCGTCTGGAAAAGTTGGAGGAAGTATCGAAGTCCTTCCCCGGCATCGACAGCGCTTACGCCATCCAGGCGGGCCGCGAGATCCGCATTATGGTCAAGCCCGAGGCCGTCAGCGAGGACGAGATGGTCCTGCTGGCCCGGGATATCGCCAAAAAAATCGAGGCGGAGCTCACCTACCCCGGCCAGATCAAAGTACATCTGCTGCGGGAGACAAAGATCATCGAATACGCGAAATGAAACTCCCTCCCATCGGGCCTGCGTTCCCGGTGGGAGGAATTTACTAAGGAGGCAGCTATGGTTTACAATGATTTTCAGGACCTGTCCCTCTCCCGGCTCGGTTTCGGCGCCATGCGCCTGCCGCTGCTGGAAGACAAGAGCATTGATGTCACCCAGACGGAGGCGATGGTCGACTGCGCCCTGGCGCGCGGCGTCAACTATTTTGACACGGCTTACCCCTACCACGGCGGCCTGAGCGAGGTCGTGCTGGGCCGCGCCCTGGCGCGGCACCCCAGGGACAAGTGGCTCCTGGCCTCGAAATATCCCGGCCACCAGATCGCCGAGCGCTATGACCCCGCCGCGATATTTGAAGAACAGCTCCAAAAGTGCGGCGTGGAATATTTTGACTTCTACCTCCTGCACAACATCTATGAAAACTCCTTCGGCGTCTACACCGACCCCCGCTGGGGGATTTTGGAGTATTTTAAGGAGCAAAAGCGCCTGGGGCGCATCCGCCATCTCGGTTTTTCCAGCCACGCCCGCCCCGACACCCTTGAAAAAATCCTCGACTGGGGCGGCGGCAGCTTTGAGTTCTGCCAGATCCAGCTCAACTACCTGGACTGGACCCTTCAGGACGCCAAAGCCAAATATGAGCTTCTGACGGCGCGAAATATCCCCGTGTGGGTCATGGAGCCCCTGCGCGGGGGACGTCTTGCCTCCCTCTCCGGGGAGGACGAGGCCGCGCTCCGGGCCCTGCGCCCCGGGGAGAGCACGGCGTCCTGGGCTTTCCGCTGGCTGCTCAACCTGCCCAACGTGAAAATGGTCCTCAGCGGCATGTCCGACATAGCCCAAATGGAGGACAACGTGAAGACCTTCTCCGGCGGCGCCGCGCAGACGACGGAGGAAGCGGCCCTGCTGGATCGCATCGCCGAGGGGCTGAAAAACGCCCTGCCCTGCACCCGCTGCCGCTACTGCTGCGACGGCTGCCCCATGGGCCTCGATATCCCCATGCTGATCCACGCCTACAACGACATCAAATTCGGCGGAGGCATGACCGTGGCCATGCAGTTCGACGCCCTTCCAGAGGATAAGCGGCCCTCCGCTTGCATCGCCTGCGGGGCCTGCGCGGCGGTATGTCCCCAGAGCATCGACATCCCTGCCGCCCTGGCGCAGTTGGATGAAAAGCTCAAAGCCGCCCCAAGCTGGGCCGAGCTCTGCCGCCAGCGCGAGGAAGCCGCGAAAAAACTGCGGGATCAGAAGGCGTGAGCAGCCCCTTTATGTGCCTGGCTGCCCCGCGGATGCGGACCTGACCGCGCGTTTCGACGCGCATCGACAAAAATTTTCAAAATTATTTTAAAAAAGCCTTTATCTTGTGGCGGAAATGTGTTATGATACAAATTGTAACTTTTTAAGCTGCCATAAGACCAGCAGAATCGAGGAAAACATATGAGCCAAAACAGAAAAAGGGTATTCACCTCCGAGTCCGTCACCGAGGGACATCCCGATAAAATCTGCGACCAGATCAGCGACGCCGTTCTGGACGCCATCTACGCCCAGGACCCCATGGCCCGCGTGGCCTGCGAGACAGCCTGCACCACAGGCATGGTGCTGGTGATGGGCGAAATCAGCACGAGCTGCTATGTGGATATCCCGGCAGTTGTGCGGAAAACTGTATGCGAGATCGGCTACGACAGGCCGGAGTACGGCTTTGACGGAAACAGCTGCGCGGTGCTCACCGCCATCGACGAGCAGAGCGCGGATATCGCCATGGGCGTGGACAACTCCCTGGAGGCCAAAGCCGGCGAGAGCGCCGGCGGCGACACCGGCGCCGGCGACCAGGGCATGATGTTCGGCTACGCCTGCGACGAAACGCCGGAGTACATGCCCGCCCCCATCGCCTATGCCCACCGCCTGACCCGCCGCCTCACTGAGGTCCGGAAAAACGGCGCCCTCCCCTGGCTCCGTCCCGACGGGAAGAGCCAGGTCACGGTGGAGTATGGCCCCGACGGCACGGTGCGCCGCATTGACGCAGTGGTGATTTCCACCCAGCACGCCGCCGAAATCAGCCAGGATACCATCCGTGAGGGCATCATCCGCGAGGTCATCCAGAAAGTGATTCCCGCGCAGCTTCTGGACGGGGATACGAAAATTTTTGTCAATCCCACCGGGCGCTTCGTCATCGGCGGCCCTGCCGGGGACTCCGGGCTGACCGGGCGCAAAATCATCGTCGACACCTACGGCGGCTATGCCGCCCACGGCGGCGGGGCCTTTTCCATGAAGGACCCCACCAAGG
>JAFUVO010000043.1 GCA_017477525.1 Oscillospiraceae bacterium | reverse complement strand
GGCGCACCTTGGTGGGCACGGAAAACGACAACATCGCCGCCGCGGGTCGCTGCATTTCCGTGACGCAAGACATGTGGGACATCACCCGCGTGATTCCCACCGCTGCCGTTACTGGCCAGGCGGCTGGGCTGGGCGCGGCGCTGGCGGCCGCCCTTCCGGCTGGCGGACGTGCGCCGGGTGATCGCCTCCGTGTTCGGGGAGGATGTGAAAACCTTCTTCACCTACGGCTCCCATGACCGGAATGAGGAGGGCGGCGGAGGCTTCCTCTGCGGCCCGGCGGAGCTGAACGCCTGCTGGCTTTACGGCGTCAGCTTCTGCCAGATGCGCTTCACCGACGACGCCCAGCGCGCTGCCTCAGACCCGCCCTACGACGGGATCGACGTCTCCGAACCCACGGGAGCTTGCGCGGAGACCGCCGCGGCCTGTTTCCTCGACTGGTGCGCCGCGCTGACGGACCGCAAGCCGGTGCTGGTGATGTCCCACATGCCGCTGCACGCGAACCGCCCGGATAACCGGGGGGCCGCTGTCTGGTGCGATGCGCTGAACCGCGCCGCGAAAAGGCGCGACATCCTCGTCTTCTTCGCCCATAACCATTCGTCGGAACACGTCAGCGACGTCGACCGCCTGTACTACTATGTCCCCGCCGGCGGCGTACTGCCGGTGCAGGGGCGGGAAAAGGAGGACCGGGCCGTAACGCGAATCGGCTTCCACTACCTGAACGCCGGATATATCCTGAACGGCTGCGGGACGCTCCTGCGCTTCTCCGACGGGGCGGTGACGGTGCGCCGCTTCGCCGCCGAACCCGCGGAGACCGCCTTCGGGAACACCGGGTACGCCAGCCCGCTGACGATCCCGCTGAACCATTGCAGACTATAAAGGAGGAATTTGTATGGAAAACATCATTTGTCCGGACAAATACCGCGAGATCACGAAGGACAACATCGTCGTCCGCAAAAAGGTCTATGACTGGCTCTATATTCTCGACAACGTCAACATCACCTATATGTACCTTATCATCGGCGAGGAGAAGGCGCTGCTGTTCGACACCGGCTATGGCTTCACCGATTTCCGCCCCCTGATCGCGGAGGTGACGGACAAGCCCCTGACCGTCGTCTGCTCCCACGGCCACGACGACCATGTCCTGGGCTGCCGCTTCTATGAGGAGGCCTGGCTCAGCCCGCGGGACTTCGAGCTCTGCGAGGCCAACAACAACCCCGTGCAGAAGGGCAAGCAGATTCTGGCTGTGGCCCAGTCCACCCCCGGCTTTGAAAAGCTGGTGGACGAGGACGAATACTGCAATACCGACCTGGCGGCCTGCACCTTCCGCCCCCTGGAGGACGGCCAGGTCTTCGATCTCGGCGGCATCACCCTCAAGGTCTATGCCGTCCCCGGCCACACCAGCGGCTCCGTCGCTCTCTATTCCCCGGAGAAGAAGGCCGTGTTCAGCGGCGACTTCCTGATGCGAAACCACCATGTGATCTACAGCCAGTCCCTCAAGATCTCCGCCGAGCCCCAGGAGTTCATCCACGGCCTGACGCGCCTGAGCGAGTTGGATGTGGAGAGCGTCTGGCCTGCCCACGGCGACGTGCCCATCGACGCGGGCGTGATCGCGGAGACGCGGGAAATGCTGATCGACTGGGCAAACAACGCAGATTACGAGAAGGAGAAGCCCAAGGGACCCCCGCCGAAAAACAAGATCTTCGGCGACCCCAACGATCCCCAGCCGGCCAAGTATTATTATAAAAATTGCAGCCTGAACTACCACCCCGGCCATCTTCTCCAGATCCGCACCTACATGCTCCGGCACGGCGGCGCTGTGGAGATCGGAGGGGATGAGGTATGATCGTCCGCATCGGCCGGGACGGAAAAGCGGTCACAGAGCCAAACGAGACCATCACCGAGACGCTGATTACGCTGGACAACCGCGAGCATTCCCTGGCGATGGAGTTCGCGCCGAAAACTCCCGGTCCGCGTTCCCGCGTCGCCGTGGTGCTGATGCACTGCGACCTCAACTATATGGGCTTGCCGATGGCTCCGGCGCTGGCACGGCGCGGCTATCATGTGCTGGCGGCGCAGTCCTTCTCCAACGGAGACCTGGACCGAAAGTTGGAGATCCTTGCCGGGCACATGAAGTATCTGCGCGCAAACCCGGACATCGACAAGATCGTGCTGATGGGCCACAGCGGCGGCGCGACGTTGATGACGGCTTATCAGGCCGTGGCGGAAAACGGCCCGGAGGTGTTTCAGGGCGGTAAGATGGTCTACAAGTGCCGCCTGAAGGAGAAACCGGAGCGCGCCGACGGCATTATGCTGATCGACGCCAACTACGGCAACGGCGTGATGAGCCTGCTGAGCCTCGACCCCGCGGTGGTGGAGGAGGGCATCGGCATGAAGCTGGACCCGGCCTTCGACATTCTCGACCCCGCCAACGGCTTCGACCCCGCCGGGGCGCAGTACCCGCCGGAGTTCATAAAGAAGTACCGCCTGGCCCAGAAAAAGCGCAACGACGCCCTGATCGCCCTGGCGCTGGAGCGCCTGGACAAGCTGGAAAAGGGAGAGGGAAACTTCGTCGACGACGAGCCCTTCCTCATCGCCGCGGCGGACCAGCCGAAGCCCAACAACCGGATGCTGCCCCAGGACCTGCGGACCCTGAGCCACACGAAGGGCGAATACGACCTTGTTCACGGCGACGGCAGCGTAACGCATGAGATCATCCGAAGCGTGCGCACGCCGGAGTGCAACGTCTGCTTCTCGAAGACCTACGGCATGGGCGTCAACAAAAACACGGTCCGGGGCTTCCTCAGCTCCCAGGCGCTGCGCACCACGGAGGACTTCGCCGTGGAGGCCGACGGCGTCACCGGCGTGGACTGGGGCTCCAGCTACGCCACCCCCATCGGCAACATCGAGCACATCCATGTGCCCGCCCTGATGATGGGGATGACCGGCAGCTATGAGTTCATCGCCGCCGAGATGATTTATGATCACGCGCCGATGGAGGACAAGACCATCGCGTTCATTCAGGGCGCGACCCACATGTTCGACCCCAACCACGCCGCGGAGAAGACGCCCGGCGAGTTTGGAGACACCGAAAAGGCCCTGTACGATTACATGGCCGCCTGGATGGACCGCTTTACGGAAAAGGAGGAAGCGCGGGCATGAAGCTGAAAAACCTGTTTGAAACCGAGAAATTTATCCTTGAAGTCACAATCCCGCAGTCGATGGAATTTGTGGACGCGGCCCTGGCCGGCGGCGCCCACGCGCTGAAAATGCGCTGCAACCAGTCGAATATGAGCGGCTTCTCCAACGGCATCTACAGCGGTCCCTTTCAGACGCGGAAGGCGTTTCTGAAGGAGGTCGTGGAGCACGCGGGCGACCGGCCGGTGGGCCTGGTCCCCGGCACGCCGGGCAGCTTCGTGACGGAGGCGGAGTGCGCCGAGATGGAGGAGATCGGCATCGACTTCCTCAACTGCGAGCCCATGTTCCTGCCCCCCTACATGATGGACAGCAAGAAGCTGACAAAGGTCCTGTGCTGCACCTATGAAAACCGCCACCCGGACCTCTACCGCTGGCTGGACGAGGACGAGCGCGTCGACGCGGTGGAGGCCGGCTTCCTGCCCCACTCGGAGTTTGGCCGGAGGCTCTACTACTACGACATTTTCCAGTACCGCGACATCGTAAAGCAAATCCACAAGCCGATCATCGCCCCCGCGGAGAAGCACATCCTGCCGGAGGAGCTCAAGTATCTCTACAACGAGGGCATCAAGTGTGTCATGATCGGGCTCTCCGTCTACTATGAATTTCTCCGGGAGGTGGGCGGCCCCCTGACCCCGGCGCTGGTCACGCAGATCACCGCGCGCTACCGCGAGGCCATCGACAAGCTCTGAGACAGAGGGAGGCGGACATGAACGACCCATATCTTTTGGCCATTGACATCGGGACCACCAACACAAAGGCCGCGCTGTTCCGCCCCGACGGGACCGTCGTCTCCGCGGCCTCCCGGCGGCACAGCATCTCCTCGCCCCGGGAGGGCTTCGCGGAGCATGACGCGGAGCGCGTCTGGTGGGCCGAGACCGCCGCGGTCTGCGCGGAGCTCACCGCCGCGGGCGGCGTCGCGGAAAAGATCGCCGCTGTGGCCGTCAGCACCCTGTCCCCGGCGCTGCTGCCCGTGGACAAGGCGGGAAACGCCCTGTACCCCGCCATGCTCTACAATCTCGACCGGCGCAGCGTGAAGGAGCTGGAGGAGCTGGGGGAGCATTTTCCGGTGGGCCAGCTCAGCACGGGGCCGAAGATCCTCTGGCTGAAACGGCATGAACCGGAGCTCTTTGACGCAACGGCCTGCTTCGTCGGCGCCCCCACCTTCCTCGTGAACAAGCTCACTGGGAACATGGTGGCGGACCACGCCTGCTATACCATCGCCGGAATGCCCTACGACGCGGAGCATATGCGTTGGGACGAGACAATGTGCGCCGCCTGCGGCGTCACGCCCGAACTCCTGCCGGAGCTGAAATACGGCGTGGAGATCGGCGGCTACGTCACCCCGGAGGCGGCGAAGGCCACGGGGCTGCGGGCCGGGACGCCCGTGTCCGTCGGCACGGGGGACTTCCCGGCGGAGTGCTGCAGCTTCGGCACCGTGTACGCCCACAGCGTCCGGCTGACCTTCGGCACCACCGTGGGCGTCAACTTCGGCTACAACTCCTCGGACCCGTTGTTCCGGGACTATGACTACGCCGCGTCGATGGCGGCGCGGCCAAAGCGCCGGGGCGGCGCGATGCCCAACGGCTGCTCCACCGTGGACTGGGCGATCCGCCTGATCTCCGGGCCGGGGAATGAACCGCTCCCGGATGAAAGGCTCCTGGCCCTGTATGAATCCGTGCCCGCCGGGGCCAACGGCGTGACGCTCCTGCCCTTCCTGAACGGAGGAAACGGCGCGCCGCTCTACCGCCCGGAGGCGAAAGGGGTCCTGTTCGGGCTGGAAAACCGCCACGCCCATGGGGAAATCTACCGCGCTGCCCTGGAGGGCCTTGCCTACTCGGTGCGGATGCTGCTGGACCCGAAGCCCGGAGAGAACAACGAGGCCGTGGCGATGGCAGGCGGTATCCGTATTCCGGGGCTGCTGCAGACCGTCAGCGATGTGACCGGCTACACCCTGACGCCGCTGCCGGCCTTCAACAACGCCCTGGTGGGCGACGCCTTCCTGGCCGGAATGGCCTGCGGCATGTTCTCCGGCCTGGAGGACGTGAACGCCTGGCTGAACGTCGGAGAGCCGGTACGTCCAAACCCGGCAAACCGGGAGGTCTACGACAGGGGCTTTGAAGTCTTCAAAAAGCTCTGCGACGCCATGACCAGCGCTTTGTGACAAGAACAATCTCCGCCCGCAGCCCGGGCGGAAATACAAAATCTTTTGGAAAAGGAGAGGTAAATATGATCAAAGTTCCACCGCTTCCCCCGCTGACCGAAAACGAGAAAAAGATGAACATCTCCAAATACTACATGCAGGTGGAGATCCCCGACCCCGTGGTATTTCAGCTGATGGACTACGGCCCGGCCGACCCTGCGGATATGCTCAGTCCGGAGAACTACAAGGACGCCATCATCCTGGAGGGCTACCACAAGATCGTCAGCGGCTGGTGTATGCTGCCCGACGGCACCGGCACCTACACCGAATATCAGCGCCACCACCCCGGCGGGCGCGTCACCCCGGAGATGATGCAGTGGTGGCACATGTGGGTCAACGTCCTGCCAAAAAGCTCCAAGCCGGGAGAGGGCAACCTCAAGTACAAGCTCTGGATGCCCCACGACCACTATGAGCACTCCTTCGTCAACGGGCATGACCGCAGCGACGGCACCTATTCCCTGGAAAAGCTGGACGCCGGCGGGCTGGTCCCCGGCCTGGCGTCGAAGGCAATCGGCAGCGTACGTCACAACCTGAAGCCGCAGGATCTCGGCTTCTCCGACGAGTATGTCGCGGAGCTGGCGGCGAAGGGATGCAGCATCAGCGCGGCCTACGAAACCTTTGACATCCCCGGCGCGCACTTCGTATTTGGGTTCACCCGTCCGCATCCGCTGGGCGGTACGGAGTCCTTCAGCCGCGAGTGGATCGGCTGGCGTCCGCTTTTGGACGGGAGCGGAAAGCTGGTCCGCGACGACTACCCCTGCGACGCGGATTACCTCAAAGCGATCCTGATCCACAACGCCCTGGAGCACGCCCATTTGCCCCGCTTCCTGCCCGAGCTCTACGCCGAGTACAAGGACAAGCCCATGGACGCGGATTAAACCAAATTAAAACAACTCTCCGGCTCAAAAGTCGGGGAGTTGTTTCAATTCTGAATCATAACGCCGTGTTCGCCGGCGTTTTCGTTGTCCTCCATTTCAAAGACAGCGCGTTTTTCGCGGAGCCATAGGGAAAACATGGCCGCGCCCGAAGCGGCGAGGCAAAACGTCCCCAACAGGAGCGGCGCTCCCGCCTGAATATGGGAGAGGATCATGTTGACGATCCGCGCCAAGGCGGCGGCAAGGGAAAAGACCGCCGCAACCAAAGCCCCGCGATACAGCGAGGGCCGGAGCGCCTTATATTCACCCACGGTCATTTTCCGCGGCGCGGCGAGCAGCTTGACCATTTTATACAACAGATAGAAATCGCAGAGGAACGCGCAGGCCACGAACGCCTGATAATACCGCGCGGGAGCGGGCAACTCCAACACCGTCGCGGAGAGGAGCAGAAGCGCCGCGGAGATCACATACAGCCCCACGCTCCATGCTTTTGCCCGCCTCCATTCTCTGTCCGTCCCCTCCCGGACATAATAGGGCGCGGCATAGACCCGGAGGATCTTTTGCTTTCCGTTCGTCTCGTCCGTGACCCTCCGCTCGATATAGCCCTCGAAGAAGCGGTGATACGAGCCGATGTGGACGCCCGATTCCGTCGGCGAATCCTCGCCGCGCCAAAACGTCTTGAAAAATCCCATGTCAGACGGCTTCCTTTCCCGCGCTTGCCAGGGACGCGCGGATATAGGCCAGCAGATCGTTCCCCTCCGGGGAGGAATGCACATTCGGGCAGAGCAGATTGACGTACCATTTCAGCCGCGGACGGAGCTCGACGATGCGAAGATCGCCGTCCGCCAGCTTTTTCGCCGCGTAATCCGGCAGTACCATCACGCCGTAGCCCTCCTTGACGAGCAGGATCCCCATCATCTCGGAGGCCCCCTCGCTTTTGGCCTCCAGCTCAAAGCCCGCCGCGCGGCAGGCGGAGGCCAGAAGCTGGTACAGCACCAGACGGGCGGGCGGGATCAGGAGGTTTTCGCTGCGAAGCTCCTGGATGCGGACGATTCCTCTCTCCGCCAGCGGGTGGCCCTTGCCGACAAAAATGACCGCGTGCTCCTCCCTAATCGTCACCGTTTGAAATTCGCCGTCCCCCGCGCTCCGCTGGGGTATGATCGCCATATCACAGCGGCCGGAGCGCAGCACCTCGTGGATCGACTTTCCGGGGACGTTCGCAAATTCGATGATGATGTTGGGGTGCTCCTTCTGATACCGATTCAGCAGCTGCAGCACTTCGCCCACCATATAATGCGGCTCCACCGCCACGGTCAGGACCAGCTTGTCCCGGCTCTGCTTTTCTCCGATGGCGCGCATGGCGTCGCCATAGAGGCTCAGGATGCTCTCGGCATAGGGAAACAGCAGCTTGCCGTAATCGCTCAGCTCCACATGCCGCGTGCCGCGGTCAAACAGGGAGGCCGCCAGCTCCGTCTCCAGCTTTTTGATGTGGCTCGTCAGGGTGGGCTGGGAGATGCCCAGCTCCTCCGCGGCGGCATGGAAATTCTTCTGCTTCGCCAGCGCGAGAAACTCCGCGAAATAACTCAATTCCATAGTCCGATACCGCCGCCCTTACCGCTGCCCGGAGCCGGCTTGCCGGCTCCCGCCGTTTCCGGTGAACCGCCGGCGGATAAACCGCAGAAAGCGTTTTTCCACGGCGCTGTATTCCGGCTTTTCCAGATAGAGCATGGAAAACTCCATCGACAGCTCCGGCTCCACGCGCAGGATGGTCAGATCGTCCGAGGCCAGCTTCTCCGCGCCCGTCTGCGTCATCAGCCCGATGCCCGCCCCCAGACGCAGCATATCCTCCATCAGGGTCGGGGAATTGACCGCGAAGGAGACGTTCAGGCGCACGCCGTGACCCTCGAAATAATTTGAAATCTTCTGGAAGATCCCGTTGTCGGAGTTCTGCATCAGGATGTCCTCGTCCCGCAGGTCCCGGACGGTGATGGATTCTTTTCCCGCAAGGGCGTGCCGGCGCGGCACGATGGCGACGACGCGGTCCGTGAACAGCGGGACGCGCGTCAATCCCTCGGCTTCGACCTCGGCGTCGTAAAGGAAGATAAAATCGCAGCGCCCGTCGCCCAGCAGATTCAGAAGCGCGTGGGGGTAGTCACGGGTGGAGATCGTCAGCTTCACGTCCGGGCTGGCGCTGAAAAAGTCCGTGATGAGCGCCTCCGTCGTGGTGCGCGCGACGGAGCCGATCAGCCCGATCAGAAGCTGGCTGTCATTGCCGCCGCGTTCCGCCTTTGCCGCCTCGCTTTTGTATTCGTCATAGACGCTGACCAGTTTTTTCGCGTAATGCAGGAACAGCTGGCCGCGCTTGTTCAGGACCAGGGCGCGGCTCGTCCGGTCAAACAGCGTGTAGCCCAGTTCCTCCTCGACCCTGCGGATGTGGGCCGACAGCAGGGAGGGGGCGATGAAAAACTGGTCCGCCACGGCGGACAGGACGCCGCCCTCCGCAACGGAGATAAACTCCCGCACATACTGTATCTCCATTCCTTCCGCCACCCCTTCCGACCGGAAATCGTTCACAAATATTGATAAAAATATATCAGGCGGAATGTCCTCTGTCAAAACAAAATAAACAGCATTGATTGAAAACCGTAATCAATTCGGGAGCTTTTTTGTTTGCTCCCGCGGCGCGTCGCATTGTATAGTATTTCCAATATAAAAAAAGGATATCTTTTCGTTTTTCTGTATCACAGGAGTCGCCACGGAGCGGACAGAAAGGAACGACTATGAGCAGGATTTTGGCAACCATCAAGGCGCCCGCAGCCGAAGCGGAGGAGCTGACGGCCAAGCTCAAAGCATGCGGGATTGAGAACGTACTTGTTCGGACCATCCCCTACGAGCAATTTGTGGAAGAGAGCAGATTGAATTTCGACTGCGCATACCCGCAGATGTGGAGCGACCGTCTTCCGGTGGCATACCTCGACTTTTCCTTTGACGCGACGGAGGAGGGACGTTCCGCCGCCTTCCTCGCCGAGTACAACATCATGCAGATCCCGCTGAATCTGCGGTACGATTTTGACTGAGCCATCCCACTTTTCGGATTTTCGCAGGAACCGTATCCGGCCTGCAAAATAAATATTAAAGGAGAAAATGAGAAATGAACACTCTGTCAAGAAGAGATTTCCTCAAGGTGCTGGGCGTCGGTTCCACGGCCACCGCGGCGGCGCTGGCTCTGACGGCCTGCGGCGGCAATTCCACGGGCGGCGGCTCTGCCGGCGGATCAACCGGCGCGGCCACTGCGACCGCAGCGCCGCAGGTCAATGAGGACGCCTCCGTCTACGAGCAGACGCAGGCCGCGGGCTTCATCGCCGCCGAGGTCTCCATCGCCAGCGGCGACCCCGCCTCCTTTCTCCCGCTGAAGCCGGCGGGCGGCGGCAAGGCCATCCTCAATGAGATCTACGAGCCCCTCTGCGACCAGGACGGCCCCAGCGGCGAGCTCTACGGCGTGCTGGCCAAGAACTGGTACTGGGACGGGGACGACTTCTATGTGGAGCTCTACGACAGCATCTATGACTCCGCGAAGAACCACCTGACCGCCAACGACGTGGTGTGGTACTACAAACGGATGCAGGAGGAGGGCTATGACGACCAGAAATACAACCGCTACTTCAACGACTGCGAGGTCGTCAGCGAATACGTCGCGGTGTTCCACGCCAAGCCCGGCGACGCCGGCGCCAACGTATTCCAGGCGGACAACAACCTGCTCCGCGGCGCCTGCGTTGTGACCCAGGCCGCCTTCGAGGCCGCTTCCGACATGATGGCCACCAGCCCCGTCGCCACGGGACGCTACAAGCTGACCGAGTACATCACCGGCCTGTCCGCCACCATCGAGCGCGTCAGCGACGACGAATACTGGCAGAAGGACCTGTCCGTCGTCGGCCCGCAGCACCAGGCCAACGTCCAGAAGATCAACTATTTCTTCATCACCGAGGCCGCCCAGGTAGTCAACGCCCTCAAGACCGGCCAGATCGACTACGCCAGCGAGATCTCCTCCACCGCCGCGGCAGAGTTCTCCGCCTCCAGCGATTACACCGTCTACCGCTTCTACTCCAACCGCATGTTCCAGACCTATTTCAACTGCTGGGCGGACGGAGGCTGCCCGCTGGCGGACATCAATCTCCGCGCCGCCATCTGCTACGCCATCAACAGCGACGACATCCTGGCCGCCGTGGGCGGCGAGGAGTTCGCCCGGAGGCTCTATGAGTTCTGCGTCCCCGGCGTCCAGTCCTACAACTCCGACTGCGAGAGCTGGGACAGCTACTACAGCAAGTGCGACATCGACCTTGCGAAGGAGTATCTCGCCAAGTCCAGCTACAACAACCAGGTCCTGAAGATCTACTATTACACCGGCGAGCACGCGGAGATGGAGGAGGGTGTGGCCCTGACCATCGGCGCGGCGCTGGACCAGATCGGCGTCAAGTATGACATCACCCCCACCACCGACGCGGACAACCTGAACATCCCCACCAACGCCAACTGGGA
Source organism: Oscillospiraceae bacterium (assembly GCA_017477525.1). Classification (GTDB taxonomy): domain Bacteria; phylum Bacillota; class Clostridia; order Oscillospirales; family Oscillospiraceae; genus RGIG7114. The sequence continues at coordinate 18,937 of JAFUVO010000043.1, read as the reverse complement.
TCTGCTCTGCACCACCACCGGCGCCAACGGCAACGCGCTGTCCCTGCTGGGCAAGTTCTCCACGGACCAGTATGAGGGCGGCATCGGCAACTGGTTCGACGACACCCTCAACACCATGTACAAGGAGTTCAACACCCGTACCGGCGCGACAGCGGAAACCAACTCCAAATTCCAGCAGTACCTGATCGAGAACTTCTATGCCTACGGTACGTTGGAAGGCATCCTCATCGACGCCTGGCGCAGCAGCAAGGTGGCCAACGCCACCACCAAGACCTTCCGCAACTGGACCATCCCCGGCGCCTGGGTCTATGTGGAGTGATTCTCGCGTTCTCTTCCTTCATTTTTCTTTCTCCCTCCCTTTTCCCTTCGCCATACCCTTTTGGGGTATGGCGGAGGGAAATCCCGAACTAAAAGAAAAGGGGAATCCATACCATGGGCAGATATGTTTTTAACCGCTTGCTGTGGATGATATTCATCCTGATCGGGGTCGCGATCCTCATCTTTACGATCCTGTATCTGGTTCCCGGCGACGTCTCCACGCACTTCCTCGGCGAGAGCGCCACGATCGAGGATCGCGCGGCCTTCAACCACAAGTACGGGCTGGACCAGCCCTATCTGGCGCAGCTGGGGAATTTTCTCTATTCCCTGTTCCTGAAGGGCGATTTCGGCACCTCCTTCAAGTATAACACGCCGGTCATCGAAGAGCTGCTGGTCCGTATCCCGCGGACGCTGTTCTTGGGCGTGAGCTGTATCGTTGTCAACGCCCTGATCGGCATCCCGCTGGGCATGATGGCCGCGCTCCACCAGAACAAATGGCAGGATACGCTGTGCATGGTGCTGGCGCTGCTGTTCGTTTCGGTGCCGAACTTCTGGCTGGCCCTGGAGATGGTCGATCTCTTCGCCATCCGTCTGGGCTGGTTCCCGCCCTTCGGCATCGACAAGACGACGAGCTGGGTCATGCCGATCATCGCCGGGTCCATGGCGGGCGTCGCGGCCAACGCGAGGCAGACGCGCTCCAGTATGCTGGAGGTCATCCGCGCCGACTTCATCACCACCGCCCGGGCCAAGGGCGTGGACGAGGGCATCGTGGTGCGGCGGCACATGCTCCCCAACGCGCTGATCCCCGTCGTCACGGGCCTCGGCGTCGGCCCGAGCAAATCCATCGCCGGCAACGTGGTCATTGAGCGCATCTTCACGATCCCCGGCGTCGGGACCTATATGCTCAGCGGCATCGACAACTACGACTACCCCATCGTCCGCTCCTCCGTCGTCATTCTGGCGGTGTTCTCCTCGCTGGTCATGCTTTTGGTGGATATCGTCTACGCGATCATCGACCCCCGCATCAAGGCGCAGTATTCCGGAAAGGCAAAGGGGAAGTGAGTCATGGAACATAACAATCAGACCGTAAAACGGAAAAGCCAGTTTGCCCAGGTCATCGAACGCCTGCTGACAAACAAGGGCGCGGTGGTCGGCGTTTCAATCCTGCTGCTGATTGTGATCATCAGCCTGGTGGGACCGCTGTTCTGCCCCTACGGCTACAACGAGATGATTCTCACGGATAAATTTATGGCGCCCTGCGCGAAGCATCTCCTGGGCACCGACGCCTACGGCCGCGACATCTTCACCCGCCTGATCTACGGCGCGCGCTACTCCCTGCTCCTGGGCATAACCGGGGCGCTGGCGGGCATGGCGGTGGGCATCGTCCTGGGCCTGATCGACGGTTATCTCGGCGGAATGTTCGACACGGTGTTCATGCGCTTCCTGGACATCTGGGCCGCGATCCCCGGCCAGCTGCTGTCCATCATCATCGCCACGGCTCTGGGACCCGGCTTCGTCAACACCATCATCGCCCTGAGCATCGGCGAGGTGCCGCTGGTCATCCGGCTGCTGCGGGGCCAGATCCTCAGCGTCCGCAAGGAGGACTATCTGGAGGCCGCCCACAGCATCAACGCCAGCCCCGGACGCATCATGTTCAAGCACATCCTCCCCAACGTGATCTCCCCCGTCATCGTCAATACGACGATGAACATCGGCGCGATCATCACCTCCGCCGCGGCGCTGAGCTATCTCGGCCTCGGCATCAAACCGCCCAACCCCGAGTGGGGCGCGATGCTGGCCGCCGGCAAGAGCTATGTGGGCGTGTACAACTGGCTCGTCCTGTATCCGGGCCTCTGCATCGCGATCGTGGTGCTCTGCGTCAATCTGTTTGGCGACGGACTGCGCGACGCGATCGACCCCAAGATGAAGAAGTAGGAGGAAGACGGCTATGGGAAACAATCCATTTCTTTCCGTAAAGGATCTGCGGGTCGAGTACACCTCTGACAAAAAGGCGATTTACGCGGTAAACGGCGTCTCCTTCGAGCTGGAGAAGGGCAAATCCCTGGGCCTTGTGGGAGAGACCGGCGCGGGCAAGACCACCATCGCAAAGAGCATCATGCGCATTTTGCAGTGTCCCCCCGCCTGCATCAAGAGCGGCGAAATCTACCTGGACGGCGAGGATCTGCTGCAAAAAAGCGAAAAGGATATGCTGGAGATCCGCGGCAAGGAGATCGCCATGATCTTCCAGGACCCCATGAGCGCGCTGAACCCGCTGATGACCGTGGGGGAGCAGATCGCCGAGGTGGTCGCCACCCATGACAAGTCTCTTTCAAAGCACGAGGCCGAGCAGAAGGCCATTGAAATGATGGAGATGGTCGGCATCGTCGGCTCCCGCGCCGTGGAATTTCCCTTCCAGTTCTCCGGCGGCATGAAGCAGCGCATCGTCATCGCCATCGCGCTGGCCTGCAACCCCCAGCTGCTGCTGGCGGACGAACCGACAACGGCGCTGGACGTGACGATCCAGGCCCAGGTGCTGCGCATGATCAAGGACCTGCAGGACAAAATTGAAACCTCGATGATCCTGATTACCCACGACCTCGGGGTCGTGGCCGAGACCTGCGACACGGTCAACATCGTCTATGCGGGGAAAATTCTGGAAAAGGGCACCGTCGAGGAGGTCTTCGACGCGCCCACCCACCCCTACACCCGCGGCCTGTTCGATTCGCTCCCGAAGCTCAACGAGAAAACGGACCGCCTCACCCCGATTCCCGGCATGCCGCTTGACCCGTCGATCAAATTCGAGGGCTGTCCCTTCGCGCCGCGCTGTGAGCGCGCCACGGACCGGTGCAGGCAGGGTGAGATCCATGAAACCCATCTCGGCGGGACGCATTATTGCAGCTGCGTACTCTGCGATCAAAGAGGGGAGGCATAAGCATGGCGCCTGTCATTGAAATTCGCAATCTCAAGAAATACTTCGGCGTCGCCGCCGGGACCAACCACGCTGTGGACGACATCACCATGACCATCGAGAAGGGCACCACCATGGGCGTCGTGGGCGAGTCCGGCTGCGGCAAATCCACCCTCGGGCGGACCATCATCCGCCTGCTGGAGCCCACCGCCGGCAACATCCTCCTCAACGGCGAGGACATCACCCACGCGAAGGGCCATCAGCTCACGAAGGTCCGGGAGAAGATGCAGATCATCTTTCAGGACCCCTACTCCTCCCTGAATCCCCGCATGTCCGTGGAGGACACGGTCAGCGAGCCGCTGGTGATCTCCAAGAAATATAAGAGCAAGGCGGAGATCAACGACGCGATCACCGAGATTTTCAGCCTTGTGGGCATCGACCAGCGCTTCAGGAACGCCTATCCCCATGAGATGGACGGCGGACGCCGCCAGCGCGTCGGCATCGCCCGGGCCATCGCCCTGAACCCGGAGTTCGTCATGTGCGACGAGCCGGTGAGCGCGCTGGACGTGTCGGTGCAGGCCGCGGTGCTGAACCTGCTGATGGACCTGCAGGAGCAGCGGAAGCTGACCTATATGTTCGTCACCCATGACCTCTCCGTCGTGAAGCACATCAGCACCAACATCTCCGTGATGTACCTGGGCCAGCTGGTGGAGACCAGCCCCTCGGACGAGCTGTTCGACATGCCGCTCCACCCTTATACGAAGGCGCTGCTGTCCGCGATCCCCTCCACGGACATCCACCATAAAAAGGAACAGATCCTGATGAAGGGCGAGATCACCTCCGCCATCAACCCGAAGCCCGGCTGCCGCTTCGCCCCCCGCTGCCCCCACGCGACGGAGGCCTGCTCCCAGCCCCAGGCGCTGCAGGAGGTCGGGAAAAACCACTTTGTCTCCTGCTGCCGGGTCAAAGAGCTGGGATAACCGCAATGATAATCAAGAAGCTTCTGGAAGCGCAAAAGTTCACGCTGGAGGTCACGATGCCCCAGTCCATGGAGTTCGTGGACGCGGTACTCCGGGGCGGGGCGCAGGCGCTGAAAATGCGCTGCAACACCCCCCATGAGAGCGCCCTCCACAACGGGCTGCGCATCGGCTCCTTTCAGGAGCGGAAGGAGTTCCTCCGGGAGGTCGTCGGCCGCGCCGGCACCGTCCCGGTGGGACTCGTCCCCGGCTTCGCCGAGCAGTATGTCACCGAGGCGGAGCGAAACGAGATGGAGGAACTCGGGATCGACTACTTCAACACCGAGGCCCGCTACGCGCCGCCTTATATGTTTGAAGGGACGCTCAGCAGCGTTATCGCCGTGACCAGCGAGAACTGCTCGGACGCGCTTTTGCGCGGACTGCGGCTCGATGGGCGCGTCGATATCGTCGAGGGCAGCGTGGTCCCGATGGAGCAAAAGGGCACCCGCTTGGTCTATGACGACATCCTCCGCTACCGCGCGATGACGGACGCGCTGCAAAAGCCGGTCATCGCCACGGGGCAGCGCCTTGTGAAGCCGGAGGAAGTGAAATACTTCTACGAGGCCGGCTGCAAGGGCTTTATGCTGGGTGTGGTGGCGTTCCTCGCCGCACAGGAGGAATATGACGGCGGCAGGACGGTCACGCCGGAAATCTGCCTTCGGGTGACGGAGCAGTTCCGCGAGGCGGTCGAAAAGCTGTAAAGGAGAAGGTGAAAATGGCAGAACTGACCCACGCGCAGCGTGTAAATTCGAATCGTCTGGCCGAGGAATATTTTGATTCCCTGATGATCCGCTACCGGTATATCGGTTCCGTGGAGCCGACGATCGAGTACACCCTTTACGGGCAGACCTTCCGCACCCCGATCCTCTGCGGGCCTCTGGCCTACATGGCGCTGAACCGGATCCATGAAAGCGGACGAATGGGCCTGGCCCGCGGCCTCGATGACGCGGGGAGCGGCATGATCTCCGCATGGATCGGCGACGACGAGCTGAAGGCGCTGGCGGACGCGGGTTTTCGCGTCGCCCGCAGCATCAAGCCCTTCGCGGATCACGACCGCGTGTTCCGCCTGATCGAGTCCGCGGAACAGCTGGGCGCCTTCGCGGTCTGCATCGACATCGACCACATCTTCGACGAGCGGGGAAATTACTGCGCCTGGGCGGAGGGGCAGCTCGGACGGCACACCGCAGCGGATTTCAAAGCCTACGCCGCCGCCACAAAGCTGCCCCTGATCCTCAAGGGCGTCCTGTCTCCGGCGGACGCGGAGGCGTGTGTCGAGGCCGGCGTGGGCGGAATCATCCTCTCCAACCACAACAACCGCTTTCCCAGCGCGATCCCGCCGCTGGCGGCCCTGCCGGAGATCAAAAAAATCGTGGACGGGCGCTTTCCCGTGCTGGTGGACGGCTGCATCGTTTCCGGCGTGGAGGCCTTCAAGGCGCTGGCGCTGGGCGCGGACGGCGTGCTGGCCTCCCGCGTGTTTATGTCAGCCTTCTCTGACGGACCGTCAGGCGTGACGAAAAAACTGGATGAAATGACGGCGGAGCTGAAATGCTGTATGGCAAACACGGGTACGGCTTCCATCGGAGCGTTTTCCCCCGATGTGCTCTCGCGCCGGAGCTGGTGAACGCCCACGAAAAGGACTCTCGGATCGGACCGTCAGTCCTTTTCTTATATTCGTCGATTGCGAAACACAGTTTCGCAATCGAGAGTACGCGCACTTATCGCGCGTCACGCCCTACGGGCGTCCCGCTTGGTCGGTGCGCGGGCTCGCTTTGCTCGCCTTAGTGTGTTTTTGCCACGGCGAAGCCGCTTCAAAAACAAATCGAAATACCGCTTCGCGGCGGGGTAGGAGGATTCTGAGATGGCAAATGGGATCATCGTAAAAAAACAGAGCGGGGACGGCTGCTGCTTCGATTTGCTCTCGCCGGACGGACTGGTGCTGTGCCGCTCCCCGCGCTATGACTCCGAGGCGGCGTGCAAGGCCGCGATCGCGTGTCTGCGCGCCAGCTGCGCCGCGCTCAGCCTGAATTATGACATCTCCCAGACGGACGCTGGGCGCTTCACCTTCACACTGCGCTCTGAAAGCGGCGAAGAACTGGCGCGGGGGCCGGAGTTTGCCGCGGAATATACCTGCAAAAGAGGGCTGGAGCTGATTGCGCGGTATGCCCCCGGCGCGGAGCTCGTCGTCCCCACCCATATCGGCGGAGCGTCCACCGGGCAGAGCTATCGCGGATAGGAGGACATATGAAAAACTATCAGCCGGACCTGGTTTTTGAGACGGTCACATATGAATACATTACGAAAGTGAAGCGAAACCCGCCGGGGCTTGGGGCCATGCCCTACGACGAGGAGGCATTTCGGACGACGGACATCGGCCGACGGCGGGACGAGCTGTTGGCCCCCTTTTCCGTCTACGCGGACGCGCCGATGCACCCGGACCTGCTGCGCTACTGGGCCGGGAAGGGGCTGCGGAAGGAGCTTTATGACAGCGAGGACAGGACCGGCTTCGACGCGCCATACGCTTACAGCGTGTTCACGCCGCTGGATATGGACCCCGGCAAAAAATACGCGCTGATCTACTTTTCCCACGGCGGCGGGCAGAGCATCGAGTGGGCGGAGCATTACGGCTTCAATACTCTCGCCGCGCGGGAAAAGTACATCGTCGTCTATGCGCAGAACGGCGGTCGGTCCAATAATGCGTCGGAGCGGGAGTTCGGGCGGATCATGCAGAAGCTTCTGGAAAAAGGTTACCCGGTGGACCGGGAGCGGGTGTATTCCGCGGGCTTTTCCTCCGGAAGCGAGGCCGCCGCGCGCATCGCCGCGGCCTATCCCGAAACGGTGGCCGCGGTGGCCTGCATGCCCGACGGCATCCCGTTCAAGTATCTGGCCTTTGACAGCGCGGACGATACGATGGTACGCCTGCGACAGTACCGGATGCCCGGCATTTTCATCGGCGGAACCGTCGATATCGGCGCGTTCCCGGCGGCGTGGGCCGCGGAATATGCCGGCTCCGAGCTGGGCGTCGGGACGGTGGAAAACGCGGTGGCGAGTCTGAACGCCTGGATGCGGGATATCGCAAAAATCAGGGACTTTCAGCCGCTGTCATATGCCGGCGTGACGGAAAAGCTGAAGGCCTCCCCCGACCCGGTGGAGCGGGAGTTCGGGCTGACATTCGACCGGCAAAGCGCCTTTCACGTCCAGGGCGTCGACTGGCTGGGGGGCGAATACTACGGCAGCGACGGCGCCCCCGTCATGCGTATGGCGCGGGCGAAGGGCGTGCCGCATATGGTCTGGGAGAGCCAGGCCGGCCTCGTCTGGGATTATCTCAAGCATTTCCGCCGGGATACCGTGACGGGGGCGAGCATGTATGATCCCGTCGTCTGCTGGGGCGAGCGGTGAGAAAGGGGGAGAAAGCTTTTGGAAAATCATCAGCCTGAGGTCAGCTACGACATCTATGTCCGCGAGGTGGTGACGCAGCGGAAGATCCCCCGCGAGGCGGCCCTCGATCAGCTCCCCTACGACAGGGAGGCCTTCGACGGCACGGAGATCGGGCGGAACCGCAGAGCGGGCGACGCCCTTTACAATGTGTTCAGGGACCGCCCCATGCGCCCCGACGTCCTGCGCTACTGGGCGTCCCGCGGGCTGAAAAAGGAGCTCTTCGGGGACGGGGGAAAAACCGGCTTTGACGCGCCAAACGCCTACAGCGTGTTCACGCCGCTGGATATGCGCCGGGATAAAAAATACGCCGTGATCTATTTCTCCCACGGCGGCGGACAGAGCATCGAATGGGCGGAGCACTACGGCTTCAACCGCCTTTCCGCCAGCGAGAAATATATCGCCGTCTACGCGCAAAACGGCGGGCGGTCCAACGATGCGGTGGATACGGAATTTCCCAGGATCATCGGGGAGCTGATCGAAAACGGCTATCCCGTGGACCGGGAGCGCATTTATGCAGCGGGCTTTTCCTCCGGCAGCGAGGCCTCCGTGGTCGCGGCATGCACCAGTCCGTTTCTGGCGGCGGCGGTCGCCGTCATGCCCGACGGCCTGCCCTTCAAGGACCTGGGCTTTTACACCGGACCGGAATACTACGCCTCCACAAAGGGGCTGCGCATCCCGGGCATCTTTATCGGCGGGACGAAGGACGTGTGCAATTTTCCGGCGCGGTGGATGACCGACTATTTCGGCTCCGGCCTCGGGGCGGGCACTGTTGAGAACGCGGTGAAAAACCTGGAGATCTGGCTGCGGGAGATCGCCCGGGCGAAGGACGCCCCGGCTCTGACGCGCGCCGGGATCACGGAGAAGCTAAAGTACGCGGAGGACCCCGTGGAGCGGGAGTTCGGCCTTCGCTTCGACAGAGGCTGCGGCTTCCGCGCCCAGGGAACGGATTGGCTGGGCGGCGACTTCTATGGCGCGGACGGCGCGCCGGTGCTGCGCATGCTCCGGGCGGAGGGGGTCCCGCACATCGTCTGGGACAGTCAGGCGAGCCTCGTCTGGGATTATCTGAAGCATTTCCGCCGCGACACGGAGACCGGGGAGAGCCTCTATGATCCGATGGCCTGCTGGGGCGAACGGTAAAGGAGGGATGAATATTATGCCGAAACTGTACGCTTATGTGGGTAACTGGAGCTTTGAGGCCCACCCCGCGAAGGGGAAGGGTATTTCTGTCTTTGAATACGGGCCGGAGGACTCCTCCCTCCGCCTGATTGAGACGATCCGGCCCGACGTCGCCGCCGGACAGCTCTTTCTGGACAGCGGCAGGCGGGTGCTGTACGCCGTCAACGAGTGCGGCGAGCGGCGGGGAGAGATCGGCGGCGGCGGGTATGTGCTGGCCTTCCGTATCGACCCGAAAACCGGAAAGCTGACCTGCCTCAGCGAACGGGATTCCCTGTTGCCCGAACCGAGCTATCTCACCATGGACGCGGAGCACCGCCATCTCATCACCTGCCATTGCGCCGACCCGTTCCATGTGACGAAAATCGTCCGGCGGCCCGACGGGAGCTTCGGAAATGAGGTGCTGTTCGACGATACCGCGCTGGTCATGTTCCGGATCAACGACGACGGGAGCATCGGAGAGGTCTGCGACGTATTCAAAACGGCGGGCGGTTACCCGGACAACCCCAACTGCCGGGCAAGCGTCGACCCGGTGACCGGCCACATTCAGCTTGTCGAGGTCATCAGCCGCCTCCACGCTGTTGTGGCCAGCCCCTCGGGGAAACTGTTCATCGCCTGCGACAAGGGCATGGACAAAATCTACTCCTTCGCAATCGAGGACGGAAAGCTTGTCAAAAAAGACGAGTTTGCGGCGGAAGTCCGTACCTTCCCACGTTACGCGGCCTTTCATCCCGCGCTGCCGGTGGTCTACTGCAACAACGAATTTGCGCCCACGCTGAACGTGCTGCGCTATGACGAGGCCGGGGGAGGGCTGGAGCGGATCTATTACATGCCCGTCGTGTTCCGGGACTACGGTCTCGTGGACGGCAAGCCGGTGGGGGCGCAGGATATTCTGGTGAACGAGCGGGCGAGCGCGCTCTATATCTCCCTGTGCGGCATCAACGAGATCGCGGTGCTGTCCCTGGACGGGTCGGGGATCCCCACGTTGGTGCAGAGTGTTCCTGCCGGCGGCGATCTGCCCCGGGGGCTCTGCCTCAGTCCGGACGGACGTTTCCTGCTCAGCGGAAACATGGTTTCCGGGGACATCACGGCCTTCGCCGTACAGCCGGACGGGACGCTGGCTCCCACGGGCCGGGTCTATGAGGCGGTATCCCCCTCGGCGATCCGATTTTTTGAAGCGGAAGAATAAGGAGAGAGCAGCTTATGGAAAACACGTTTTTCTGCGGCGCGTCCGCGCGGGCCATCACGCCGCCCTCCGCGCTGCTCCCCGGCCTGCGGGGCCTCGGCGCGCGGCGTTTCAGCGGCGAAGTGGTCAGCGATATCCATGTGCGCTGCATCGCGCTGCGGTCGGAAGAAAAGACCGCGCTGATCGCGGCCTTTGAGCTGGACAAGGTGCCGTATCCGGAGCGGTTTCTTGAGGAACTGCGCGAGAAAACCGGGGTGCCGGAGGAGTACATCCTCCTGTTTGCGACGCATATCCACACCGCCCCGGTCTGCGGCGTCCGCCCCGACGAGGGGATCAACGATATCCGCGGGAGGGACGCGGAATGCCAGAGCGCGGAGCGGGAGTATGTGGAGTTCCTGCTCGCCCGGTGCGCCGCCGCCGCGGAGGAAGCCATTGCCGCCCTCAGCCCCGCCAGAGCCGGCTGGGCCGACGGCACGAGCTACATTGGAGTGAACCGGGTGCAGGACTTCTATGTGGAAGCGGACGGGAACGGTCCGGCAGGCCGGGTCACCGCGCCGGGTGTGAATTTCGAGGGACCGGCGGACCATACGCTGTTTGTGATGCGCTTCGAGACGCTGTCCGGCGCGCCCATCGCCTTTTTCATCAACTACGCGGTCCACAATACCGCGATGATCTGGGCCAACAGCGACGGAAAAGGCGCGATCCCCATCTGCGCGGACATCGCCGGCGAGGTCTCGTCCCTGTTGGAGAAACGGTATCCGGGCAGTACGGCCGTCTGGTCCTCCGGCGCGGGCGGAGACGTGAACCCGATCATGATGAATGAGTTCCTGTATCCGGACGAGACCACCGGCCTCGGCGCGTACGTCACGGCCCGGGGCATGGAGGCGCCGACGCTGGCGCTGACGGTCATGAGCCGCCGCCATTATCAGGATGTGCTGGCTGTCCTCCGCAACCTCTTCTGCACGGAGAATACCGTCCTGCGCGGCGCTGCCGTCGGCTGGAGCCGCACCCCCGGCAGGCTCGTCCGAAAAACCGGGGACGGCGGAGAGGAGATCCTCACCGGCGGAGACACGCCCACCTACGACGTGCGGGAGACGCTGCTGGATCTGGGCGGCGCGGTGCTTTGCGGCTTCAGCGGCGAAGTGTACACCACCATCGGTCTTGCAATCAAGGAAGCGATCCCGAAGCGCACCGTGGTCGTCAACCACGCCTGTTCCCTGCTGTCGAACGCGGGTTATATCTTCGACGACGCCACGCTGGAGCGGCTTGACAGCAGCGTCCGGAAGGTCCACGTCCCCGGATATGGGGCGGAATCCCATATTCTCCCCGGCTATGTTCAGGAATCGCTCTGCGCCCTCACCGCGGAGCTGTATCAAACAATCGAAGGAAAGGAAGCGAAAAACCATGTTTGACAAGCAGCAGAAGCTCAGCATCACGGAGCAGCAGATGCCCCTGGCGCGGTTCTATTACGGCTATCCCATGCACGATCTGCCGGAGGATGTAAAGGCGGAGATCTTCGGACCCCCGGTGGACCCGGACAGCGTCATCCGCGCCGAGAACTTTCTCGACTGGCTGAAGGCCCCCGGCGAGTACGAGCCGCGGGAGAACGCCTACTGCATGTTTCCGGACGGTTCGGGGTATATTGCCACCTACATGCGGTTTCGAAAGGAGCTCGATGTGAAGAAGCTGTTCTGGTATCTGAACTGGCTGAACTTCCACCCGAAGAGCCAACCGGAGGGCACCGGGAACCTGCGGTATAAGATCTGGAACCCTGCGGATCACTGGGATCACTATTTCATCAACTGGACCGACAAGAGCGAGGGCATCCACACCACGGAGAGCCTCGACATGGGCGAGGGCGACCGCCAGTACGACACCATCCGCCACGGCTACAGCCTCCGGGACTACGGACTGACCCAGGAGCGCATCGACCGGATCAACGACAACCCCTACGGCTACAAGCTGGCCGAGACCGCCGAGTGGGAGAGCTTCGATTTTGAGGGCGCGCACCTGACCCTCGGACAGATTCGCCCCTGCCCGGACGGCGGCTTTGAGCGCCGCAGCGTGGAATGGATCGGCTGGCGCCCCAAGGACGGGAAGATCGTCCGCGTGGAGAAAACCCCCTGCGACGAGGCGTATCTGCGGAAGGTCGCCTACCACACGCTGATCGAGTGGTATCACATCACGGAGCTGATCGACGAGCTCTGGGAGACCTATCACGCGCTGCCCAACGACGCGGACTGAGCTATGGAAGCAAAAACGGAAAAGCTTTCCGTCACCGGTACGGACCTGCGCCTGGGGCTCGGCCTGATCCTGGCGCTGCTGCTGGCCCATTTCCTGCCCGCCGCAATCCAGCCCCTCTCCGCCGGGACCGCCGTCATCATGTGTACCCAGGACAACGCGCGCTTCACCTGGAAATCCGGCCTGACGCGCTTAGAGGGCGTGGTGATCGGCGGCGTGATCGCCCTGCTGGTGGTGCTGGCGGATAACGCGGTACAAAGCGCGTATCTGTTCATCCTTCTGTGCGGCATTGGCGTCGTGCTGAATCTGCTCTGCTGCCGTCTTGTGCGGATGCCTGGCGTGGTCGCGCGGGTGAGCTGCATCACCTTCGCGCTGGTCACGCTGGCGACAACGGGCGAGGTCCGCTTCAAATACGCGGCGCTGCGGGTGCTGGGTACCGCCGCCGGAGCGCTCATCGCGCTGGGCGTCGCCTGGCTCTGGGACCGGTGCTTTGGGAAAAAGCAGGAAGCAGCTCAAATTTAAAATTTTATTAGGTACCTTGACAAATAACAACAATGATGCTATTATCAAGGTGCCTAATAAAATTTTTAAAGGAGATCATCAAGTTTATGGATGAGAACAAAACCATCTGTCCCGGCTGCGGGCGGGGCTGCGCGGTGAGCGAGCCCGGATGTCCCCGCGGAGAGGAGTACGCCCGGACCGGCGTTCTGTCGGAGGGAGACGGGCATAGGGGACACGGGCAACACGGAGAACACAGGCACAGGAGGCGCCGGAGCCTGGTGGAAAGCCCTCAATATGCGGAGTTGGACAGCGATGGAAAGCTCTTTACGATGTTGATGGAGTTGGGCCATTTTTGCCGCTTTGGTTTTGAAGGCAAGGGCGGACAAGGGCGTGTGCTGCGTATCCTCGCAAAGGATGGGGAATTGAACCAGCGGGAGCTGACGGAGCGCCTCGGCATTCAGCCTGGAAGCGCCAGCGAGCTCCTGGGCAAGCTCGAACGCGCCGGCCTGATCGAACGCAGGGAGGAGGAAACGGACCGGCGCACCGCCGCGGTCCACCTGACGGACGCGGGACGCGAGCGCTCCGCCGCCGCAAACCAGGAACGGGAAGCGCGCATCCGCACGCTGTTCTCCGCGCTGTCGGGGGAGGAGAAGGATACGCTGCTGTCCCTCACGGAGAAGCTCTACGCCTCCTGGCGGGAACAGCGCAGGGAGCACCCCCACGGGCACAAGCCCCGCACCGAAGAATGACCACACCGCCGCCCGGAAAGGGCGGCGGCGCTATCACAAAGCAGGCAGGCGAAGAACATGAAGCTGATTTTCCGTTATCTCGGCCGATACAAAGCCGCGGTGGCGCTTTCGATCTTTATCAAGCTGCTGGGCACCCTGAGCGAGCTGATGCTGCCCTATATTCTCGAGTACATCATTGACGACGTGGTACCCTCCGGGGTGCTTACGCAGGTTCTCCTGTGGGGCGTACTGATGTTCGCCGCGGCTTTCCTCTGCCGCCAGCTCAACGTCGCCGCGAACCGCTGCGCCATCGGAAACGCCCACCGGATCAGCTACGAGATCCGGCAGGAGCTGTTTGAAAAAACCGCGAATCTCTCCGGCGCGCAGTTCGACGCCTTCGGGCTGCCGAGCCTGATCTCCCGCATGACCAGTGACAGCTACAACGTCCAGAGCGCGGTGCAGCAGTTCCAGACCATGTGCGTCCGCGCGCCGATCCTGCTGCTGGGCGGCGTCGCGGTGGCGATGCTCATGGATCTCCGGCTCTCCATGATTTTGGTGATCATGCTCCCGTTTCTGATCGCGGTGGTGCTGGCAGTGTCCGCCCGGGGCATCCCGATGTACACCCGCGTCCAGCAGCGGCTGGATATCGTGGTGCGCATCATGCGGGAGAACATCACCGGGATCCGCGTGGTAAAGGCCCTCAGCAAGGAGGATTACGAACGCCTCCGCTTCGGCGAAGCAAACCGGGCTATGACGGAGCGGGACATCGCCGCGGCGACGGTCATGGCGGTACCGGGACCGTTCATGCAGCTGTGCCTGAACATCGGATTGACGCTGGTGGTGTTGTTCGGCGCGCGGCGGGTGGACGCGGGGCAGATCAAGCCCGGCGTCATTCTGGCGTTCCTGACCTATTTCAATATGATCAGCATGGGTGTGATGGGGCTCACCCGCATTTTTATGACGCTCAGCAAGGCCAGCGCCAGCGCGGACCGCATCGACGCGGTGCTTTCTTCGGACACGACGGCCCGTGTCCTGCCGGAGACGGAGGCACAGGCGACCGCCGGGGACGAGTTCATTCGCTTTGAGCACGTGGATTTCAGCTACGACGCCGGATCGGATACGGCGGATTTTGCCGGAGGCGCGGCGCGGGAGAAGGCCCTCAGCGACATCAGCTTCAGCCTCCGCCGGGGCGAGAGCCTCGGAATCATCGGGCCCACAGGCTGCGGCAAGACCACCATCGTCAATCTGCTGATGCGCTTCTACGAGCCCCAGTCCGGCAGCGTGTTCGTAGGCGGAAAGGATGTGCGCTGCTATGCCCCCGACGCGCTGCGCCGGAGGTTTGGAGCCGCCTTTCAGAACGACATGGTGTTCCGGGACACGCTGCGGGAAAACGTCAGCTTCGGCAGGGAGCTTGGGGAGGACGAGATCCGAAGCGCCCTTGACGACGCCATGGCGTCGGAGTTTGTCGACGCGCTGCCCGGGGGTCTCGACTTTGCCGCGGCCATCAAGGGCGCGAATCTCTCCGGCGGCCAGAAGCAGCGGCTGCTGGTGGCGCGGGCGCTGGCTGGGTCACCGGAGATCCTGGTGCTGGACGACAGCTCCAGCGCCCTCGATTACAAAACCGACGCGCGGATGCGCCGGGCGATTTTTGCGGACCATCCCGAGGCCACGGTGATCCTGATCGCCCAGCGGGTCAGCTCCGTCATGGGGATGACGAAGATCCTCGCGCTGGACAACGGGAAATGCGTGGGCTGCGGGACCCACGAGGAGTTGCTGGAGCGCTGCCCGTCTTACCGGGAGACGTACCAGATTCAAATGGGAGAAATGGGGTGAGGACATGCCGGGACCGGGAGACCGCGGAGGAGAAAAAGCAAAGCCGAAGGACGCCAGGGGCGCCCTTCGGAGGATCGTTCGGTATCTGATGGAATATCGCTGGCTGATCGCGCTGTTCCTGCTCTGCGCGTTCGCCAGCAACATCGGCAACCTGTTGGGGCCGCGCTTTGCGGGCAAGGCCATCGGCGCTGCGGAGGCCGGCTTCAAGCTCGGCCCGGGCTGCGTCGATATGGACGCCGTGGTCCATTACGCGCTCTTGATGCTGGGGGCCTATGTGGTCAGCAATGTGCTGACCTTCCTCGTCAACTTCGGCATGGTGCGGGTGGGCCGGCGCGTGGCCGAGAATCTGCGCCGGGACGTGTTCGACAAGCTCATGCGCCTGCCGGTGGGCTACTTCGACCGCAATCCCGCCGGGGACATCATCAGCCGCGTCAGCTATGATATCGACGTGGTCTCCATGAGCCTCAGCACCGACGTGATCCAGATTCTGACCAGCGTCGTCACGGTGGCGGGCAGCTTTGTGATGATGTGCACGATCTCGCTGCCGCTGGTGCTGTGCATGGTGTTTACGATCCCGGCGTCCATCCTGTTCACGCGCTATACGGGAAGGAAGCTCCGTCCCCTCTACGCCCGCCGCAGCAGGGCCTACGGCGCGATGAACGGTTTCACGGAGGAGATGTTTACCGGGCAAAAGACCGTTCTGGCCTATGCCCAGGAGGACACCGTCTGCGAAAAATTCAGCGGCATCAACCGCAATGCCGCGGAAGCCTACCGGGACGCGGACGGCGCGGGGATGACCATGGGGCCGACCATCGGCATGATCAGCAACTTCGGCCTCGCGGCCATCGGCATGGGCGGCGCGATCTTGTACCTGCTTCGGATCGTGGGCTTGGAGCAGATCTCCAGCTTTGTCCTCTACAGCCGCAAATTCTCCGGGCCGATCAATGAGATCAGCAACATCGTCAATGAAATCTATTCCGCGCTGGCGGCAGCGGAGCGGGTGTTCGAGCTGCTGGACCAGCCGGAGGAAGCGGCGGACAGCCCCGGCGCGCTGGAAAAGACCGAAAGCGAGGGCCATGTGGAGGCAAGGCACGTCAGCTTTGGCTATACGCAGGGGAAGACGGTGCTGCATGACCTGAACCTGGAGGCAAAGCCCGGACAGACCGTCGCCATCGTCGGCCCCACCGGCGCGGGCAAGACCACGGTCATCAATCTGCTGATGCGCTTCTACGATCCGGACGAGGGCGCGATCTATGTGGACGGAAGAGAAAACCGCGGCTGGACGCTGGAGAGCCTGCGGCGCAGTTACGCGATGGTGCTGCAGGATACTTGGGTCTTCCGGGGGACGATCTTCGACAACATCGCTTACGGCAAGTCCGGCGCTACAATGGAGGAGGTGGTGGCCGCGGCGAAGGCGGCGCGGATCCACAACTATATCCTCACGCTGCCACAGGGCTACAACACCGTCATCCGCGAGGACGGCGGCAATATCTCAAAAGGCCAGAAGCAGCTCCTCACCATCGCCCGGGCCATGCTGTACGATACCGGTATGCTGATCCTCGACGAAGCCACCAGCAACGTCGACACCAACACGGAGCGCCAGGTGCAGAAGGCGATCCGCAACCTTATGGCCGGGAAGACGAGCTTCGTCATTGCCCACCGCCTGAGTACGATCCAAAATGCGGACAACATTCTTGTCGTTGACCACGGAGACGTGGTGGAGCAGGGAAATCATGCTTTTCTGATGGCGCGGAAGGGCTTCTATTACCGACTTTATGCCAGCCAGTTTGAGTAAGAAAACGGACGCCATCATTCGCTTCACGTTTTCTGCCCGCCTCCCGTATGGCTGCCTTTGCTTTTTCCCATTCGCCGTATTCCCCGGAGTCCAGGCCGGCCCGCAGCTTTGTAATCGCCCGGTCATAAACCTTCTGCGCGGCGCTGGGGTCGTTGTAATTCAGCAGCGCGGCAAGCTCCGTGAAGCTCCTGGGAGCGTCCGGTTCATATCCCAGATTCCGTGAACGGTTCCAGCGGGACGCTGTGATAAACCTGCATCTCCTGTCTGTAGAGTTCGCTGTTGAAATAGTCATGGGCGGCAACGGAGAAGTGCGTTTCATCCCTGCGCTTCAGGCGGCGGAGGTAGTCGTTCTCCAAAGGCAGGGAGCCGCAGAGGAAATGATAAAGGCCATAGGGGATGGTCAGCATGGCGCCGATATAGCGGAGGAAAAAATCGCGTCTCTCCGAAAGAGGATCGTACACGCGCTCGGCGTGGATGCTGATCTGCTCTGAAATCTCCCTGAGCTGCGGCAGCTCATCGAGCGAAATGTTCATGGCCTCGCAGGCAAAGTAGCCCGCGGGATAGGCAGTCCCGTTCAAAAACACCTGATCGTTCCACTGGTCCAGCGTCAGGTGCAGCAGATTGTTGGTTTGTTTTATCCCCATGGGCATGGTCGTCACCGCCTGTCGTATATGCGAAAACGATCTGTCTTGCCTATTTCAAATTCTATCAGAATTTTCCGATAAATACAAGTAGAGGGACGAAAGTCACGGCGCTGCTCTCCTGCGCTGCGGCTCTCGTCCTTTTTCCGGTTTCGGAAATCTCATAGAGGGAAGGAGGTGAGGCAATGGGCTATTTCGAGACGGCATATCAAAGCGCAGAGCTAAGCCATAAGGCGAAAGCTGTGTACATCTATCTCTGCGACAGGTCAAATACGCGGGGGCAGAGCTGGCCGGGAATCAGGCGAATCGGTACAGATCTGAATCTGTCCAGATCGACAGTGAAACGTGCGCTGCAAGAGTTGACAGAGCGACAGTATATTCGAAAAGAGGCGCGCTACCGCGATAACGGGGGGAAGACCTCAAACCTGTACACGGTCCTGCACCGGGTACGAGGCACACCACGAACGTGAAACAGGACCGTGGGTCGGTTCAGTATGGACTGTGAAAGAAGGACCCAGCTGATACTCAGTACAGAGAGAAAAGTATATCGGCATCGGATGAGACGGCGTGGTTACGATCTGATTCTATCGCCGACAGGAATCGGATCATCGGGAAACACCCGCAGCGCCCGACGATCCCGCAGGCGGCGAATCTGCGGCGTTTGTGCGGGAGGCGAAAAACCACCCCTTTGGGGTGGGCAAGCAGAGCGCCCGTCTGTCTTTGTCGGTCACTTTTCGGGCGCAGTTTCCGGGCAGAAGCCCGGACCCACTTTGGAAAACGGAGGACAGCGATCATGAATAAGCAGAAGAAAGAAATCCGACTCACCTTCCGGGTGACACCGGCGCAGCACGAACAGATTGTTGCAGCAGCACAGGAGGCGGACATGACGCCAGCGGCATACGCAAGAGCCGCGACGCTTCACCAGCAAGTCAAGGTGTTTCCCGGCCTTCCGGAGATCACCCACGAGTTGAAAGGGATCGGGCGCAACCTCAACCACCTCACTGTGTTGGCCCACGAGGGAAAAATCCGGACGGCATATCTGGATGAGACCGCCGAAGCGCTTCGACATCTCTACGATCCGCTCTACATCATCTCCCATGAGGCGTGGCACTGATGGCAACCGTCAACTTTGTGCGCTACCGTTCGCAATCCCGCGCGGCGC
>JAFUVO010000042.1 GCA_017477525.1 Oscillospiraceae bacterium | reverse complement strand
AAGCGCGTCGCCCTTGCCGGCGTACTGCTCCGCGTACTGGGCAAAGACGCGGTTTTCCAGTCCCACGCAACGGTATTTGACCGACGCCAGCTCCGCCTGCAGGCGCTCCACCGCCCCGGCGGTGCCGCCCTCCGGGACGCTGGCCAGCACCGAAACCGCGTGGTTCTGCGCCGCAGCCATGCAGACATAGTCATAGGCCCGCGCCCCGGCCAGCATTTCCAGCCGCACCCCCTCCCGGAAGGGTTTCCTGTCGGTGATTTTGATCAGCCCGAGCTCCCCGGCGCTCTTCACATGGGTGCCGCAGCAGGCGCAGCGGTCCGCGCCGGGGCACTCCACAATGCGCACGTCGCCGTGGAGCTCCTTTTTGCTCCGGTATTCCAACGCGGCCAGCGCTTCCGGGCCGGGATGGCTGACCAGGAAGGGCCGGTTCTCCCATATGGCCTCGTTGGCGGCCCGCTCGATCCCGGGCAGCGCCTCCGGCGGGATGGGATAGTTGAAGTCGATCACGACGCTTTTCGCCCCGAGGTGGAAGCCAACGTTGTCGCAGCCGAAGCGGGCGCAGATCAGGCCGCTGACGATATGCTCCCCGGAGTGCTGCTGCATGTGGTCAAAGCGCCGCGCCCAGTCGATTTCCCCGTGGACGTGCGCCCCCGTTTCCAGCGGGGCGCCGCAGACATGGACCACCTCGCCGTCTTTTTCCCGGGTGTCCAGCACGCGAACGCTGCCCAGAAGCCCCATATCCCCCGGCTGTCCGCCGCCCTCCGGGTAGAAGGCCGTCCGATCCAGCGTGACCAGCCAGCCGCCCTTCCCGGGGGCGCAGCCGGTGACATAAGCGTCAAAGGCGCGGGAATAGGCGTCCCCCTCATAAATCCTCTGTGCCATATCAAGTCCCCCTTTATGGCCCTATCATAGCACATTGCAGGAAATTATGCAAGTCCGTCTGGAAAAACCTGCATTTTTATCCTAAAATCTCTTGACAAACGGAGGGAATCTGCATAATATAAGAAAGGTTTTTTCGTAACGACTTCGCCGCGGGCATTTCCCTCCCCCAAAGGGGGGAGGGAAATGCAGAAAAGATAAAATTCTGTTATGTATTCTTCCCCAAAGGGGAAGAATACATAAGGCTGCGAAATTGTTACGTTTTTTCAAAATTTACTTAGGAGGCAGATTATGAAGAACGCTTATTTGAACCGTGTGCTGGACACCGTCAAGGCCCGCAACCCCAACGAGCCGGAATTTTTGCAGGCGGTCACGGAGGTTTTGGAGAGCCTGGAGGCCATCGTGGAGAAGCACCCGGAGTATGAGGCCAACGGCATTGTGGAGCGTTTTGTGGAGCCGGAGCGCCTGATCCAGTTCCGTGTGCCCTGGGTGGATGACAGCGGCAAGGTCCAGGTCAACCGGGGCTTCCGTGTGCAGTACAACAGCGCCATCGGCCCCTACAAGGGCGGCCTGCGCTTCCACCCCAGCGTAAACGCCTCCATTTTGAAGTTCCTGGGCTTTGAGCAGGTGCTGAAAAACAGCCTGACCACCCTGCCCATGGGCGGCGGCAAGGGCGGCAGCGACTTCGACCCCAAGGGCAAGTCGGACGCGGAGGTCATGCGCTTCTGCCAGAGCTTCATGAGCGAGCTGTACCGCCATATCGGCCAGTTCACCGACGTGCCCGCCGGGGACATCGGCGTCGGGGGCCGGGAGATCGGCTACCTCTTCGGCGAGTACAAGAAGATCACGAACCGCTTCGACGGCGGCGTCCTGACCGGCAAGGGCATCAGCTACGGCGGCTCCCTGGCCCGCCCCGAGGCCACGGGCTACGGCCTGTGCTACTTCGCCCAGGAGTATCTGAAAACCGTCAAAAATGACAGCTTCGCCGGCAAGACCGTGGTGATCTCCGGCAGCGGCAACGTGGCCCAGTACGCTACCCAGAAGGCCACCCAGCTCGGCGGCAAGGTAGTGGCCCTCAGCGACAGCGCCGGCTATATCTACGACCCCAAGGGCATCAACCTTGAAGTGCTCTTCGACATCAAGCAGCGCCGCCGCGCCCGCATCAGCGAGTACGCGAAGGAGGTCCCGGGCAGCGAATACCACGAGAACTGCCGCATGATCTGGTCCATCAAGGCGGACATCTACATGCCCTGCGCCACCCAGAACGAGATCGACGTGGCCGAGGCGGACATGATCATCGCCAACGGCGGCATCGGCGTATTCGAGGGCGCGAACATGCCCACGACGCTGGAAGCCACCCAGAAGATACAGGCGGCGGGCCTGCTCTTCTCCCCCGGCAAGGCCAGCAACGCCGGCGGCGTCGCCACCAGCGGCCTGGAAATGACCCAGAACTCCATGCGCCTGGCCTGGACCTTCGAGGAGGTCGACGCCCGCCTCAAGGGCATCATGGAGGGCATTTTCCACAACGCCTACAACGCCAGCCGCGAAGTCGGCGCGGAGGGAAACCTCGTCGTCGGCGCCAACGTCGCCGGCTTCCTCAAGGTAGCCGAGGCCATGCTCGCCCAGGGCGTGGTATAAGCCCGCCCTTTGCATCGCATTTTCCCCGCGGCTCCCCCTCCTGGGGGAACTGTGGGGTATTTTTTATGGGTGAATATTGAGAAATCCGCGAAAACGCCGCCTTTTTGTAAGGCGGCGTTTTTTGCGAAAATGTGTACTTTTTTGTAAAAGGGCTATGAAAATAATTTTTAGTAGTATAACACAAGTCGAAATGGGATTCTATATACAATTTGCCACAATTATTACCATACTAAATTGTGAATATTAGATAAATTACCCTTTACAAAAAAGTACACCTTTCCGCAAAAGAGGCCACCTTACAAAAAGGTGGCCTTTTCATATATTTCCGCGCGGTAGCGGAAGCTTGATAAGGGCATTCCGCACTCTTTGGCGGCGGCTGTGCCGGTGATGAGGCCGGCTTTCCAGCGCTGGCAGGCGCTTTGGAAATTTTCCGGCAGCGGTTTCGGGGGACGGCCGAAGCGGATGCCGCGGGCTTTCGCGGCGGCGATGCCCTCGGCCTGGCGCTGGCGTATGTTGGTTCGCTCGTTCTCCGCGACGAAGGACAGCACCTGCAGGACGATGTCGCTGACGAAAGTGCCCACAAGGTCCTTGCCGCGCCTGGTGTCCAGCAGCGGCATGTCGATCACGCAGATATCTATGCCCTTTTCCTTTGTGAGGACGCGCCACTGGTTCTGGATTTCCTCGTAATTGCGCCCGAGGCGGTCGATGCTCTTGACGTACAGCAGATCGTCCCGCTTCAGCTTCCGCAGCAGTTTTTTGTACTGCGGACGTTCAAAGTCCTTGCCCGACTGCTTGTCCGTAAAGATGTTCTTCTCCGGTACGTCCTTTTCCCGCATGGCGATCAGCTGGCGGTCCTCGTTCTGGTCGCGGGAGCTGACGCGGATATATCCGTAAATGTTTTGCGGCACACTATCCCGCCTTTCCTATGGGTATCCCGAATAATGAAAAGAGGACCGAACCGCCCGAAACGGCGGTCCGGCCCTTTCCGCCCCCCTGGGGGCGGGCTTTTGATTTACGGAGAGGCCGTGGTTTCCACGCGGAGCATGTACTGCTGCACGAGGATTTCGGCGGTTTTGGCCGCTTTCCAGCCGCAGGTGGCCCGCTGGTCCAGGGGGTCGGCGGTGCCGCCGCTGCCCAGCTGCTTCACAATGTGCCGCAGGCCCCCGCCGGTGATCTCGGTCACGCCGTAGGCGTCGTCGCCGATGATGAGCGTGGAGTAGACGTCCACGCCGCCCGCGCCGCCTTCGCCGGGGTAGATCACGGTGTTGTCGGCGGCGGTGACCGCCTCCTTCGTGGTGATCGCGGAGGCGGTGTTGTCCTCCACCTCGACCACGCTGCCGCCGATCAGCAGCAGCCGCCCCTTGAGGGCGTGGGCCGCGACGGTCCCGCCGTCGAAGCTGAGGCTCTTTGAGGCGCTGGCGGCGCCGTTGAGGGTCAGGGTGCGGCTGTCGGAGGCCAGGTCCTCGCCGTGGAACTTTTTCGCCCGGGTGTTCTTGACAAAGCGCACCCCGGCCATCTCGCCGATCTCCCCCTGGTAGATGTGGGCGGTGTCCACATACTGGTGGGGATACTTCCACTCCGGGTCGTTCATCAGGTCGTAGGCCACGTCGGGGTGGATGATGCCGACGTAGTAGCCGTTGATCCGGGGCGCGTCCTGGTTTTCGAGAGTGCGCACGGCCCGCTTGACAGCCTTTACCGTCAGGTTGTCGTTGACGTCGGCGCTGGTGTAGGCCAGCGCGGAGCGGCTGGACTTGCTGCCGTCGCCGTACTGGACATTGGTCCCCGCGTTGATGATCTCGCGGGTGATGCTGTCCAGGGTCCGGCCCGCCTGGGAGGCGATGGCCTTGGTGGCGGCCATGAGGTTGTTGTCCACCGCCGTCAGCATCAGCATGTCGGAGAGGGTCACAAAGCCGCCGTACTGCTCCACGCTGGCGGAAACATTGCGGACCTTCATGCTCTGGCCGTCGGGGGTCACGCCCTCCGTGAGGGGCTTGGAGAGCTCCGGCAGGGGATCGAACATGCGGAAGTCGATGGTCTTGCCGCCGCCCTTGGGGATGGGCTGGCGCTGGCCGAACTGGTCGTGGATCAGCTCCGGCTCCGCCAGGTCGATGAGGTAGTCGCTGTAGTAGGTGCGCATTTCGGCGCTGAGGTCCTCGCTGTCGGTGGTCTGGGGGTTCATGTCCGGGCCGGCTCCGTCGAAGAGGTCCAGCACCATGACCTCCGCGGCGCCGGTGGATATGGCGTTGTGTTTCATAAGCGTTTTCTCCTTTACGCGATATTTCCAGAGGCCCGCCGCACCCCGGCGCTGCCTCCTTACGTAAACAGCGTAACACTTGAAAACGCCGATTTCGCCCCCGGTTCTGCAAAAAAGTCCCTCCGGGGGAAAAATAAAAAAACGCCCGGGCTTCCACCCAAGCGTTTCCCTAAATTTGGAGCGGCCTACGAGGCTCGAACTCGCTACCTCCACCTTGGCAAGGTGGCGCTCTACCAGATGAGCTAAGGCCGCGTCTTTCCTTTGGACGAGTGTTATTATAGCACACATTCCGTGATTGTCAAGATTTTTTTCTTTCTTTTGCGCTGCGCCCTCTGAAAAAAGAGGGCCGGGACCATGTCAGAAATTGTCGTCATTCGATTGGGATTGTCGAGCGAAACAGCCCCGCCGCCCCTTGTGTTTTTCTGGATATTTATGCTACACTGTGTCAGGCGCGGAGCGAAAATCAGGTCTTCTGTTTTTCCGCGAACACTGTATTCCCAACGGCGGGGAGCGAGCGCGGCGCTTTTTCGGCAGTGTTTTTTTACTGGGTAAAAACACAGACAGCTGTTATAGATTGAGAGGGGAAAACATGGAGAAAAAGATCAGGGTATTCCTGGCGGATACCTCGCAGGATTACCTGCGGATGCTGCGCCAGGCGCTGGAAAGGGAGCCGGACATGGAGGTGATGGGGACGGCGGACAACGGCGGGGAAGCCTGGGCCAGGCTGTCCGAAGCGCTCCCGGACGTGTTGGTGACGGACCTGCTGCTGCCGATTCTGGACGGCCTGAGCCTCATCCGCGAGCTGCGGGCGCAGGGGCGCCTGCCCCACACGGTGGTGCTCTCCGCCTTTGTAAACCTGCACATGGCCAGCGAGCTGAGCCGCCTGGGCGCGGACGACTATCTGCAAAAGCCCTGCCGGCTGGACCGGATCGTCCGCAGCATCCGGGATACCATGGAGCCGGAGGCGCCGCAGAGCGTCCATGATTACAAATCATTGATCTGCATGGATCTGAAGCATTTCGGCGTGGCGCCCCATCTGCACGGATACCACTATCTCGTGCTGGCGATACAGATGGCGATCGACGACGCCGGCCTCCTGCGCGGGATCACTAAATCCCTTTACCCCGCCATTGCCCGGTTGGAGCACACCCAGCCCGGCTGCGTGGAACGCTCCATCCGCAGCGCCATCGCCCAGGCATGGCTCCGATACACGCCGGAGCACCGCCACCTCCACTTCGGCGGTCTGTTCGACGGCTTCGACCACGCCCCCAGCAACGCCCGCTTCATCGCCCTGATCGCCGAGCACATCGAGACAGAGTTCATGCAGGAGGACCTGTGGGCCTGCAAATAACACACCATGGCCCCGCCCAAAAGGGCGGGGCCATTGGATTTTAAATTTTCGCGCCGAGGGCGAAAGCCTTTTTGTTGATTTCGAGGAATTTTGACGGAACGCTCTCCCCGATGGCCCGCTCCCAGTCCGCGGCGGGGAAGTCGAAATACCGCGACAGCCGGCCCATGAGCACCAGGTTGACGGCCTTCGCGCTGCCCGCCTCCACCGCGGGGCTGAGGGCGTCGAAGGCGTCCAGGCCGACGCCCATCCCCCGCAGCTTCTCCGCCAGGCCGGCGGGATAGGCCGCCGCGCCGGTGATAACCGGCATGGGGTCGATCTGCTGCGTGTTGGTGATGAGCTTTCCGCCGGGCTTGAGATACTCCGCCCAGCGGGCGGCCTCCAGCATCTCAAAGCTCAGGATGTAATCGCACTCGCCCTTGTCGATCACCGGGGAGAACACCCGCTCCCCCCAGCGCACAAAGGTGACCACGCTGCCGCCGCGCTGGCTCATGCCGTGGACCTCGCTGACCTTGACGTCATAGCCCTTCGCCAGCAAAATCCGGCCCAGCAGCTTGCTGGCCAGCAGGGTCCCCTGTCCGCCGACGCCGACAATCATCATATTCATCGTTTTCATACCCTTGTCCTCCTCAGCCGATGGCGTCCACGGGGCAGAGCTGGGCGCACACGCCGCAGCCGACGCACTGGGTGGCGTCAATGACCGCCTTGCCCTCCCGGATGCTGATGGCGGGGCAGCCGACGCGCATACAGGACTTGCAGCCGACGCACTTGTCCCCGTCCACGGCGATGGGGCCGGGATGCTTTACGTATTTCAGCAGCGCGCAGGGCCGGCGGGAGATCACCACGCTGGGCTCCGCCGCCGCCAGCTCCTCCCGGATGGCCTCCTCGCACTGCTTCAGGTCGTAGGGGTCCACCACCCGCACCCGCCGGATGCCGACGGCGCGGCAGAGGGCTTCCAGGTCGATTTTCGTGCAGGGGTCGCCCTTGAGGTTGAATCCGGTGGTGGGGTTCTGCTGGTGGCCGGTCATGCCGGTGATGGAGTTGTCCAGGATGATGACCGTCGAATTACTCTCGTTGTATGCCACGTTCACCAGGCCGGTGATGCCGGAGTGCATGAAGGTCGAATCCCCGATGACGGCGACGGTTTTCCCCGCGAACTCCGGCCCGGCCTTATTGAAGCCGTGGAGCCCGGAGACGGAGGCCCCCATGCAGATGGTGGTGTCGATGGCGCTCAGAGGGGCGTTGGCCCCGAGGGTGTAGCAGCCGATATCCCCCAGCACGGTCAGCTTCAGCTTGTGCAAGACGTAGAACAGGCCCCGGTGGGGACATCCTGCGCACATGACCGGCGGGCGGGCGGGGATGGCCTCGGGGAAGGCTTTTCCCGCGGGCTTGTCCAGGCCCAACTTCTCCGCAACAATGTTCTGGCTCAGCTCGCCCTGGCGGGAGAACAGCGCCTTGCCCTCGACCGCCAGGCCCAGGGCGCGGCAGTGGTCCTCGATCACGCCGTCCAGCTCCTCCACCACCACGAGCTTTTCCACCGAGGCGGCAAAGGCTTTCAGCATCCCGTCCGGCAGCGGGTTCACCAGGCCGATTTTCAGCACCGGGAAACGGTCGCCGCAGACCTCCTTCACATACTGGTAGCTGGTGGAGTCGGCGATCAGGCCCATGCTGCGGTCCGCCCCCTCCTCGACGCGGTTGAAGGGGCAGTTCTCGGCGTACTCCGCCAGCGCGGCCATGCGCTTCTCCACGGCGGCGTGGCGGCCCCTGGCCCCGGCGGGCATCATGACATATTTCATCACGTCCTTGGCGTAGGGCTTCGGCGGCAGCTCCGTCCGCTCCCCCGTCTCGACGACGCTCTGGGCGTGGGACACGCGGGTGCACATTTTGAGGATGACCGGCGTGTCGTAGGCCTCGCTGAGCTCATAGCCGCGTTTGACAAATTCCAACGCCTCGGCGCTGTCGGAGGGCTCCAGCATCGGCAGCTTGGCGGCGATGGCGTAGTGGCGGGAATCCTGCTCGTTCTGGCTGGAATGGAGGGCGGGGTCGTCGGCCACGGCCACGATCATGCCGGCGTTGACGCCGGTGTAGCTGATGGTGAACAGCGGGTCGGCGGCGACGTTCAGGCCCACGTGCTTCATCCCGCAGAAGCTCCGCCTCCCCGCCAGCGAGGCGCCGAAGGCCGCCTCCATCGCCACCTTCTCATTGGGGGCCCACTCGGCGTAAATCTCGGGATATTTCGCGGCAAATTCCGTAATTTCCGTGCTGGGGGTGCCGGGATAACTGGACACAAAGGCGCATCCGGCCTCGTACAGGCCCCGCGCGGCGGCTTCGTTTCCTAACATAAGCTGTTTCATCGCTGTGCTCATCACGCTCCTTTTTGCGGCCTATTATATACCCCGCCGGTGGCCTTTGCAACAGGTATTTCTTCCATATCCGCCCGAAAAGACGCTTTTTATACTCGCGAGCAATGAAATTTGCAATTTCATTGCTCCGTGAAAGGCTGCGCTGCGCGAGCGCGCCCTGCGGGGGAGGGCACACTCGCTCCGCGAGAAGAATTTTCGGCGAAAACGCGGTTTCCGCCGAAAATAATTGGACTTTATTCGCGCCTGCGGGCGCGAACTCTGCGAGGCAACGAAGGTTTTTTCAAGCATTTTTGACCGCGAGTATAACGCGGCGAAACCGGGGCTGTGAAAAAAAGGAGAGCAATCTCCCGGCTTTCACAGCCCCAATTCTATTCAAAGGCAAAAAAGAAGAGGAAAAAGAAAAAAGCGCATAATCCCCCCTACCCCCAGAAAATCTGCTTT
>JAFUVO010000078.1 GCA_017477525.1 Oscillospiraceae bacterium | reverse complement strand
TTGAAATCTGCTTTGATTTGCGCCATCCTCACTCTTGTCCTGGGGATGCTGTGCAGTGGCGTCTCTGCCGATCCCGGGGAAGAAACATATCCTGTGCTGGACAGCACGGCGCAGCAGTACTTTATCAGCGCCTATGACGGCGCAGGCGGCGGAAGCCCCGTGACATTGCGCGTGGCGTATTCCCGGGAACCAACTGTGGATGTGGCGTATCAGTGGTATATCTGCGGAAACGCCCAAGGTCAGGATGAACAGCCGATCAAAAACGCATACTCCATAAGCTACGATACCGACGTTTTCGATGCAGCGGAACTGCGCTATTATTTTTGCGAGGTATCTTATACCGACGAATCGGCTCAGCCGGCCACGCGGCGCACTCCGGTTTTTCATGTAGCCTACACCGGCCTTCCGACGCTGTATATCAACACGGACGGCAGCGAAATTACACGGGAAAACTATATCGGCGCTTCCCTGACCCTGGTTCCGAACGCGGATTATCCGAAATCCGCATTTGCAGATATGGAAATTACGATCAAGGGGCGGGGCAATTCCTCGTGGGGCATGCCCAAAAAGGGGTATAATTTTAAGTTTTCCAAAAAACAGGATCTTTTCGGCCTCGGGAAAGACAAAAAATGGTCGCTGATCGCCAACTATGCGGATAAAACCCTGCTGCGGAACTGGTTTTCCTCAGAACTGTCGGAGCATGTGTTCCAAAATGGCGGCTGGCAGCCCAGCTATATTCCCGTTGATTTCATATTAAACGGGAACTATGTGGGAACGTATACGCTGGTCAATTCCATTAAAATCAGCGAAAGCCGGGTCGATATTCCGGACATTGCGGACAAACTGAAGGACGATGTAAACGGCGACGAAAGCGTTGATCTCAATGACGGGGGATTCATCCTGGAAGTGGACGCAAGATATGACGCGTCTCATTACTTTGCCACGAGCAGGGGCGTTCCCGTCACCTTGAAGGACCCGGATCTGGATGACGCGCCCGAGGGGCAGTTTTCAGAGGATGAGATATTTACGCATATCCAATCGCATGTGCAAAAGGTGGAGGACATTCTTTATTCCGACGGTTTTGCCGATCCGGCAGCCGGCTACCGGAAATATCTGGATGTGGATTCTTTTGTACAGTGGTACCTGGTCAATGAACTGACCAAAAACAACGACGCGAGATTTTTCACATCTGTTTACATGTACTTCGACCCGGGCGACGGGCTTATCCACATGGGGCCCAACTGGGATTTCGATATCTCTTCCGGCAACATAGATTACAACAATTGCGACGACCCGGCGGGCTTTTGGATTAAGAACGCCAATTGGATCAGCCGGATGTTTCTCGATCCGTATTTTGTCGATCAGGTATGTCAGGCCTGGAACGACAGCAAATCCGATCTGCTGTCCGCGGTCAATCAGGCGATCCAGGCGAAAGCAAATTCGATTAAGGCATCTGCCCAGCTCAATTTCGAGCGCTGGCCGATCCTGGGGACCTACGTATGGCCCAACGCGCCCGGGTATGAGGAACGCACCACATACCAGTCGGAGGTCAACTATCTCGTAAGCTGGCTGAACAGGCGGATAGAATGGATGGACGGCGCGCTGAACGCGTTAAACGCGTATACGGTGACCTGGCAGAACGAGGATAAATCCATTCTTGAAAGGGACGAAAATGTCGCCTACGGCGCCATGCCGTCTTACGATGGCAAAACACCGGAAAAAACGCCCGATGCCGGACATGTTTACACCTTTGACCACTGGTCCCCGGAGGTCGCCGCAGTAGCGGGGACTGCCGTCTATACGGCGGTTTACCGGGAGGAAGCGCGGCCATATACGATTCGCTTTGTCGGCGAGGACGGCACGGAGCTTTCCAGCGCGTCCTACGCTTACGGCACGGGCGCGGACGAGATCAAGGTACCCGAGGCCCCGGCGAAGGAGGGCACGGCGCAAACCGTCAATACCTTCAGCGGATGGACCCCCGAAATCACGGACGTGACATCAGACGCGACCTATACCGCAACCTACGTCCAGTCGCCGAGAAGATACTCCGTCTACTTCGTCAACGACGATACAACGCGGCTCAGCGTGGCCACATACCCTTACGGTACTGCGGCGGCGGAGATCGTCCTGCCTGAGACTCCGCAGAAAGCCCCTGACCGGGAAAAAACCTATACGTTTGCCGGATGGGACCCACAGATTGCCGACGTAACAGGGGAGGTCACCTACAAGGCCGTGTATACGGCGTCGCCGCGCCGGTATCTGGTCCAATTTGTCAACGAGGACGGCACAGAGCTCAGCGGCGAGTTTTACGATTACGGAATGGCGGCGGCGGAGATTGTAAGGCCGGGAACGCCGCAAAAGAATCCGACCGTGGAAAATGTCTACATCTTCGACCGGTGGGATACGGAAATCCTGGATGTAGAGGATAACGCGACCTATACGGCGGTTTACCGGGAAGAAGCGCGGCAATATACAATCCGCTTTGTCGACGAGGACGGCAAGGAGCTTTCCAGCGCGTCCTATGTATATGGGACTGCCGCGTCTGATATTGCGCTCCCCGCGGTTCCCGAGAGCAAAGCCGATGCGGAAACAGTCCGTGTTTTCGCCGGATGGTTCCCGGAGATGGAAGATGTGGATTCCAACGCGACCTATGTGGCGGTGTACAAAGAAGTTCCGCGTATTGCCGGCGAGGTCAGCGGTTCCGCCGTATCCTACACGGCCCGCGGCATCCCGGACGGCGCGAAGCTGATCGCGGCAAGATATGACGGCGGCAGAATGACGGATCTGCAAATTGTGAATACCATCCAGGAGAGCGGTTCGGTTTTGATGGGTGGAAGCGGCGATGAGTTTAAGCTGTTTCTCGTCGGCGAGTTATTCATTCCGCTGTGTGAACCATGGAGCAGCTCTTGAAGCTGAGAACAAACATGCTCTGTTAGCCTGTACGGCCTCCCCGCAGGGAGAGGCCGTACATTTATGTATATGGAACGTGCGCATGTCCCTCCCCCCGTTAGAGGCCGCGCGCGCCCGCGGGAGCGGAAAAAATTTCCCGCCGCTCTTGTATCCGGGGCGCCTGCTATGGTATCATGGGGGGAACACAAATAAGAGGAGGCACGGCGGATGAAAGAATGGACGAGGGACGAGCGCTACAAAGTGCTGAATGACCCCGAGGAACTTCGGGATTTGCATGAGCGTACCACCCATTCCCCCTACCGGCAGCGCTGCCACATACAGCCCGTGACCGGGCTCAGCAGCGACCCCAACGGCTTCGCGCTCCACCGGGGGACCTGGCATTTATGTTACCAATGGTGCCCCTGGGGGGCGGTGCACGGGCTGAAATACTGGTACCATGTGACCAGCCCCGACCTGATCCACTGGCGCAACGCGGGCATCGGGCTTGCGCCGGACCGGGACTACGACAACCGGGGAACCCACTCCGGCAGCGCGATCTCCGTAGGGGACAAGCTGTATTACTTCTACACCGGCAACCACCGGGACCCGGACTGGACGCGGACGCCCTACACCTGCGCCGCCGTGCTGAACGCCGGGGGGAAGCTGGAAAAGCTGCCCGAACCCCTCTTCGGCCCGAGGCCGGATTACAGCGAGCACCAGCGGGACCCCAAGGTGGTGTGGAACGGGGAAAAGCAGAAATTCTACATCTTCCTCGGGGCGCAGACGGCGGACGGGCGGGGCTGTGTGCTGATCTATGAATCCCCGGAGCCGCTGCAGGGCTGGCGCTTCGCCGGGGAGCTGAAGGTGCCGGGCTATGAGCGCTTCGGCGGCATGTGGGAGTGCCCCTACATCGTCAACCTCAGCGGGACGGACGTGCTGATCTTCTCCCCCCAGTACACAAAGCTGCCGGGGCGCGGGGAGAGCACGAACCACAACGTCTACCTGCTGGGCCATATGGACTATGACAGCCTGACCTTCACCCCCGAGGGGCCCTACCGCTTCCTGGACTACGGCTTCGACTTCTACGCCGCCCAGGGCGCGGCCAACGTCCCCGGCGGGGACAGGGCCATCCTGATCGCCTGGATCGGCCTGCCCGACAACCACTACCCCACCGCCGACGAGGACGCGGACTGGGAGGGCAGCATGAGCCTCCCCCGCCAGCTGCGGGTCCGGGATGGCAAGCTGGTGCAGACGCCATTGGAGGGCATTGAAACGCTGCGGGAGGCGGAGCTGACGCCGGAGGGGACGCTGCCGGAGTGCTGCGAGCTGGAACTCACCGCCCCAGGCGGGGATTTTGAGTTGAACCTCTTCACCCGCCCCGACGGCTCCGGAGGGCTGCGGATGCGCTGCGACGCGGAAAAGAAGGTATGCGCCTTCGACAAGAGCGGCCTGGACCTGCGCTTTAACCAGAATGTGGGCGAGGCGCTGGACATGCCCCTCGAAACGCCTTTGAAAAGCCTGCGGATCTTTATCGACCGCTGCTCCACGGAGATTTTCGCCAACGGCGGCGAGGCCACCTTCACCGCCCACACCTACCCCACGGAACGGGAGCACGGCTACACGGTTTCCAACGGCGCGGGCGTCAGGCTCTGGCGGTTGGGCGCGTCCGTTGTGGATGATTTTGTCGTGTGAGGCAGCTCTTTGAAGCGGTCGCAGGCGGGGTTGTTGGGCTTCCGCTCCTTCAGGCGGGGATGCGCGCAGTGGCCGTAAAAGACCTTCGCGTAGCTCCGCCCCCGCTTGAAGTAGTGCTGTACGTAGAATTTGCAATCCTGGCATGTCATTGGTATTACCTCCGAAAAGAAAAATGGCGCAGCCGAAGCCGCGCCACGAAAAACGCGACTCCGATTGCTGTCACACAAAAGTCTTAGGCATAACGGGTATGCGAAAGATGGAGTATGCGTTTTTACCGAAATAAAACCACATACCCGTAGACCTATTGACTTTTGTGTGACGGGTAAAACATATCACAACGCAAAAAGATTGTCAAGAAAATGATGCGCGGAAATGGAGCGCCCACCTCCTCAGTCACGGCGCTTCGCGACGCGACAGCTCCCCCGCCGGGGCGGGGAAGCCTTGGTACCATTTTTACAGCGCGAAGCCGCAAATGAAAAAATTCAGACAAGGAGCGTCACAATGAAAAAGAAAGTCTTTGCCAGCGACTTTGACGGGACGCTGTATTTTTACAAGGCGGATATCAAGCTCCCGCCGGAGAGCGTCGAAAAGATCCGCGAATACCAGGCCGCCGGGCACCTGTTTGGGCTCTGCACCGGGCGGCAGGTGGGCGGGCTGACGCCCTTTATCACGGGCTTTGTCGAGCCGGATTTCTTCATCACCAGCAGCGGGGCGAACATCGTCGACCGCCGGTTCCGCCCCATCTTAAAGCGCGGCGTGGACCGCGCCGTCGCCGACGAGATTGTCCGGGAGATGAACGCCCGGGGCTACCGCCTGACCCTGGACGTCGAAGGGGACATCTGCGTGTTCGCCCCCATGGACTACCCCGGCAAATATTACGTGATCCACGGCGTGGAGGACGCCCCCGAGGGGCTGATCCACCAGGTCAGCATCCATACGGAAAGCCTCGACGAAGCCGCCGCCGTCAGCGCGGAGATCAACCGCCGCTGGGGCGAGGCCGTCGAGGCCTTCCAGAACGTCATCGAGATCGACGTGGCCCCGAGGGGCTGTTCCAAGGGCAGGGGCGTACAGTTTTTGCGGGACTGGCTGCGGGACAGCATCGGCGACTTCACCCTCTACGGCATTGGCGACTCCGTCAACGACCTGCCCCTGATCGAGGCCAGCGACGTGTCCTACACCTTCCCCTACGCCCCCGAGCGCCTGCAACAGCGCGCCACAAAGGTGGTCGATACCATCCGCGACGCCCTCGACGACAGCATGATGGATTGAGAAAGAACCAGCCCCGCCTTTCGGCGTGGCCGGCACAAAGAAAATATTCACATAAATACAGGAGTTTTATCATATGAGCGAAGCACTGGACAGAGCGAGAGAATACGAGCTTCTCCACGAGCGGGAGATCGCCCCGGAGGAGCGGCCGGCCTTCCACCTCTCCCCCCGCGTGGGCTGGATGAACGACCCCAACGGGTTTTCTTATTACAAGGGCCAATACCACATGTTTTACCAGTATTACCCCTATGACTCCCACTGGGGGCCGATGCACTGGGGCCACGCGGTCAGCACGGACCTGCTGCGCTGGGAATACCTGCCCGCGGCCCTGGCCCCGGATACGGACTGCGACGGCGGCGGGGTGTTCTCCGGCAGCGCCGTCACGCTGCCCGACGGGCGGCAAATGCTCATGTACACCGGCGTGGCCGGGACAAAACGCGAGATCGAATCCGGGCGGGCCATCCAGACCCAGTGCCTCGCCTTCGGCGACGGGCGGGATTATGAAAAGTACGCGGGCAACCCGGTCATCGACGCTTCCTGCCTCCCCGAGGGCGGCAGCCCCTACGACTTCCGCGACCCGAAGATGTGGCGCGCCCCCGACGGGAGCTGGCGCATGGCGGCGGCCGACGACTTCCCCGGCGAGGGCGGGCGCATATTGCTCTTCCGCTCCGACGACGCGCTGCGCTGGACTTACGCCGGCGTTCTGGCGGAGAACAGCAACCGCATCGGGCGCATGTGGGAGTGCCCCGACTTCTTCCCCTTGGACGGCACCCACGTCCTGCTGGCCAGCGCCCAGGACATGCTGCCCCGGGGCTTCGAGTACCACAACGGCAACGGGACCTTCTATATGTTGGGGGACTTCGACCCGGCGGCGGAGCGCTTTACCCCCTCCTGCGACTACGCGGCGGACTACGGCATCGACTTCTACGCCCCCCAGACCGTTCTGACCCCCGACGGGCGGCGGGTCATGATCGGCTGGATGCAGAACTGGGACACCTGCAACCTCCACACCCGCACCCGTCCCTGGTTCGGCCAGATGAGCCTGCCCCGGGAGCTGTCTGTCAAAAACGGGCGGCTCTGCCAGGCCCCCCTGCGGGAGCTTGAACAGCTTCGCGCCGGAGCGGGCGTCCATGAGCGTCTGGCCATAGAAAATGGGGAAATCAGCCTCCCCGGCCTGACAGGGCGCAAAGCGGACATCTCCCTTGAAATCGAGCCGGACGGGGAGCTCTACCACAAGTTCAGCCTCTTTTTCGCCAAAAACAGCGACTACCACACGGGCCTGAGCTTCCGTCCCCGGGAATCGACGCTGAAAATCGACCGCAAATTCTCCGGCTCCCGCCGCGCCATCATCCACCAGCGCCGCGCCCTGGTGCGCCATGACGCCGGCGCCCTGCGCCTGCGGGTGATCCTCGACCGCTTCAGCGCGGAAATCTTCGTCGGCAACGGCGAGCAGGTCCTCTCCGCCACCATTGACACCCCGCCGGAGGCCGAGGGCATCTCCTTCCGCGCCGACGGCCGCGTAAAGCTCAAGGTCGACGGCTGGACGCTGGCGTGAGGGCGGACGCAGGGAACAATCCCCCTCCCGTCACGGGAGGGGGATTGTTTTTATCAGATTGTCAAAAAACCGTCAATCCGTTTGGTAATTACGTCTAAATTTTTATTGTGCTTGCCTTTTCTTCCGTCACATGTTACAATGCTTTGGGTATAAAATCCTGCAAAAATTCAGATTGTCAATATGACAGACAGGAGAGTCAGAGCGTATGGGGTTTCAAGAACGTCTCGCGCAGCATGAGGGCGAGCTTAGGGAGCTCTACCTGGGCCTGTACCACGATGAAGGCGCCTACGGGTATTTCACCGACATGCTCCGGCGCAGCTATGCCGAGCGCAAGAGCGCGCTGCGGCGGCTGGACAGCAAACGTCTGAAGGAGCCGGACTGGTACCGCTCCAACGGCCTGATGGGGATGATGATGTACCCCGCGGCCTTCGCCGGGAGCCTCAACGGCGTCCGGGAGAAAATCGACTACTTAAAGGAGTGCGGCGTCAACTACCTCCACCTGATGCCGCTGCTGGATTCCCCCAAGGGCCGCAGCGACGGCGGTTACGCGGTCAGCGACTTCCGAAAGGTCCGCCCCGACCTGGGGACCATGGAGGATCTTGAGGCGCTGGCGGACGAGCTGCACAAAAACGGCATCGCCCTCTGCCTCGACTTCGTCCTCAACCACACCAGCGAGGACCACGAGTGGGCCAAAGCCGCCCGGGCCGGGGATCCCGTGGCCCGCAGCCGCTATTTCTTCTACGACAGCTGGGATATCCCCAGCCAGTTCGAGCGCACGGTGCCCCAGGTGTTCCCCACCACCGCGCCGGGGAACTACACCTATCTGCCCGACTGCAACCAGATCGTCATGACCACCTTCTACCCCTTTCAGTGGGACCTCAACTACGCCAACCCCATGGTGCTCAACGACATGACGGACAACCTGCTCTACCTTGCCAACCGGGGCATGGACGTGGTGCGCCTGGACGCGGTGCCCTACATCTGGAAGCAGCTCGGCACCAACTGCCGCAACCTCCCCCAGGTCCACGCGCTGACAAGGATCATGCGCCTGGCCTGCCAGATCGTCTGCCCCAGCGTCCTGATGCTGGGCGAGGTGGTCATGGAGCCCCGGGAGGTGGCCCCCTATTTCGGGACGCCGGAGAAGCCGGAGTGCGACATGCTCTACAACGTCACCACCATGTGCACCACCTGGCACACCCTGGCCACGCGGGACGTGCGCCTGCTGCGCCGCCAGGCGGACATCGTGTCCGAGCTGCCGGAAAACTGCGTGTTCCAGAACTACCTGCGCTGCCACGACGACATCGGCTGGGGCCTCGACTACCCCTGGCTCCGCCGCTTCAACTTTGACGAGGTGGCCCACAAGCGCTTCCTCAACGACTGGTTCACGGGCCGCTTCCCCGGCAGCTGGAGCAAGGGCGAGCTGTACAACGACGACCCCCGGCTGGGCGACGCCCGCCTGTGCGGCACCACCGCCTCCCTGACCGGCGTGGAGTCCGCGGTGGAGAGCGGCGACGAACGGAGCCTGGACCGGGCGCTGCAGTGCTTCATGATGCTCCACGCCTGGATGTTCAGCCAGAGCGGCATCCCCGTGCTCTACAGCGGCGACGAGGTGGGCCAGTGCAACGACTGGAACTACCACAACGACCCGGACAAGGCCGAGGACAGCCGCTGGATCCACCGAGGCGATTTCGGCTGGGAGAGCGCCGCCCGCCGCACGGAAAAGGGCACCGTGCAGGAGCTTGTATTTGACGGCCTGCGCGCCCTGGAAAAAATCCGCGCCGCCCACCCGGCGTTCCGCGCCGACGCCCATGTCTCCACCTTCGACACCGGAAGCGACGAGGTGCTGGGCCTGCGCAGGGCCTACGGCAGCGAAGAACTAATTGCCCTGTTCAACTTCTCCGAGCGGCCCCAGGAGCTGTGGCTGGATGTGAAGGGCTCCAAGGACCTGCTCAGCGGCGAAACGGCGGAAGAAAACCTCGTATTGCTGCGCAGCTATGATTTTCTGTGGCTGCTCCGCAGCGTCTAAGCCGGAAATAAGAAAAATGAACACGCTCTTCGGGGCGGTTCAGAATAAATCATTACATCAGCGAAGGAGAGAGTTTTTATGGCACTGGACTACCGCAAATGCGCTGAAGAAATATTTTCCCACTTAGGCGGCCGGGAAAATATCGTCAGCGCGGCGCACTGCGCCACCCGCCTCCGCCTGGTCATCGCGGACAACAGCAAGCTTGACAAAAAAGCCCTCGAGGAAGTCGACGGCGTCAAG
>JAFUVO010000041.1 GCA_017477525.1 Oscillospiraceae bacterium | reverse complement strand
CTTCCGAGGCGTGTTAAAAAGCCCTTTCGCTGGTGCTAAAGTTTTGCTTTAGCTTCCTTACAATGTTTAATTTTCAAGGTACACCGTCGCTTCTTCGCTTCGTTCTTCGCTTCAGCGTTGAAGCTTTTTTATTCTATCACAATCGCAAGCGTTTGTCAAGAACTTTTTTATTTTTCTTTTTCGGCTTCCGTTCTCTCGAAGCCCTCGCTCCGTGACAGCTTGCATACTTTACCACGTTCTAACAGGAATGTCAAGAGTTTTTTTCGTCTTTCTTCGACATTTTTTGTCAAAGTCATTTTATGCCGGAAACAGCGTCTGGCCGGAGCCCTTTTGGGTTCCGGCCAGACGCTAATCCTCGATCAAAGCCGCCAGGGCCTCCCCCGCCGCGGCGCCGAAGAGCTCCGCCGCAAGCACGGCCTCGTGGAGCGTATTCCCCGTGGAGCCCACCTCCAAAATCAGCATCCCGGTACAAAGCTGCTGGTTATAGCGCTCGCTGACCAGCTCAACGGGCCGGGCCAGGGTCGGGAAGCGCTCATCGACGGCCTTTTGCAGATAGAGCGCCAGCTTCAGGTTCTCCTGCCAGTTTGGGTGGAACAGCCCGTTGGAGCCGGTCCCGGCCAGCAGCATGACCTGGGCGCAGCTGCGCCCGTCGAGAAACGCCTGTGTTTTATATACCACGTCGCCGCTGCCGATGGCGTCCCTGTGTAGGTCGATCACGACAGCGATGCTGGGATACTGTTCCAGGTAAGCCGCCACCGCCGCGCCGGAACGGGTATAGGAGCCGGTATAGCTGGGGTAGTCGTAAAGCTCCGTGTCATGGAGGACGGTAAGCCCCCGGCTTTCCAGCTGCTCCGCGAGGACCTCCCCGACGCGGATGACGCTGTGCGCCTTTTCCTCGGTGCGGTAGGGGTCGGAGGCTTCATAGGGGTCGTAGGGGTCCTGGGTGTAAGCCTCGCTGGAATGGGTATGGATAATCAGCACCTGGGGCCCTTCGCGCTGCAGGCGCAGGGCCAGCCCCTCGGAAGCCAGCGCGTCAATATCGACCTCCACCTCCGCCCGGTTGTGGACGGATTCAGCTCCGCTGAGGTTGGCCGCGACGGGTTCCGGCTCGGGTTCCGGTTCCGGAGCCGGCGAAGGCGCCGGGGACGCCGGCGGCGTCCCGCGAAGTTCAAACGTGGGGACAGGCTCGACCGGGGCCTTCTCCGGTTCCTCCGAAGGGACCGGCGCTGGGGCCATGCCCATTTCCAGCTCAATGGCAGCGGCAGCCAGCCGTTCCTCCGCGTCGAGCTCCCGCACCCAGCCCGCCAGCACCTCCCCCGCGCCGGCCAGCACCGCCAGGCGCAGCGCCAGCCCCGCCAAAAGCGTGCTGATGATTGTCCGTTTCATAGCCGCATCCTCCGCATTTGTACTCGACCGTCCCGGCGGAACGTCTGATAATGGAGGATATGCGGCATCGCGGCGGAATATGCCTTTCAAATTATACTGTCCCCCGCCCTTCGGGCGGGGGACAGTATAAAACGTCAGCCTGCGGCGTCAAAGGCCGACAGGAGTACGGCGATGAGGAAGTTACCGATGATCGTGGCCCCCTCGGCCCTGGTGGCGGTATCCCGGGGGGCGAGATAATTGCCGTCGCGTCCCTGCATGACGGAGTTGGCGACCATCCAGTGCATCGCCTCGTCGGCGTACTCGGCGATCTGGTCCGCGTCGGGGTTGTCCAGGAGGAACATCCACAGGCCCTCGAAGCCCAGGCCGAGGTTTTCGACCACCCGGTAGAGCATGTAAGCGAACTGCTCGCGGGTAACGGGCTCGCCGGGGCGGAAGGTACCGTCCCCGTAGCCCTCCGCGATTCCCATGCCCTTTGCCCAGAGGACAGCATCCTCGTAAGCGCTGCCGGGGGCCACGTCGCTGAAGGCGCCCGCCGGGGCGAAATCGTCCGCGGCGGAGCCCGCGAGACGGTAGAGGGCTGACACGGCCGCGCCGCGGGTCAGGGGGGCGTCGGGCGCGAAGAGGGTGTAGCTCTCGCCGTCCATCAGGGCCATGGTCCAGACCAGGTTGACATAGATATAGTACCAGTCGTCCTCCGTGACGTCGGCGTAGGGCATGGTGCAAAGCCGCTCGACTTCATCCGTCAGTGCATCGGCGAGGCGCTGCAGGTAGTCCGCGCTCAGGGGGACCTCCATGCCGACCGCCTCGAAGCTGTCCTGGAAGCTGTAACTGAGGTCCAGGGCGGTGAAGCGGAGATAATCATCCACCGCGTCGTAGTAGTCCCCGTTGACGCTCCTGAGCCAGAAGCCGAAGGCGCCGGCGGCGGAGACCGCGTAAGCGATGTAGTACATGGGGACTTCAAAGGTGTGAGGAATATCGACCCAGCCGTACATCTCGGTGCGGGGGTCGTCGTCTTCGATGAGGCCGTACTCCCGGCAGAGCTGGCAGTATTTCTCGTTGATCTGCTGCAGGGTCACGCCGGGCGTGAGGTAAGCGTACTGCTGCAGCTCGTCGTAGAGGCAGCCGTCCACTACGGTGCTGGCCAGGTTGCTGAGCAGGTTCAGTTCCGCAATATAGGCCGCGCCGCCGAAGAGTTCGGGGTAAAAATGGGTGAACAGCAGTTCCAGCGCCTGGGAGTGGACCTCGGCGAGGTCGGTGGATTTTCCGCCGAGGAACAGCCCGGGATCGGTCCAGTAGTCATTGTTATAGTGCCCAAATTCGTGGATGGCGGTTTTCAGATCCCAAAATCCGCCTTCGGGGGCGTTGAAAAAGAAGGCGGCACCGTAATAGGGGAGGCCGGTGACGTAGCCCTGCTCGGTTTTCTTCTCGTTCCAGCCGCTGTCGTACAGGCCGTGCTCCCGCATATAGCGGAAGGACTCATACATCTCGCTGCTCAGGGCGGAGACATGGGGCTCCATGAGGTCGAGGGCGATGTCCCCGGCGTAGTCCTCATAGAGGACGGAGGCGGGGGTCAGCCCGGCGACGATCTCGTTCAGCCCCTGGTATACGGGGACGATTTCCTCTTTGACCGCGGCGTGGAAATCGCGGATCTCCTCTTTGGTATAATCGCGCTGGAAAATATTCTCATAGGCGTAATCCACATAGTTGTCATAGCCCTCGTTTTCGGAGATCCGGTTGCGCAGGTCCAGCATGGTCATAAAGTGTGCGCCAAGCACCTCATTTTTCGCTTTCGCGACGGCGCGGACGATCTGGGTATATTCGTCGTCGGAGAGGGCGCCTTCGTCATAAGCCTCTCCAGCCGAGGCGTCGGTCCAGGTTTTCCCGTTGTATTCGGCGGAATACTCCTCCCCGGCCAGGCGCCAGTATTCGCTGACAAGGGCGCCCTCCCGTTCGCTGAGGGCGAAGGATTCCTCGCTGAGGCCCTCATATTCCCGCATCTTCTCCTGATCCTCCGGCGTCAAAAACTCGTCCAGCACGGCGGCGCAGGGAGAAAGCAGGATGTCGCGCAGAAGCAGCAGCACCGCGTCCCAGACCTGGGTCAGAGCCATATCGGCCTGTTCGTTGCGTTCCGCGGCAGCCACATCAGAGTAGTCCTGGCTGCTGTAGATGTACGCCAGGCTGGACATGGTATCGGCGAGGCAATAGGCGTCCAAAGCCTCCTCGACGCCGGCGCGGACGGCCTCGGCGTTATCCGCGGAAGCGGCGAGGGCGCGCAACTCGTCAAAACGGGCTTTCAGGGCGGCGACATCTACAGACTCGTATTCCATATCGGAAAAGTCGGTGTCCGCGTGCCAGCGGTCCGTGAAGAAATCGGTTTCCCGCGTATCCTCCGCGAACACCGCCGGGGCCAGCGAGAGCGCCATGGCCAAAACCAAGGCCAGGGCGAGCAGTCTGCGTTTCATAAAAAGTGTGCCTCCTTTTTGTATATATATCATATCCGAGTTTATCATATGGCAGCACCCTTGTCCAGAAAAAAATGCGGCGCAAATACCGCTTGCATTTTCCCGAAGCGCTATTTATAATGGAATTGCTTTTTTGCGTTTGCCTCCCCCTTCGGGGGAGGCAAATGTCCATGACGAAACCGTCAAAAATCAGAAACACTATGGAGGCGCCGGAGCATGGAGACAAAGCCTTATATTCTCGCGCTGGACCAGGGGACCACGTCCTCGCGCTGCATCCTGTTCGACCGCGGCGGGGCCATCCGGGCCGCGGCGCAGCGGGAATTTCCCCAAATCTACCCCCGCCCCGGCTGGGTGGAGCACGACCCGGCGGAGATCTGGGAAAGCCAGAAGCAGGCGGCCCTGGAAGCCGCCGCCTCCCTCGGCGCGGGGGCGGAGCAGATCGCCGCCATCGGCATCACCAACCAGCGGGAGACCACCCTCGTCTGGGACGCCGCCACCGGCGAGCCGGTCTGCAACGCCATTGTCTGGCAGTGCCGCCGGACGGCGGAGCGCATCGAACGCCTCCGGGCCGACGGCCTGGCGGAGCACGTCCGGGCCGCCACCGGCCTGGTGCCCGACGCCTATTTCTCCGCCAGCAAGCTGGCCTGGATTTTGGACGAGGTCCCCGGCGTCCGGGCCCGGGCGGAGCGGGGGGAGCTGCGCTTCGGTACCGTCGACAGCTTCCTGATCTGGAAGCTCACCGGCGGCGCGGTCCACGCCACGGATTACACCAACGCCTCCCGCACGATGCTCTATAACATCCACAGCCTGCGCTGGGACGACACGCTGCTGGATTATTTCAACATCCCCCGCTCCATGCTGCCGGAGGTGTACCCCTCCGGCCATGTGTTCGGGACCACAGGACTGCTGGGGGGAGAGATCCCCATCGCCGGGGCGGCGGGCGACCAGCAGGCGGCGCTGTTCGGACAGTGCTGCTTTGCCCCGGGCGAGGTCAAAAACACCTACGGCACCGGCGGCTTTATGCTGATGAACACCGGCACGGAGGCGGTGGAGTCCCGCCAGGGCCTGCTCACCACCATCGCCGCCGGAACCGGCGGGCCGGTACAGTACGCCTTAGAGGGCAGCGTGTTCATCGCCGGGGCCGCGATCCAGTGGCTGCGGGACGAGCTGCGCCTCATCGACAGCGCCGCCGCCACGCAGGAGATCTGCCGGAGCGTCCCGGAT
Source organism: Oscillospiraceae bacterium (assembly GCA_017477525.1). Taxonomy (GTDB): domain Bacteria; phylum Bacillota; class Clostridia; order Oscillospirales; family Oscillospiraceae; genus RGIG7114. Next base: position 6,307 of record JAFUVO010000041.1, on the reverse strand, counting down.
GCCGGGGGGATTTACGTGGTCCCGGCCTTCTCCGGCATGGGCGCGCCCTTCTGGGAGCCCTACGCCCGGGGCACCGTCGTGGGCCTGACCCGGGGCAGCAGCCGGGCGCAGTTTGTCCGCGCCACCGTCGAGTCCCTGGCCTACCAGACCAACGACCTGCTGGCCGCGATGAAAAAAGCCAGCGGCCTGCCCCTGCGCTCCCTCCGGGTGGACGGCGGGGCCAGCGCCAACGACTTCTTAATGCAGTTCCAGGCCGACATCAGCGGCGCGGCCATTGAGCGCCCGGAGAACATCGAGACAACCGCCCTTGGGGCGGCTTCTCTGGCGGGCCTCGCCGTCGGATTCTGGAAAGGCCGGCTACAATTATTGGAAAACCGCCGCGCGGGCCGGCGCTTCGAGCCGTCCATCCCGGAAGAGGAGCGCATCGAGCGCCTGAAGGGCTGGGGCCGCGCCCTGGGCTGCGCCATCGCCTGGGCGCAAAACGGATAAAAAATAACCGTTCGGAGCCCGCTGGGTTCCGAACGGTTACAAGGATGGTTATTTTTTGTCCTGTGGGGAGCCTTCCCCGTTGAGCAGCTCGCTGTTGATGACGCTGGGGCTGATGGAGGATTCGCTCTCCATGCTCATCAGCATCCGCCGGCCGCCGCGGCGGTCGTTGCTGCGGATCAGGGCCATCGCGGCCAGGGCGCCCAGTTCGATGTCGCGGGCCTGCCGCATGGCGTCGCGCATAAACAGGGCCTCGTAATCCGCGTCGTCCTCAGGAGCGATATACGCGGCGGCGGGCGCTTCCATGCCGGGGTCCGGCCGCTGCGCCCCGGCCTGTCCCGAGCCTTCATATGCGTCTTTCGGCATCCTGACGCCCCCTTTGGCGGTACGCTAAAAACCTGCTAAGGCTTGCTGATCTCATGATGAATGATTATAATACCACGCGGAACAAAACGCAAGAGGAATACAGAAATTTTACATTTGCCCCGCCGGGGCCAAAGGGGAGGCAGCATGTCAGAGCTTGATTTGGAGGTGCGCTACCTCAAGGGCGTCGGGGAGGCGCGGGCGAAAGCCCTGGGGAAGCTGGGGATTGTTCGCCTCGGGGATCTGTTGGAGCATTTTCCCCGGGGCTATGAGGATCGGACAAGCTTTTGCCCCATTTCCGCCGCGCCGGAGAACGAGCCGGTGTGCGTCCGCGCCCTGGCGGCCTCGGAACCCCGGCTGAGCAATGTGCGCCGGGGGATGCAGCTGGTCAAGCTCCGGGCGGTGGACGACAGCGGCAGCGTCGATATCACCTGGTTCAACCAGGTCTACATCAAAGACCGGATTCACGCGGGGGAGAGCTACATTTTCTATGGACGCCTCAGCGGCCCCCCCAGGTGCAGGACCATGACGAACCCCGACTTTGAGCCGGAGTCACAGGAGGGCGCGCGGACGGGGCGCATCCTGCCCCGCTACGCCCTGACCGCCGGCGTCAGCAACCGCGTGATGATGAACTGTGTCCGCGCCGCCCTGGACCGCGCCGGGGACGGGGTGCCCGACGCGCTTCCCACGGCGGTACAGGCGGAATACGGCCTGTGCCAGGCCCGCTTCGCCTATGAGAACATCCATTTTCCGGCCGATACCGGCATGCTGGACCTGGCGCGGAAGCGCCTGATTTTTGAAGAGTTGTATGTCCTCCAATGCGCCCTGGGGCGGCTGCGGGCCGGACGGCGGAGCCGGAGCGGGACGCCGATCCCCCCGGCGGACCCGGAGGAATTTTATGCCGCCCTGCCCTTTTCCCCCACGCCGGCCCAGCGCCGGGCCGTGGCGGAGGCGCTGGCGGACATGGCGGGGCAGACCCCGATGAACCGGCTGGTCCAGGGGGACGTGGGCAGCGGCAAGACCCTCGTGGCGGCGGCCTGCATCTGGGCGGTCTGCCGCGCCGGACGCCAGGCGGCGTTTATGGCCCCGACGGAGATCCTCGCGGAACAGCACCTCGCCACCCTGCGGGGCTTCCTCGAACCCTTCTCCCTCCGGGTGGAGCGGCTGACCGGCTCCATGGGCGCGAAGGAGAAGCGCGAAACCAAAGCCGCCCTGGCGGCGGGGGAGGCCGGCGTGGCCGTCGGGACCCACGCGCTTTTGACCGGGGACGTGGCTTTCTCGGACCTGGCCCTGGCGGTCACGGACGAGCAGCACCGCTTCGGCGTCCAGCAGCGCGGCGCCCTCAGCGCCAAGGCCGGGGACGCCCCCCATGTGCTGGTCATGTCCGCCACCCCCATCCCCCGCACCCTGGCGCTGATGATCTACGGCGAGCTGGACGTGTCCGTGATCGACGAGCTGCCGCCGGGCCGGCAGAAGGTGGGGACCTTTCTGGTGGATAGCAGCTACCGCGCCCGCCTCAACGGCTTTATTGAAAAGCTGGCCGCGGAGGGGCGGCAGGTGTTCGTCGTCTGCCCCATGGTGGAAGAAAACGAGGAAACGGAACCGGAAGCCCAGCCGCGGCTCAAAAGCGCGGAGGAACACGCCGCAGCGCTGCAAAAAAGCTTTCCGAAGCTTCGCGTGGGCTGCGTCCACGGAAAGATGAAACCAAAGGAAAAGGAGGCGGTCATGGCCGAGGTCGTGGCCGGGGAGCTCGACATTCTGGTCAGCACCACCGTGATCGAGGTGGGCGTTGATGTGCCCAACGCGGCGCTGATGGTGGTCGAAAACGCGGAGCGCTTTGGCCTGAGCCAGCTCCACCAGCTCCGGGGCAGGGTGGGGCGCGGGAGCCACAAGAGCTGGTGCATCCTGGTCAGCGACTCCAAAAGCCCCGATTCCCTGGCCCGGCTGAAGGTGCTCTGCGCCACCAGCGACGGCTTCCGCATCAGCGAAGAGGATCTGCGCCTTCGCGGCCCCGGCGACTTTTTTGGCGCGCGGCAGCACGGCCTGCCGGAGATGCACATCGCCGGCCTGGGCGGCGACATGGAACTGCTGCGCGAGGCCCAGGAGGCCGCCCGGAACACCCTCGCCCGCGACCCCTCCCTCTCCGCCCCCGAACACGCCCTCCTGGCCCAGCGCCTGCGGCGGCTGTTCGAGGAGAATTTGAATACGATAAATTAAGGGCCTGTATTTTCCCTTTTCCAGCAAAGCGCCCCGCTCCAACCGGAGCGGGGCGCTTTTTGGTTTTTATGATTCCTCGCGCACAGCCAGCACGGCCATGTAGGGTTTCCCCGGCAAATCAACGCGCACATTTCCCCTTGCGCCGCGCAGAACGGTCTTGCGCGCCATCTCCCAGGTGTCCAGCACCTCCACCCGGTAGCCGTGTCCCTCCGGCAGTTGGAGATCCGCGCAGGCGCAGCACTGGTCGTCCTTATAGTACAGAAAAGCGTCCTCGCCGCAGTGGCCGGCATATTCATACTCCGCGGCAATGAAGTGGTCCCGTTCCCTCCGGTCCATCCGCAGAACCGCATGGAAGAAATCCCGGAGCGGACCGGGCGCAGTGTCCGTGACTTCCCGCGCTTCCGGGTCGCTCTTGCCGAGCAAAACGCTCGTCATGCCGTCCAAGGGCTCCAAAGGCCCCGGCAATTCCCCGACCACCTGGCGCAGGAACGCGATCCGCGCGGGGCTTGTTCCGTTCAGCCGCCCGCCCTTGGCCCACCAGACCACCTCCGGTTCTCCGGTCCCGGTGGCCTTGTCTCCCATCTCCGTTCCCGGAAGGAAGGTCTCGCCGTGGGTGCAGTAGCCGCCCTGAACGGTGGCCCGCCAGAAGGCGCGGGCCATATCCTGTCCCGAAAGGTTCCCCCAAAATTCCGGGAGCGTCCCCTCATAGCGGCACTCGTCGATCAGCACAGGCTTTCCGAAGCGCCGCATCAGCTCCGCGACGCGGTAGGGCTGTTTTGTCTGCCATGAGATATGGGTGATGTTTCCGCGCCCCGCGTCCCACATCTGGAAGCAGTTGTGGTTGCCCAGCATGTGGTGGTACGGGTCGTTTTCCGCCACAAAGGCTTCAATGGCGCACCAGTCCTCCATCGTCTTGTTGAAGCAGAGATCATACTCGTTGGCGAGGCTCCACCAGACGTTGGGAAAGGCGGCGAAGCGCCGCAGCAGGTAGTCCAGATAGGTCAGGTTATCGTCCGGGGACAGGTTGGCAAAACCCCAGCGGTCGTAAGGGTGGAACAGAATCAGGTCGATCTGCAGCCCCATATCCTGAAGCTGGCGCATCCGTGCCTCAAAGCGGTCCCAGAAGGCGTAGTCGGGATGGTGTACGTCCCAGTAATCGTCCCGCTTTTCAGAGAAATGGGGGTAAACCGGGGTTTCCTCCGGCGGAAAGTCTCTTTTTGCCGCCCCCGCAGCCGGCAGGAAGGGGTAGCTTTCCGGCTCGTTGAAATTGTAATTATAGTGCTTGGGAAACAGGCACATCCGCACCTTGTTGAAGGGCGACGCCGCGAGCGAATCCATCGTCTCGTCAATCAGCGCCCGGGTCTGGTGGGCCAGCCCGTAGACCGTGGTGCCAAAGGAATGGAACCATGTTCCGTCCGCGCAGCGCAGATGGGTTCCGTCAGGGCGCACCGGCCCGTGGCGCCCGCTGTCCGCGGGCAACACCTCCACCGCCCCCTCTACCGGCTCCGGCAGCGCCTCCCCAGTCACGCGGTAGGTATAATCTCCGCTCTTCTCCGGCAAAAACCGAAGCCGGTACTCCCCGTTCCCGGCGTAGAAGCCCTTGACGGTTCGAGCCTCCCCCCCATGCGAAAACACGGCGCGCAGGTCTGTCGCGACGCAGGAGCCCTCCGGTTCCGGCCCCTCGAAGCGGAGCTCCAATGTTTCATACTGCCTTGCGGTCATCCTCTCTCCTCCCGATCTTTCTGCAAATTGTACGCTGCCTTTTCCTGTTTTGTACCGGCGCGGCCCCGGCGATTATTTTCTCCCTTTAAACACCCAGGTCTGCTGAATCCGAAAGCTGATGAAAAACAGCAGCACGTCCACGACGAACTTGATACAGGTGGTGAGGATGCCGGCCCCGGTGCCGGCCAGGCGGCTCAGGAGGGCCACCAGCCCGGCGGAGAGCAGCATCTGGGGCACGGCGAGGCAGTAGTAGCGGAGCATGGTCTTCCCGTAGCTGTCCTGTCCGTGGAACACCACCTCCCGGTTGAGGTTGAAGTTCAGGAAGGAGGAGATGGCCCGGGCGATGGCGGTGGCCAGCAGCACCGCCGTGCCGTCCGCCACCGCGCCCTCCAGCAGGCGGCGGAACACGTAGAAGGCCAGCAGGTCCGCCAGGGAGCCGGCCAGGGAGGCCAGGGCGTAGAGGATGATGAATTTGTAGATTTTCAGCGAATCCACCACAGGGCGGAAGTGGCTTTCGCTGTTGCCGTCCTCATAGACCGTCTCAATCGGCACCTCCCGGAGCTTTACGCCCTGGCGCGTCAGCTCCAGGAGCATGTTTGTCTCATATTCGAAGCGCTCGCCGCGCACCGTGAGCATCCGGGGCAGCAGCGCCGCCGGAATCGCCCGCAGGCCGGTCTGGGTGTCGCTGAGGCGGATGCCGCAGAACAGGCGGAACACTGTCGAGGTGATCCGGTTGCCCATGCGGCTCCGGGGCGGCACATGGTCCAGGCTGAAATCCCGGCAGCCCATGACGATGGCGTCCTCCTCCGTCATGGCCTCCGCGCAGCGCAGGATGTCCCCCACCAGATGCTGCCCGTCGCCGTCGATGGTGACGGCCCCGGGGCTGTCCGGGCGGTGTTCGATGATCCAGGCGAAGGCGGTTTTGAGCCCCGCGCCCTTTCCGCGGTTGACCTCGTGGGTCAGCACCGTGACCTCCGGGTGAGCCGCCGCGCGTTCAAAATGGATTTTGTTCGCCTCCCGGCTGCCGTCGTCCACGATCACGATATCGGTAAAGCCCGCCGCGACCAGCCCGTCCACCACAGCGTCGAACTTGTCCGACGGGTTCAAAGAGGGCAGCACGACGCTGACGAGGCGGGGATCGATCTGGCGCTGGCTCATAAATTTCTCCCTCCCATGGCATACTGTAAACGAAAGAATGAAAAAACAGCTTCTTGCGTAACCTCGATTGTGAAACGCAGTTTTGCAATCGACTAAAAGGAAAAGGCAAGCGGATGATTTTCTTCTTGTCTTTTTCTGTCGCAGACAGTATAATAACGCTGTCTGGCAAAAAATAGCTTTCGCGCGTATGTGCGCTTTTTATTATAATGCCCTTTCCCGGATTTGTAAATAAGGATGATGGAACAAATGCAAAAACAGCTGATAGGCGCCGTCCTCGCCGCGCTGCTGCTGGCCGGCTGTGTCCAGCGGGGGCCCGTCCCCGCCGCCACAGCCGCGCCGGAGGCCGCGCCCGCCCCCGCCG
>JAFUVO010000040.1 GCA_017477525.1 Oscillospiraceae bacterium | reverse complement strand
TGTAGACGCCCTTTCGCTGGGGGAAAGGGGGCGTCTACGCGCCTACAGGCATACAAATTGCAGAAACGGGGGCGAAATCGCGCTTTTCCGATGGTAGTCTGAAAGCATCAGAACCGCCCAAGCCCCGCCCAGGCGGGGGAGGGGGCGGACATTCGACGATTACCAAAGGAGGGAGCGCTATGGCGCAGCGTGAAAACAACAGGAGGGGCGGGCCCTATGTCCCCGGGGCGCTCTATGAAATCGCGTTCATCGCCTGCAACCGGGAGGACGCGGACACCTTGACGGGGCTGGGCTTCCCGGCAGTGGCGGAGTGGAGCGCGGAGGACACGGAGCTTTTGCGGGGCAAGAGCGTCTACATCCTCACCGGCGAGGAGGCGGCGGCCCGGGCGCTGTACGGCGTCGCGGACAAGGTCTACATGCTGGAACGGGAGGAAAGCTTTACCCTGACCCTCCAGCGCTGCGGGCTGGAGGACACGGTAAAAATCATTACGCAGATGTACATGGACGCGCCGGAGTGGGAGCCGCGGCACAGGGTGGCGCGCACGGCGGCGGAGTTCGGGGAGGACGACACCCGCTTCCTCTGGGAGCCCTACCTGCCCATCGGGGATTACAGCGTCATGATGGCGGAGGGCGGCACGGGGAAGACCCTGCTGTGCTGCGGCATCGCCGCCAGCATCAGCAACGGGAAAGCCCTCCCCGGCGGCGCGGAGCCCGGGGGAGGGCGCAGCGTGCTCTACATCTCCGCCGAGGACAGCGGGGAGATGCTCAAAAAACGCCTCGCCGCCTCCGGCGCGGACCTGGAACGGGTGTTCATCCTCGACCGGGGCGATTCCCTCGGCGTCAACATCGCCGAGGGCTTCGACGAGTTCGCGGGGACGGTGCTGTCCCGCCGCCCCGCGCTGGTGATCGTGGACCCCTGGCACGCCTTCATCGGGGGGAAGGTCGACATCAGCCGGGCCAACGCCGTGCGCCCCCTGTTCCAGAAGCTCTCCGGCCTGGCCAAGCGCTGCCAGTGCGCCATGATTCTGATCTCCCACGTCAACAAGCGGGCCCAGGGCGAAAACGCCAACAACGCCGCCACGGGCAGCACGGATTTGATCAACGCCTCCCGCTCGGCCTTCCGGGTCATCTTTGACGAGGAGGACAGGGCCGCGCGCATCATGGTCCACACCAAGAGCAACTACGCCCCCTACGGCAGGAGCGTCCGCTACAAAATCACCGGGGGCGGCATCGCGTGGGACGGCTTTTCGGAGATCACGAGGCAGACCCTCGAAGCCGCCGCCCGGCGGAAGTCCACCCCGGGGGCGGTGGCGGGCCAGCTGCGGGAACTGAAAGCCGCCAGGGCCAACCTGCCCCTGGCCTCCGCCCTGATGAAAGCCGCCCAGGGCATCCAGACGCCGCTGCGCTTTACCTATGAGGAATTTCGCAGCGCCCACGGGGAGGGTATCTTCGGCGGCGAGAGCCCCAAATCCGCCCTGGACGGCGTCCGGGAGATGCTGGTGGAGAAGGGCTACTACCTCAAAACCGGCGTCTCCGTCCGCAGGGGGGAACAGGTCTGCCGCGGCTTCCTGATCCAGAAAATCACCGTGGTCTGAGGCGGGATTGCCCCTTGACTTTTCCGCTTGGATGGGTATAATAAAAGACAGAAGACGCCGCAACAAGCGGCTGGCTTTGTGAGATAGTTTAAATTGGGCTGTTATTCAGCCCGAAAAACCGTCACTTGCCCGAGTGGCGGTTTTTCTTATGGCGCCCTCTGTAGACGTGTAGGCGCCCCCTTTCTCCCAGCGGGGGCCGTCTACACCGGGGGAGGGCGGCGTTGAAAAAACCTCCCCCGTCCGGGGGAGGCGTTTTCATATGAAAAACTTTATGACACCTTGCAGAGGAACGGCGTGGGGAAGTCCAGCTTGGAGGAGCAGGGATAGGAGGTGTCCCCGTCGGCCCAGTGGATGCGCATCCGCACCCCGTGGCAGCCGGGGTCCTGGCAGGCGCGGAAATGGCGGTCCACCACGACGCCCACTTCCTTCCCGTCGGCGGAAATCGCCAGCTCGATGGGCCTGGCGTGGGACACGATCTCCCCCGGCAGGGCGTAGTTGAGCTTCTCGCGGGCGGTGGTCTCCTTGAACCCGTTGGCCATCAGCAGCTGCACGGCTTCCTCGTACATGGTCTGGCGGATATCCTTCATAACTCGCTCTCTCCCTCATATGTAGTCTTCTCCGCCTCCCGCCGGAGGCGGCTTTATCACGCGGTGCGTACAAGTGCGTATTATACCGGACTTTGCCCCGTCTGTCTATCGGCAAATGTGACAGAAAATTACAAGAATTTTCTGTATTGACATGATGTTCCGGCAGGGGAGCCGCTGCGGACCCCTCCCGGCGCTCGCTTTGCTCACGCCACCCTCCCCGCTTCGCGGGGCGGGCTTTGGCGCGGGGCGTGTCTGTGTAATACGCGAAAAATAGGATTGAAATCCCCGGCGCGGGGTGGTAAACTGTATGGACAGCCCCCCCTCGGGGGAGGGGGGCGTATTTCACAGTGACGAGCGTTTTATTATAATGTAGGAGGAAAGAGACATGGCAAAGGAAATCCGCAGAATCGGCATCCTGACCAGCGGGGGGGACGCCCCCGGCATGAACGCGGCGGTGCGCGCGGTGGTGCGCAGCGCCATCACCTACGGGATGCAGTGCATCGGCATCCGCCGGGGCTGGAGCGGGCTGATCAACAGCGACTTCAAGCTCATGACCGGCAGCGAGGTCAGCCACATCCTCTCCCGGGGCGGCACGATCCTCTACACCGCCCGCAGCGAGGAATTTATGACCGTGGAGGGCCGGGAGAAGGCAGTCAACACCTGCAAGCTGCTGGGCATCGACGCGGTCGTGGCCATCGGCGGGGACGGCACCTTCCGGGGCGCGCTGGAAATCTCCCGCATGGGCGTCCAGGTGGTGGGCATCCCCGCCACCATCGACAACGACATCGGCTGCTCCAACTACACCATCGGCTTCGACACCGCCTGCAACACCTGCATCCAGAGCATCGACAAGCTGCGGGACACCATGCAGTCCCACGAGCGCTGCTCCGTCGTGGAGGTCATGGGCCGCGACGCGGGCTTCCTGGCGCTGTACGTGGGCATCTCCGTGGGGGCCACGGCGGTGCTGGTCCCCGAGGTGGAGCTGGATTTTGAGCGCGACGTGGTCAGGCCCATACAGAACGCCCGCCTCACGGGGAACACCCATTTCATGATCGTCCTGGCGGAGGGGGCCGGAAAGGGCTTCTTCCTGGCCGACCGCCTCAAAAAGGAGCTGGGCCTGGACGCCCGCGTCACGGTCCTGGGCCACATCCAGCGCGGCGGCGCCCCCTCGGCCCGCGACCGCGAAACCGCCAGCCGCATGGGCTACGCCGCCGTCAAGGCCCTGAGCGAGGGCCGCAGCAACGTCATCATCGGCACCCGCGAGGGCGGGCTCGTGGAAACCCCCATCGAAGAGGCCCTGGCGATGAAGAAAACCCTCCAAATGGAGCGCTACGAGGTCCTCGAAGCCCTGAAAAACCGCCTCCCCCGCGATTCAGTCGTGTAAGCTGCCCCCCGCGAGGGCGGGGGCGGGGGAGGGGGGCGCTACCGCGCCACCCCCACCATGAACCCGTCCAGGGCGGTGGAGTGGACGTCGCCGCCGATGACGCGGTTGTTGAGGACGTAGAGCACCGCCAGCACCTCGTCCCCGGCGTATTCGGGGTTTTTGACCCGGTAGGTGTACATGCCCACCTCCATGCCGCAGTACTGGCTGAGGTCGAAGCCCTGGCGCTTTTGCAGCTCGTTGTAGTCCTCGAACACGGGGGAGAAGCTGCGGGGGATCACCACGGTGCCCTCGCTCTCCGGCGGGCTCTCCACCTGCCAGCCCTGCTCCATGAGGTAGGCCACCCGGGCCTTCTCGCTGCGCACCGAGGCGCTCCGGGCGCCGCCCGCCGTTTCCCCCGCGGCGGCGGCCCCGCCCCGCTTCTGGAAGGCCCCCACCAGGAGGATGACGCCGATGATGACCAGCGCCGCCATGACCACGGCGAAGGCCGCTTTCCGTTTGTCGAATTTTACCGTGTAAATCAACATTTCAGTTCACCCCTTCGGCACAAGCCTATGCGGGGGGAGGGAGGCTTATGACCGCCAGAATTGACAAACTGCTCGCGGACAGCGGGCGCTGGACGCGCTCTGAGGCAAAGGCGCTGGTCCGCGCCGGGCGGGTCAGCGCCGGGGGGCGGCTGGTCGCCCGGGGGGACGAGCGCTGCGACCCGGAACGGGAGGCGCTGCTGGTGGACGGACAGCCCCTCCGGGCCGGGGGGACGCGCTGCTTCATGCTCCACAAGCCCGCCGGGGTCCTCTCCGCCACGGAGGACGAAAACCAGCCCACGGTGCTGGACCTGCTGCCGCCGGAGCTGCGGCGGCTGGGCCTGCGCCCCGTGGGGCGGCTGGACAAGGACGTCACCGGCCTGCTGCTGCTGACCAGCGACGGGGCCCTGGCCCACCGCCTGACCTCCCCGAAGCACCGCGTCCCCAAGCGCTACCGGGCCGAGGTGGAGGGCGTTTTGACGCAGGAGGATGTCTCCGCCTTCCGGGAGGGGCTGGTCCTGGGGGACGGGACGCGCTGCCTCCCGGCGGAGCTGGAGCTGGCCGGCCCCGGCTCCGCCCTCGTCACGGTGTACGAGGGGAAATACCACCAGGTCAAGCGGATGCTCGCCGCCCGGGGCTGCCCGGTGCTGCGCCTCCACCGGGAGGCCGTCGGCCCCCTGGCCCTGGATGCCGCCCTCGCCCCGGGGCAGTGGCGGGAGCTGGACCCGGCGGAGCTGGCGCTCTTGTGAAAATGACGGAAGGGTTTTCTGAAATTCTTCCGTCATTTTTCTGTCAAGCCGTCAAGATGCAAAAAATTCGCCGCCTGTTTCCGGTAATTTCACAAAAGAAAATGGCAAAGCGCAAAAAAAATCGGAAAAAAGGCTTGCCAATTTCAGAATAATGCTGTATGATGGGGTTCATAAAAATTATACAAAAGCGGGAGCGCCGCCATGCGGGGGGAAAACCCGTCCGTATGATGCAAAAATGATGAAGGGGGATACTACTATGTCCAGCAGAATCTTTCAGAGCGTCATACTCCAGCTCAAGGACGCCACGGAACGCACCCTCGGCGTCGTGGACAACCAGGGCTTTGTCGTGGCCTGCAGCGAGCTGGCGATGATCGGCTCCTACCTGGACGAGGTCCGCGACATCGCCGGGGAGCTGCAGGAGCAGATTTTCACCACCTCGGAGCGGACCTTCCGCCTGATCGGCGGACTGGACAGCCAGTTTGAGTACGCCCTGTTCGTCAGCGGCCACGACAGCACGGCCCGCAGCATCGCCATCTTCGCCTCCGTCGCCATGGCCGAGGCCAAGAACAGCTACGACGAAAAGCACGACAAGGCCACCTTTATCAAAAACATCATCTCCGACAACATCCTGCCGGGGGACGTCTACGTCCGCGCCAAGGAGCTGCATTTCCCCGCCGACGTGGCGCGGGTGGTGTTCCTGGTGCGCCAGGCGGATCACGCGGACGTGGCGGCCATCGAGGTGCTGCAGGGGCTGTTCCCCGACCGGCAGAAGGACTTTGTGCTCAGCATCTCCGAATCCGACCTGGTGCTCATCAAGGAGATGGACCAGCCCTTTGAAACGGAGGACCTGTACGCCATCGCCCAGAACATCGAGCAGGCCATGCTCCGGGATGTGGGCGCGAGGACCGTCATCGGCATCGGCACCACCGCCCGCCACCTGCGGGAGCTGGCCGAGCGCTACAAGGAGGCCCAGGTCGCCATCGAGGTGGGCAAGGTCTTCGACGACAGCAAGAGCATCATACATTACGAAAACCTCGGGCTGGGCCGCATCATCTACCAGCTGCCCACCACGCTCTGCGAGATGTTCCTCAGCGAGGTTTTTAATAAGAGCCCCATCGAATCCCTGGACCAGGAGACGCTGTTCACCATCGACAAGTTCTTTGAGAACAACCTCAACGTGTCCGAGACGAGCCGGAAGCTCTTTGTCCACCGGAACACCCTGGTCTACCGGCTGGAAAAAATCAAGAAGCTCACGGGCCTGGACCTGCGGGAGTTCGACCACGCCATCATCTTCAAGGTGGCGCTGATGGTCAAGAAATACCTCTCCAGCCAGCCCAGGCAGAGAATTTAGCCCGCCGCGCCCCCCGCGCCGCGGGACGCGGAAAAGGGAGCGCCTATGGTTTTACTCAACAACGTATCCATGACCTACAGGGCCAGCGGGGCCCAGGCCGCCAGCGGCCTGAACCTGGAGATCCGGGACGGGGAGTTCGTGTTCCTCGTCGGCCCCAGCGGCAGCGGAAAGACCACCATCATCAAGCTTCTGACCGGGGAGGTGGCCCCCGACAGCGGGGAGATCGAGGTCAACGGCTTCGACCTGAGCCGCTTCCGCCGCCGGAGGCTCCCGGCCCTGCGCCGGACCCTGGGGGTCATCTTCCAGGACTTCCGGCTCATCGACAACAAGACCGTCTATGAGAACGTGGCCTTCGCCATGCACGTCATCGGGGCCTCGGGCCGCGAGATTCGCGAGCGCGTCCCCTATGTGCTCAAGCTGGTGGGGCTGGACGGCAGGGAAAAGCGCTTCCCCCAGCAGCTCAGCGGCGGCGAGCAGCAGCGCGTGGCCGTGGCCAGGGCGCTGGTGAACTCCCCGAACCTCATCATCGCCGACGAGCCCACCGGCAACCTCGACCCCGCCCGGAGCCTTGAAATCATGCTGCTGCTGCAGAAAATCAACGACCTGGGGACGACCATCTTGGTCGTCACCCATGAAAAAGAGCTGGTCAACGCCTTCTCCAAACGGGTCATCACCCTGGAGGGCGGCACGATCGTCAGCGACGAGATGGGTGGGTATTACGGAAAATGAGACAGTTCGGTTATCTGCTCAAGGAAGGCGTCACGAGCATCTTCACCCACGGCTTCATGTCCTTCGCCTGCATCCTGGTCATCGTCGCCTGCCTTCTGATTATGGGCAACTTCGCCCTCCTGGCCTTCAACATAGACTACAACATTGACAGCCTGGAATCCCAGAACGAGATCCTCGCCTTCGTGGAGGACAGCCTCCCCGAGGAGGAGGCCCGCGCCCTCTACCCCCGCCTGCGCGCCCTGGACAACATCAGCTCCGTGGAGTTCGTCACCCGGGAACAGGCCATGCAGAACTTCATCTCCGACTATGACGACGACGAGATGTTCCAGGAGGTCACCCCCTCCTGGTTCCGCAACCGCTACGTCCTCTATCTGGACGACCTCTCCCTGATGGGCGCGACCCAGAAGGAGATACAGGCGGTGGAGGGCATCGCGGACGTCAGCGCCTCGCTGGAGCTGAGCCAGGGCTTCATCACCATCCGAAACGTGGTCAGCATCGTGTCCGTGATCTTGATCGCCGTGCTCTTCGTGGTCAGCGTGTTCATCATGCAGAACACCATCAAGCTGGCCACCTTCAGCCGCCGGGAGGAGATCGCCATCATGAAGATGGTGGGGGCCAGCAACTTCTTCATCCGCTGCCCCTTCGTGATCGAGGGCCTGCTCCTGGGCCTGATCGGCGGGGCCGTTGCCTTCGGCCTGCAGTGGGTCATCTACGATTTCGTGGTCCGCCATGTGACCGCCGGCTCCCTGTCCCGCCTGGTGCTGGTCATCCCCTTCGACACCCTGCGCTACGGCATCCTGGGCATCTTCCTGGGCATCGGCCTCGTGGTCGGCACCTTCGGCAGCAACATCGCGATCCGGAATTATCTGAAGGTGTGATGATATGTCCCTCTCCCCCCGTGGGGGGGAGGGCAGAGAAATTTTTTCCTCCCCCCGCAGGGGGGAGGATAACCGCGTTTACCGCCTTTTTTCCGCCAGGGGGAGAAGGATAACACAGGGCGCGCTATCGCGCCGGTAAGGAGTTCGTATGTCGAAAAAAACCATCCGTGTGATCTGCATCCTGCTCGCCGCGCTGATGCTCTTTGGCATCGTGGCGATGATCGTCCCGGCCTACGCCGTGACGCAGTCGGAGATCGACGCCCTGGAACGGGAGCGGGATTCGATCAAAGCCCAGCAGTCGGACATCCGGGACCAGATCGAAACGCTGCAGGCGGAGCGGGCCTCGGTCATGCAGCGCAAGGCCGCCCTGGACCAGCAGATTGAGCTGAACTGGCGCGACATCCAACTCATCGACGAGCAGGTCAAGCTCTACGACGGCCTGATCCGGGACCAGAGCGCGGTGGTGGCCGCGGCGGTGGAGAGCGAGAACACCCAGTTCGACCACTACCGCACCCGCGTCCGCGCCATGGAGGAATCCAACACCTGGACCTATGTCTCGATCCTGCTGCAGGCCACGAGCCTGACGGACTTCCTGGCCCGCTTCAACGACGTGGCGGACATCCTGCGCAACGACAAGAACCTGCGGGCGGAATATGTGGCCGCCCGGGAGGCGGCGGAGAAGGCGCAGGGGGAGCTGGAAGCCTACCAGACGGAGCAGGAGATCAAGCTGGACGAGCTGCAGGGCGAGCGGGACGAGCTGAACCGGCAGCTGGACCAGGCGGGGAACCTGATCCTGATGCTGGAGGACGACATCGACACTTACGAAATGGCGATGGAAGAGAAGGACGCCATGCGGGACGAGATACAGGCCCGGATTGACGAGATGGTGGTGGCCCTGCAGGAGCAGGAGGAGGCCGAGCGCCGCGCCCGGGAGGCCTACGAGGCCGCCCAGCGGGAGGCCCAGCGCCGCGCCGAGGAGGAGCGGCGGCGCCAGGAGGAGGAAGAGCGCCAGCGCCGGGAGGAAGAGGAACGGCGGCGGCAGGAGGAAGAGGCGCTGCAACAGCAGCAGCAACAGCAGGGCCAGGCCGGCGCCGAAGCCGCGGCCCCGGAGCCGGACCCCGCGCCCGCCCCCACGCCGGAGCCGACCCCTGAGCCCATCCCCGTCGCGTCAGACGCCGGCTACTACATATGGCCCAGCAGCGCGACCTTCATCACCTCCAAGCACGGCTACCGGGTCCACCCGATTTTCGGCACCACGAAATACCACGCGGGCGTGGACATCGGGGCCGGTTACGGCGACCCCATCAGCGCCGCCGCCGGCGGCACGGTCCAGGTCAGCGAGTACAGCGATTCCTACGGCTACTACTGCGTGATCTACCATTCCAACGGCACCACGAGCCTCTACGCCCACATGAACTCCATGCCCGTGGTGGCCGTGGGCGACACGGTGTCGGCGGGGGATTTGATCGGCTATGTCGGGGCCACCGGCTGGGCCACGGGGGCGCACCTGCATTTTGAAATCCGCGTCAACGGCACCACCGTCGACCCGCTGGGCTACTTCCCCGGCATCGGCTTCACCTTCGCGTCGGACGCCTGAGAAGCGCGTTTCTCCCCCGCCCCGGGCGGGGGAGAAATATTATCATAAGGAGGATGTTACCAATGAAAGCTCTGTTTATCGGCGGGACCGGGACCATCAGCGCGGCGGTGGTGGAGCGGCTGGCGAAGGACCCGGGCTGGGAGGTCTGGCTGCTGAACCGGGGCAGCCGCCCCGCGCCGGCGGGGGCGCGGCAAATTGTCGCGGATATCGGCGACGAGGCGGATGTGGCCCGGAAGCTGGACGGCCTTACATTCGACACGGTGTGCGAGTTTATCGGTTTCCGCCCCGGGGATGTGGAGCGGGACTGGCGGCTGTTCCGGGGGAGGACCCGGCAGTATATCTTCACCAGCTCCGCCTCGGCCTACCACAAGCCCGCGGCGGGCTACCTCATCACCGAGGGCACCAGCCTGGCCAACCCCTACTGGCAGTATTCCCGGGACAAAATCGCCTGCGAGGCGTTCCTGATGGAGAAATACCGGGAAGAGGGCTTTCCCGTGACCATCGTGCGCCCCAGCCACACCTACGACCGGCGCCATATCCCCCTGGGCGTCCACGGGAAAAACGGCTTCTGGCAGGTCATCCGGCGGATGCTGGACGGCAAGCCGGTGATCATCCAGGGGGACGGCAGCAGCCTGTGGACCCTGACCTACAACACGGACTTCGCCGCCGGCTACACCGGCCTCATGGGCTCCCGCCACGCCATCGGCGAGGCCTTCCACATCACCTCCGACGAAACGCTGACCTGGGACCAGATTTACGCCGCCATCGCCGACGCCCTCGGGGTGGAGCTGAAGCCCTACCACGTCGCCAGCGACTACCTCGCCGCCGCCGGGAAAAAATACGGCTATGATTTCGAGGGCAGCCTCACAGGGGACAAGTCCGTTTCCGTGGTCTTTGACAACGCCAAGCTCAAGCGGGCTGTGCCGGACATGGCCACGGCGGTGCCCTTCCACCGGGGCGTCCGGCTGGCGCTGGACTACATCCTCGCCCACCCGGAGGAATGCCAGAAGCCCGACCCGGACTTCGACGCCTGGTGCGACCGCGTCATCGCCGCCCTGGAGGCCTCAAAAGCGAATATCTGAGGGTAAAACCGCCGCCCGCCCCTTTTCCGGGGCGGGCGGCGGCTTTTATGTTGGAATCACCCCGCCCTATCCGCGCCCTTCGCAGGGGAATGGGAGGATGCGCCCGCTTTTTTTGCTTTGACGCGGATAAAGGCGCGGCCCTGTTCCAGGTAGAGCTCCTGGTGCTCGGGAACCAGGGCGCGGAATATCCGCAGCAGTTCATTTTCCGTCCGGCTGTCAGCCCCTGCCGAGCTGTGCTCCAAAAGATAATCCGTGGACACGCCGAAAAATGTCGCCAGAGCTTTCAGCGTGGCAAAATCCGGCTCGCGCGCGTCCTGGACGTAGCTGCTCAGGGTCGAGGGGGCAATGTTGAGTTTCCCGGCCAGCTCCTTCTGCGTCAGGCCCTGTTCATCAATCAGGGAGCGCAATCTTTCTCCAAAGCTCATAGGCTCTCACTCTCCAATCACATAACAGGATAATAGGAGATTTTTTTCGGCAAGTCTCCGGGAAAACGCAAAAAGAGTTGACAGTTCACAATTAGAGTGTTATATTGATATAAACTATATGCACGCTGATTCATCATCACCGTCTATTTTTTTGGAAAAGGAGATTCAGATAACGTGGGAGACCCGTTTAGCTTTCCCTTTGACCTTGCCCTGCTGACGAAACGAAAAAAGCTCCGGCGCTCATTGCTGGAACAGGATATTGATTTTATCGACAAGCGCATCGCGATCCTCGGGGGCTCCACCACCCACGATATCCGGGATGCTTTGGAGTTGTTTTTATTGCGCCATGGCATCCGAGCGGAATTTTATGAGAGCGAATACGCCCAGTACTGGCAGGACGCCATGTTTCCCAACGCGGCGCTGGAAGCCTTCCGCCCGGATATCATCTATATCCACACGGGCATCCGCAATATTCCCCGCTGGCCCGGGCTGGCCGACGGCCCGGAGGCGGTGGAAGCGCTGCTCAACGAGACCTGCGCGCATTTTGAAACGATGTGGCGGCGTCTGGAAGCGGCCTATGGCTGCCCGATCATCCAGAATAATTTTGAGTATCCTTACTGGCGGCTGCAGGGAAACCGGGAGGCCAGCGACATCCATGGCCGCGTCAACTTCGTGACCCGGCTGAACCTGCTGTTCGCGGACTGGGCCCGGAGCCATGGGAATTTTTACATCAACGATATCAACTACCTGTCGGCATATTACGGCCTGTCCCGGTGGAGCGATCCGTTTTACTGGCACATGTACAAATATGCCCTGGCGCTGCCGGCCGTCCCGTATCTGGCCCACAGCGTGGCGAACATTATCAAATCCGTCTACGGCAGGAACAAAAAAGCCTTCGCCCTGGACCTGGACAACACCCTTTGGGGCGGCATCGTGGGGGACGACGGCGCGGAGAACCTTGAGATCGGGCAGGAAACGCCGGTCGGCCAGGCGTACAGCGAGTTCCAGGAATACTTAAAAGCGCACAAACAGCTGGGCGTGATTTTGAACATCGTCAGCAAAAACGAGGCGGAGAACGCGCTGTCCGGCCTGCGCAGGCCGGACATGACGCTGAAGGAAGACGACTTCATCATGATCAAGGCCAACTGGGAGCCGAAGTCGCAAAACCTCGCGGATATCGCCCACACCCTCTCCCTGACGCCGGACAGCTTTGTTTTCGTGGACGACAACCCCGCCGAGCGGGAAATTATCCGCCAGCAGGTCCGGGGGGCGGCGGTCCCCGAAATCGGGGACAAGCCGGAAAACTACATCGCCGCCATCGACCGGATGGGCTATTTCGAGGTGACGGCGCTGTCCTCCGACGACGCGGCGCGGACGGAAATGTACCGCCAGAATGCCGCCCGCTCCCGCGCGGAAACCGCCTTCAGCGATTACGGCGAATATCTGCGCTCCCTGGACATGGAGGCGGAGATCGCGCCCTTCGCGCCCATGTACTGCTCCCGCATCGCGCAGCTCACCAACAAATCAAACCAGTTCAACCTGACCACCCGGCGCTGCACCCAGGCGGAAATCGAGGCGATGGCAGGGGATAAGCGGTATATCACGCTCTACGGGAAGCTCCGCGATAAATTCGGCGACAACGGCGTCGTGTCCGTCGCGGCGGGGGAGGTCATCGGCGGGCGTCTGGACATCATCCTCTGGCTCATGAGCTGCCGGGTGCTCAAGCGGGATATGGAATACGCCATGATGGACGAGCTGGTCAGGCGGGCCCGGGCCCTTGGCCTGGAATCCCTTCGGGGCTATTATTATCCCACGGCGAAAAACGGAATGGTGCGGGATTTTTACGCCGCCCAGGGCTTTCAAAAGCTGTCGGAGGACGCGGACGGAAATACCGTCTGGGAGCTGGACATCCGCCGGGACCTCCCGAAGAAAAATACGGTAATCAAAATCTGTGGGGACAAAAAGGAGACAGAAAGATGAACAGAACGGAAATTTTTGAAAAGCTGACAGAGGTGTTCCGCGACGTGTTTGACGACGAAACGCTCACCATCAGCGACGCTACCACCGCCGGCGATATCGAGGACTGGGACTCCCTCTCCCATATCACGCTGCTCTCCGCCGCCGAGGACGAGTTCGGCGTCAAATTCGACATGAAAGCCGTCCACGGCCTGAAAAACGTGGGCGAGATGGTGAATTTGATCGGACGGCTGGTATGATTTTCCCGGTACACCATATAGGTTATCTTGTGAAGGATCTTCAGAAAGCAAAAGCCAGCGAAAGCGAAGGCGCGGAGTAATGTCTGTCACATCGTTCGCGTTCTTTGTATTTTTCGCGGTATCGCTGCCGGTGTACTACCTGGCGCCGCGCCGGTTCCAATGGTACGCGCTGCTGTTGTTCAGCCTGGTCTTTTTCCTGTCCTCCCCGGAGCCGCGAACCATCGTGTATGCGGCTGTAAGCATCCTTGCCACGTGGTACTGCGCGCGGCAGTTTGACGGGGAGGCGGTCAAATCCGCGGCGCCGGAGAGGCGCGGTGTGAAAGCGGGGGGCGGCTTCGCCCGGGCGCTTCTCCCCGGCGCTTTCAGCCTGGCGCTGCAGGCGCTCCTGCTCTGGATTCTGAACGCCGCGCCGGGGGATTTGTCCGGCATGAGGCCGGTTGTGATCTCCCTGGCCGCGGTGCTGGCCTTATATTTCCTTATCCCCTCCCGCTGGCACTGGAGATTGGCGTTTCTGCACAGCGTGGTTTTTCTGGTCTTTTGCCTCCTCCGCTGGGCGCCGGGCCTGAAAGGCCGCGTTTTCCTCGGCGCGGGGGTCGCCGCCCTGTTTTTTGCCGCCGCCCGCTGTTCCCGGGGGAGGGGGCCGCGGCTGAACAAAAAAGCGGCTTTGGCGCTGGGGCTTACCATCAACCTGGGGATGCTGGCCGCGCTGAAATATAACGGCTTTTTGGTCGGAAACCTCAACCGAATCCTCCGCCTTTCCATTCCCGCGCCGCAGTGGGCCGCGCCGATGGGCATCAGCTTCTACACCTTTTCCGCGCTGGCTTATCTGCTGGGCTGCTATTGGGGCGACACGGAGGCGCAGAAAAATCCCGGAAAAACCGCGCTGTTCATCGGCTTTTTCCCGATCCTGACCTCCGGCCCCATCCTGCGGTATGGGGAGACCGGCCCGGCCCTGTTCGGCGGGCGGCGCTTTGATTACAAGGCCGTCACCTTCGGCCTTCAGCGGATGCTGTGGGGGCTGTTTTTGAAGCTGGTGGTGTCCGCGCGGCTGGCGGTGGTCGTGAATACGATCTACGGCGACACGGAAACCTACCCCGGCTTTTACATCTGGCTGGCCGCCGCGCTGTTCATGTTCCAGCTCTACACGGATTTTTCCGGCTGCATGGAGATCATCCTCGGCGCTTCCGAGTGCTACGGGCTGCGCCTGCCGGAGAATTTCCGGACGCCCTTCTTCTCGCGCTCCGTGCAGGAGTTCTGGCAGCGCTGGCATATCACCCTCGGCGGCTGGATGCGGGATTTTGTGCTCTACCCCGTCCTGCGGACGGGCCTGTGGAAGCGCATGACCAAGTGGATCCGCGCCCACTGGGGGAAACGGGCGGCGAAGCAGATTCCCAATTACCTGGGGATGCTCTGCGTCTGGCTCCTGATGGGCCTCTGGCACGGCGGGGCGTGGAAGTATATTGTGGGCCAGGGCCTGTGGTTCTGGGCCTGCATCGTCCTGTCCAGGGCGCTGGAACCCCTGTTCAAAAAAATGACCGCGCTGCTCCGCGTCAATACCGATTGCTTCAGCTGGCACCTGTTCCAGTCCCTCCGGGTTTTCGCGCTGGTGGCGCTGGGGAATATGTTCTTCCGGCTGGATAGTATTTGCATGGTGTTTCGGACATGGAGGGCGGGATTTTCCTATAACCCCTGGATTTTCTTTGACGATTCCCTCTATCTCCTTGGACTGGACCGGAAAAACTTCACGGTCAGTATGCTGGGCCTGGCTGTCCTTCTGCTGATCTCGGCCTTGCAGGAAAAACACGGAAGTGTGCGCGAGCTTATTTCCAGACAGAATCTGCCATTCAGATGGACGGTGTACATCGGTCTGCTGCTCGCTGTCGTTGTTCTCGGACAGTATGGCCCCGGTTATGATGCCGCCGCCTTTATTTATGAGAGGTTTTAACGTGGTGAACGCAAAAACAAAGTGGATTTATGCCGTGCGCTGCATGTCTTTTGCCCTTGTGACAGCCCTTTTATTGCTTTATGCCAGTTCCGTGTTATCAAACGGAACAGATAACCACAAATTTTTGTTTCAGGACTTTTACAAAGCCTCAAAAAACGAAGTCGACGTAGTTTACATCGGGGCAAGCGGCGCAAGCTGGAACTGGAATCCGACCGTTGCCTTCCGTGAGACCGGCCTGGCCTCGCAGCTGCTGGCGTCGGAGCGCTGTCCGGCGGACGCGATGCCCTATCTTTTGGCGGAAGCGGCCAAAAAAGACCCCGCGCTTTACGTGGTGGATGTGCATCGTTTTTTGGGCGCCACATCCGGGGACCTGGCTGCGGTCCAGAGCGTGCTGGTCAACCTCCGTTGGTCCCGAAACCGCTTGGACGCGGCGGACGATATGCTGGAAAACTATTCGGAAGAAGAAAAAATAATGAAATATTCCCCGCTTTATTTCTTCCATTCCCGGTGGAACCAACTGGGCGCCAGGGATTTTGAAACAGTGCCGTACGATTTTATGGGATTCTCAATGCGCGCGTTATCCGGTTCCGGCATCCCGGCGGGCGCGGAGTCCGCCGCCGCGGAGCCGGCAGCGCCCAAAGAGGAACAGTTGGAAAACTTAAACCTGTTTTTGGAAAAATGCCGTGGGCTTCGGGGAAAAATCCTGTTTGTGGAAGCCCCCAATGACGGCAGCCTGGCGCAATATGAGCGGTATATTCAGAACCTGGTCACGCAGATGGGCTGCGATTACCTGAACGCGTCAGAATATATTGATGAAATCGGCATGGAGGATGGGGATTACCAGGGCGGTCATCACCTGACAGTTTACGGCGCGGAAAAATATACCGTCTGGCTCAGCCAATATCTGGAGCGGGCTTACGGGATTCCCGACAGGCGGGAAGAAAGCGGCTTTCGGGAAAAAGCGCGGTATGAGCAGCAGTATGAGGCATATCAGGCTTATAAAATCAGCCATGGGGTGATGCTGCACAAATATCTGGAGTCGGTCGCGTCCCCGCGCTACTGCGTGCTGATTGCGGTAAAGGACGAGGCTTCCTCCGGGCTGGACGAACGGGATATTGAAAAGCTGCGAAATTTGGGATTCATTCAAACGCCCGCGGGCGTATACCGCGCTTCCTACGCAGCCGCGGAAAGCGGAGGCGAACTGATCGATGAAAAAATTACCGCAGAGGAATCCGGCGAAAGCGTCGCCATTTCCGGCATATTGCCCGATGGTACCCCCTTTTCGCTGGAGAGCGGCGGGTACAAGGCGTCGAATCATGCGTCGGTTTGCGTGGACGGCAAGGAGTATTCCGTAAACGGTCGCGGCCTGAATATTGTCGTTTACGACAATCTGGATCACAAGGTCATTGACAGCGCGGCTTTTGATACATTTCTTTCAAATAAACCTGTGACCAGATAATATGCTCCCGCGCCCGATTTTGCAGGGCGCGGGTTCCTCTTCTCCCGTACATGCCCCCTGACGCCGGTGCTTTTCCGTACCGTCACGGACAATACCGAACAGCCGGCCGCCAAGACGCCTGTCCCCGGGGCGGGGTCCGGAGCGCGGGGGAGCGCCCCTGCCCCGGGCGGGGGAGAAGTGCCCCCAGAGCCTGAAATAATTTGTTAAAAACGCTGGAAGGCTTGAAAATCCTCATTTTTTGATTGACGCGGCCTGAAAAGTCTGATAAGGTAGGGATACTTGCACCCCGCGCCGCCAAGGCGGGCGGAGCATTTTAGCTGAACGTAAAAATATGTGTTGATATATGCAGAGGAGGAAGCGCAATGGCAGAGTACACAAAAGACGAACTGGCCCGCCAGATCATCGGAAAGCTTCAGCGGAATTTCGGGCGCACGGTCGACCAGGCCCACCCCATGCACATGTTCAAGGCATGTGCCATGGTCCTGCGCGACATCATGGCCGCCAACGGCAGCACGACGGAGCGGCTGACCCAGGTGGGAAAGAAACGCCAGGTACATTACCTGTCCCTGGAATTTCTGATGGGCCGTTCCCTGGAGAAGAACGCCTATAACCTCGGCGTGCTCCCCCAGCTCAAGGAGGCCATTGAGTTTTTGGGCTTCGACCCCGGCGAGCTGTTTGAAACCGAGCCCGACGCCGGCCTGGGCAACGGCGGCCTTGGCCGCCTCGCCGCCTGCTACCTTGACAGCATGACGACCCTCGAGATCCCCGCCACGGGCTACTCGATCTGCTACGAGCTGGGCATCTTCAAGCAGAAGATCGTCGACGGCCAGCAGGTGGAGCTGGCGGACCACTGGCTGGATATAGGCGACGCCTGGCTCATCACCAAGGTGGACGAGGCCGAGGAGGTCCGCTTCGGCGGGCATGTGGAGTACCACGAGAAGGACGGGCGCTACATCCCGGTCCACAAGGGCTACACCAGCGTCCTGGCCATCCCCCGCGACATGGAGATCGCCGGCTTCCGCACCGACCACACCAACACCCTCCGGCTCTGGGACGCCAAGAGCCCCACGCCGGTGGATATGTCCTTCTATTCCTCGGGCGACTACCTCAAGGCGGTCGAACAGCAGGCCCAGGCCGAGGTCATCGCCAAGGTCCTCTATCCCGCCGACAACCACTATGAGGGCAAGTCCCTCCGCCTGCGCCAGCAGTACTTCTTTGTCTCCGCCACGGTGCAGTCCATCGTGCGCAAGCACCGGGAGCAGTACGGCACCCTGCGCAACTTCCACGAGAAGCACGTGCTGCAGATCAACGACACCCACCCCACGCTGGTGATTCCCGAGCTCATGCGCATCCTTCTGGATGAGGAGGGCTACGAGTGGGACGAGGCCTGGGAGATCGTCACCCACTCCGTGGCCTACACCAACCACACCGTCCTGGCCGAGGCGCTGGAGCGCTGGCCCCAGCAGCTCATCATCGGCCTGCTGCCCCGCGTCTGGGACATCATCCGGGAGATCGCGGCCCGCTACCAGGACCAGCTGGAAAAATATTTCGAGGGCGACATGGGCCGCGTGGCCCGCAACGCCATCATCTGGGACAACGAGGTGCGCATGGCCAACCTCTGCGTCTGCGCCTGCTACGCCATCAACGGCGTCAGCGCCCTGCACTCCGACATCCTCAAGCGCGACGTGTTCGCCGACGCCTACCAGCGCACGCCCAAGAAGTTCAAGAACGTCACCAACGGCATCGATCACCGCCGCTGGCTCAGCGAGATCAACCCGAAGCTGGACAGCCTGATCCGCGACTGCGCCGGCAGTGACGACTACCTGCTGGCCCCGGCCAAAATCGCCGGCCTGGAAAAATTCGCCGACGACGCCGGCGTCTTGGAACAGATCGGCAAAATCAAGGCCGAGAACAAACAGCGCTTCGCCGACTACATCAAGAAGGAGTCCGGCATCCTTCTCAATCCCAACGCGATGTTCGACGTCCAGGTCAAGCGCCTGCACGAGTACAAGCGCCAGCTGCTCAACGTGCTGCACATCCTCTACCTCTACCTGCACATGAAGGAGGACCCGCACTTTGAGTTCACGCCGCGGACCTACCTCTTCGGGGCCAAGGCCGCGCCCAGCTACTATGTGGCAAAGCGCATCATCCGCCTGATCAACGACGTGTCGAAGATGGTCGAGAACGACCCCGCCTGCCGCGACCGCCTGCAGGTCTACTTCTTAGAGAACTACCGCGTCTCCCTGGCTGAGAAGCTCATGCCCGCCAGCGAGCTCAGCGAGCAGATTTCCACCGCCGGCAAGGAGGCCAGCGGCACCGGCAACATGAAGTTCATGATGAACGGTGCCCTGACCATCGGCACCCTCGACGGCGCGAACGTCGAGATGCACGAGGTCCTCGGCGACGACAACATCTTCCTCTTCGGCCTGGACGCCAGGGAGACCGCCGAGCTGCGCGCCCGGGGCTACAACTCCTACGACTACTATATCAACAACCCCGACCTCAAGTGGATCTGCAAGCTGCTCAACGAGGGCTTCATCGAGAGCGGCGGCTACGGCGACCTGACCCGCCGCCTGATCACCGGCGACGGCGGCATGGCCGACGAGTACATGCTCTTCGCCGACTTCGAGAGCTACAAGGCCGCCCAGCAGCGCGCCGGCGACACCTACCTCGACCCCAAGCGCTGGAACCGGATGAGCCTGCTCAACGTCGCCCGCTCCGGCATCTTCGCCGCCGACCGCTCCATCCGCGACTACGCCGACACCATCTGGAACGTGCCCCACAGGTAATCGCCCCGTAACAATTCTTTTACTTTTGTTTTCCTCCCCCACGGGGAGGAAAACAAAAGTTTTTTCTTTCAGCGCATGTCCGGCCTGTTCCCGCTTTCGTTTCCCCCCTGGGGAGGGCTGAAATACCCCTATTTCCAACGTGCCGCGGCGGGAAACAAATCGTTACTGAATTGTCAGAAAATTCAACTCTTGCATCGAAAAAGCATCCGAAAAACATCGTTTTTGTTATTTGTCGACTTTCTTTTTCCAGGGGCGTTTTGGCTCTTCCTTTTTGCCGAAAAGCGTGTATAATGCTATTATGTCATCCGGGCGTTTCGCGGATTTTTCGGAAGGAGTTGAGCGCGGCATGGTCTGGCGAAGGATTTCTGGCCTTGTTCTGGGCATTCTTATATTGTGTTCCATGGCCCTCCCGGCCCTGGCCGACGGGGGCGCGGCGGACGGGGAGATGCCGCCCCGGGAGGTCCCGGCGGACGACCCCCGCTTTTTGAACCGGAGCTGGGAGGAGATCGTCGAGGAATTTCTGACGAAAAAATCTGCCCGCAGGGAGTACATCGGCCTGGCCTACTACAACACCGTCACCGGGGAAACGCATTTTTACAACGGCGGGGAGTATTTCTACGCCGCGAGCCTGTACAAGCTCCCGCTGAACATGTATTACGGGGAGCAGGTCTACCGTGGCGAGATGACCATGGATGATATCATCACCTCCGGCCTGCGCTACGGGGACATGCAGCGCAGCAGCCTCCAATTCTCCGCCAACTGGACCAGCGAACAGCTCCAGGGCTACCTCGGCTCCGATGACGACTACATCGACGCCATCCTCCCTTACATCGTGCCGGAAGGGGAGGACTACGACCGGGCGGCCCTGCGCCGCAACAGCTTTACCCCGGAGCAGATGCTCCGCGCGCTCCAACTGCTCTACGACGCGCCCGAGCGCTACCCCGAGGTGCTGTACTACCTCAAGGAGGCCATGCCGGACAACTTTTTCCGCCTCTGGGAGCGCCGTTTCCCCATCGCGCAGAAATACGGCTGGCTGTCCACCGACGGCGTTGATATCTGCAACGACGCGGGCATCGTCTGGACCGACGAGCCGATCCTGCTGGTGTTCATGAGCCAGTACCTGCCAGGCTCCACCGTGGCCATCGGGGACTTCTGCGTACTCATGAGCGATTACAGCCAATACTGGCACGGCATCCACCTGGCGGAAAACGCCGAGGCCGCCCTTCTGGCCGGGGAGCGCGGGCGGGCCGTCGGCGCCGCGGCGGAAACCGCGGCGGCCG
>JAFUVO010000077.1 GCA_017477525.1 Oscillospiraceae bacterium | reverse complement strand
TTTATTTATAGAGGATAGACCATCTCATACCGATCCTCCCAGGCCCGGCAGATCAGGGTCAGACCGTATTCCTTCGCCAGTGCCGCCGATTCCGCCGTGGGCGTCGCCTTTGACGCCAAGACCGGGAGCCCCGCCGCGATAGCTTTTTCCGTCATATCTACGGGCACGCGCCCGGAGGTGTAGGCCACGCATTCCGGCAGGGGGATGCCGTTCAGGAGCGCGAAGCCCACGGCCTTGTCCAGGGCGTTGTGCCGCCCGATGTCCTCGCAGGCATAGACAATCTCTCCCTGAACCATCAGAAAGCAGCAGTGGGTGCTCTCTGTCTCGGTGTGGAGCGGCATACGCTCCCGGAACCGCGCTGCCAACCGGAAGATATCGGCGTCCGTCCAGCAGGAACGGTCCTCCACCCGACACAGCGGGCGCTTTCCGGGCACGTCCAGCAGCAGCCGGTTTTTGGTGCAGCAGCTCTTGTCCGTCCGGGTTGCTTCCACGGCTTCCAGCTGCTTCTTCAGAAAAACCCGCGCCGTATAACCGTCGGGACAGAGGTACAGCCCCTCGATCTCCTCCACGCTGTCTATGATCCGCTCCGTGTAGAGGAAGCCCGCCGCCAGAGCGCGCAGCTCCTCGCCGGTGCAGACCAGCCGGGCCAGATGCCGCAGGTTGACCACCAGGTCCAGCGTATGTTCCCGGAGCAGGCTGGCCCGGCTGAATTCCGCGCGTCCGTCCGCGTAAACCACCCGCGTCTCGGCGGACTCGACCGTCTCCCTTTGGAGAGACGCTTGCTTGCGTTCCATTCAGCAGGCCCTTTCTATGTTGACCGCGCAGACCTTGAATTCCGGGATACGGGCAAAGGCGTCCAGCGCGGCGTTGGTGATGCGGTTCACCGGGGAGTCCGGGAAATGGAAGGGCATCCACACCTCGCCCTCGGATACCTTGCGCCCCACCCGTGCCGTGGCGGTGATGGAGTCCCTGCGGCTGGAAACCCGCACCTTCTCTCCGTTCCGAATCCCCAGGCGCTCCGCGTCGCGATAGTGCATTTCCACAAAGCCCTCTCCGGCGATCTCCACCAGGCCCGGAGCGCGCATGGTCATGGCCGCGGCGTTATACTGGTAGAGGATGCGCCCGGTGCTCAGGACGAAGGGATACTGCTCGTCCGGAAGCTCCGCGGAGGGCGTAAAGGCGGCGGAATACAGCAGCCCCTTTCCCCGGGCAGGATGGGCGGCGTGCAGGATCGGCGTGCCGGGGTGCCCTTTTTCGGAGCAGGGCCATTGCAGGCTCTCTCCCGCGTCCAGGCGGGCGTGGGAGATTCCGGTGAAGGAGGGCGTCACCGAGGCGATCTCGTCCATGATCTCCGCCGGGGTCAGATGCTTTTGCGGATAGCCCATGGCGTTCATCAGGTCGATGAGGATCTCCGTATCCGGGCGCATTTCTCCGGAGAGCGTGACCGCCTTGCGGATGCGCTGCACCCGGCGCTCGGTGTTGGTAAAGGTCCCCTCCTTCTCCGCGTAGCTGACGGCGGGCAGCACCACGTCCGCGTACCGGGCGGTTTTTGTCAGAAACAGGTCCTGCACCACCAGAAAATCCAGGCTTTCCAGCGCCCGGAGGACGTGACCGGTGTCCGGGTCGGAGACCACGGGGTCCTCCCCGCAGATATAGAGTCCCTTGATCTCACCCCGGATGGCGGCGGGGAACACCTCCGTGGCCTTGAGGCCGGGCTTCGGGTTCAGCTTCACGCCCCAGGCCTTCTCAAATTTCTCCCGCACCGCGGGATCGTCCACCTTCTGATAGCCGGGGTAGTCCGTGGGCTGGGCCCCCATGTCGCAGGCCCCCTGCACGTTGTTCTGGCCCCGCAGGGGATTCACGCCGCAGCCGGGCTTGCCCAGCTTCCCGGTGAGAAGAGCCAGGTTGGACAGGCACATCACGCCCTCGGTGCCGGTGCTGTGCTCGGTGACGCCGAGGCAGTAGATGATGGGCGCGCGCCGGGCTTTGGCGTACATCCGCGCCGCCTCCCGCAGCTTGTCCGGGTCGATGTGGCAAATCTCGCCCACCTTTTCCGGCGTATAGTCCGCCGTCAGCGCCTTCAATTCTTCATAGCCTTCGGTATGCTCCCGGATATAGTCCGAATCCAC
The DNA here is from genome assembly GCA_017477525.1 of Oscillospiraceae bacterium. Lineage (GTDB taxonomy): Bacteria > Bacillota > Clostridia > Oscillospirales > Oscillospiraceae > RGIG7114. The sequence continues at coordinate 8,343 of JAFUVO010000077.1, read as the reverse complement.
CAGGTTTTCCTCGATCAGCACATGCATCAGGCCGTTGGCAAAGGCCACGTTGGTGCCGGGGCGCAGCTTCAGATGGATATCCGCGTATTTCGTCAGGCCGATGTCACGGGGGTCCGCCACGACGAGCCGGGTCCCGCGCTGCACCGCCTGCCGGAGCTGCATCCCGATCACGGGATGGGCCTCCTCCGGATTGGAGCCCACCAGCAATATGCAGTCCACGTCGTGGGTGATGTCGTAAATGGTGTTGGTCATTGCCCCGGAACCCAGGGTTTTGGCCAGTCCCGCAACGGTGGCGGAGTGGCAGACCCGGGCGCAGTTGTCCGTGTTGTTGGTGCCGAAGCAGGTCCGCACCATTTTCTGCACCAGATAGACGTCCTCATTGGCGCTGCGGGAGCAGGCAAAGCCGGCAAGGGAATCCGGGCCGTATTTGGTTTTCAGTTCCAGGAACCGCCGCGCCGTATAGGCGATGGCGTCCTCCCAGCTGGCTTCCTCAAATTCTCCCGTCTCCGGCTTTTTGATCAGCGGCGTAGTGAGCCGATCCGGGGCGTGGATGAAATCGAAGGAGCCGGACCTGCCCTTGACGCAGAGCAGGCCGTGGTTGGCCGGACCGTCCGCTGCCTCCGCGTCCACAACGCGGTTGTCCTTTATGATCAGATCAAGCTGGCAGCCTGTGGCGCAGTGGGGACAGGTGGTTCGCACCCTCCGCACCTCCCAGGGCCGGTAGGCGCTCTGGGGCTTTTTTGTCAGGGCTCCTGTGGGGCAGGCTGCGGCGCAGTTGCCGCAGGATTCGCACGCCGTCGCTTTCCAGCCCTCTCCGAAGGGGGCGTCCACGATATGGAACACGCCGCTGCGCCCGCTTTTCAGCGTGCCGTTGCCCGCTAAATGGGCACACGCGCCGATACAGCGCTGGCAGTGGATACATTTGCCGGGATCATAGGACAGATAGGGATTGTCGCGCTTTTTCGGCAGCGTTTTCTCAATGTCGGCCCTGGAGCCGGCGTACGCGCTTTGTTCCACGCCGTAGCGGTTGCACAGCGCCTGCAGCTTGCAGTCCCCGTTCTCCGGGCAGCTCATGCAATCCGTCCGGTGATTGCTGAGCAGCAGCTTCAGCATCTCCCGGCGGTACTGCTCCAGCCGCTCCGTCCTCGTCAGGATCGCCATACCCTCCCGGGGCAGGGTTTTGCAGGCCGGAAGTAACCGATGATCTTCCTCCGTCTCCACCATGCACAGCCGGCAGGAGCCGATATTGCTGACGTTTTTCAGATAGCAGAGGGTGGGGATCTCGATCCCGTTGGCCCTCGCCGCTTCAAGGATCGTCATATCCTCCGGGGCGGCGACCGTCTTTCCGTCGATGGTATAGCTCAGCATTCGCCTTGGCCTCCTTCCATGCAGCCGCTGCCGTAGACGTCGCAGCGCAGGCAGCGTCCGGCTTCCCTCACAGCCTCCTCCGGCGTCATGGAGCACTCCACGTGGAGAAAGTCCCTGCGGCGCTCAAAGGGGTCCCGTTCCTCGATCTCCGCCCGGCCGGTGGGGACGCAGCGGTTGGGCATGGCGGGCGGCGCGGCAACGGTGCTGTCCAGCTTGTGATGATAACCCAGGTATTCGTCGATGTTGAAGGCGGCGACCTGTCCCGCCGCGATGGCGTTGATGGCGGTGGATGGGCCGGTCACGCAGTCGCCCCCGGAGAACACGCCGTCCATCCCCGCAATCTGACAGGTTTCATCCGCGCTGATCCGCCCCCGCTCCGTGGGAAGTCCAGCGGCTGCGAAATCCGCCACGTCGCTGCGCTGCCCCACTCCCATGATGAGGAGATCGCATTTGAAACGGTAGGGGTAGGCGCTGGAATGCTCCGTGGTCACGAAGCCGAACTTGTCGTATTCCCCGACGATCTCCGGCTGGAGCCACACCGCCTGCACGGCGCCGGTCTCCTTGTTTGTCTCTATGTTCAGGAAGCTCAGCAGCGTGCGGAAGCGCACGCCCTCCTGCATCGCGCTCTCAATCTCGCTTTGCAGCGCCGTATAGTCGTCCCGCTTCCGGGTGAACACATGCACGGTCTCTGCGTTCAGGCGCACCGCGGACCGGGCGGCGTCCATGGCTACGTTCCCGCCGCCGATGAGCACCACCTTCTTGCCCGTCAGATCCGGAGCGTTGCCGTTGGCGACGGCCTGCAAAAAGTCCGCCGCCGGGACGACGCCTGGCGCGTCGGCGCCCTCCATAGGCATCCGGTTTCCCAGTTGCGCGCCAAGCCCCAGATACACCGCGTCGTAATTCTCCCGCAGCGCCGCGAAGGGAATGTCCCGCCCGATCTTCGTGTTGCAGCGGAGGGTGACGTCGCCCGCGCTGAGAATGGCGGAGATATCCTCGTCCAGCCGCGTCTTCGGCAGCCGGTACTCCGGGATACCGTAGCGGAGCATCCCGCCGGGCTTCTCGTGCTCGTCAAAGATTTCCACGCTGTGTCCCATCAGGGCGAGAAACCAGGCGCAGGTCATCCCGCTGGGCCCGCCGCCGACGACGGCGACGCGCTTGCCCGTGGGGACGTTGGCGGCGGGAGCGGGGACTGCGTCGGCCCCGGCCTGGTCCACCGCGTATTTTTTCAGGCCCCGGATGTTGATAGGCGCGTCCACGATGGCGCGGCGGCATTTGCGCTCGCAGGGATGCTCGCATACCATGGCGCAGGCGGTGGGAAACGGGTTTCGTTCCCGGATTTTCGCCACCGCTCCGGCATAATCCCCTTTCCCCACCAGGGCCACATAGCCGGGAACGTCCACATGGGCGGGACACAACGTGACACAGGGCACGGTCTGCACCGCTTGTTCCACGCAGCGGCGATGCCCAATATGGCTTTCATATTCGTCCGCGAACTCCCGCAGGGAATCCAGCACCGTATTGGCCGCCACCACGCCTACGGCGCAGTCCGCCGTCTCGGCGATCATGGTGCATAGTTCCCGCAGCCGCTCCGCCGTGTCCGGCGCGGCGTCGCCCTTCAGGACGGAGCCGAGCAGCCGGTCCGCCTCCACAAGCCCGTCCCGGCAGGGTACGCACTTTCCGCAGGTCTGATTCATGGACATCTGCAAAATAGAGCGGTACAGCACCAGCGGGCACATCCCCGGCGGATAGGAATTGAGGCGGGAACGGAATTTGTTCAATACGATATCCATTCGGTCGTCCATGGAGGATCGGGGTTTCAGCATGCGCATATCGTCATCTCCTTATTATCCGCCGTAATATTCGATGGATATTTCGTCTTCCTCGATCAGCACCGTATTCTGGTTCAGCGCCTTGATCACCTCGTCCGCAGCCCGGTACACCGTATAAGCAGTTACACGGCTGCTTTCCATATCAACCCTCCTGCACGAACAGGCAGCCCTCGCTGTAGCCGTTCTCGGCCACCTGGGAGTCGAGCCAGCGCAGTTTTCCGTCATCCTGCAAGGTGAAGCTGCCCTGTGTCGTCGCTTCCTGTGTGATTGTTTCGTTACCGTCCTCGTCATAAGTGCGCACCGAGTAGTACCCGTACTCATAGCTCAGCGCCGCGTTATCATTCTCGTCGGCGGAGAAGAAGCCGCGGATCTCCCACACGGCGGTCTCAAAGGCGCCGCTGCCCCAGGTTACGGTCATCTCATAGCGGCCATCGCTGTACATCACGACGTCAAGATTCGCTCTCTGGCTGATCTCGTCCTGCCACATGCCGGAGAGCATGCTGTCCGCGATCTCGGCGTCATAGTCGTAGAAACCATCATCGCCGTTATTCTGCGGCTCTCCGAACTGGACCAGCACGTAGCGGTAGAGGCCGTCGATCTCATCCACGATCTGGAAAATGGTGTCCTCGTCCGGGTCGACGGTGACGGTGTACTCGTCGGTCTCCACGCTTTCAATCGCAGTATAGTTCTGCACAAAGCTTTCCCAGCCTCTGGGCTGGAGGGTTTTTACCGCATTCACCATGGACTGGTAGGCCACGTCGTCCAGATCCTCATACTCATAGAAAAGCATGGTAAAGGAGTCCACCGTGCCAACGCTGTACATCCGGATCTTGCCCACGGCGGCGGTTTGGTTCACATAGTCCTCACCCAGCGGGTCCGCGTACAGCGTGTCCTCGGTGATTACCATCTGATCCAGCTCCTTCATGTCCCACACCCCGACGGCGCCGATGCGGAAGGTGATGGTTCCGTCGGCGTTCTCGGTCTCGCTGAATGCGTCATTGTTGACGCCAAGCATTCCCAGGCCATTGACATAACTCACGGCCAACCCGGTGTTCATGCCATAGTAGAGCGCCACCGCGTCCACCACATTCAATACAAGTCCCATCCCGGTGTAATCATCGTTGGCAATGGTGGTGGTAAGAGCGTCCCCCTCGTCTACGAAGGACCAGGAGCCGCTCTCCACATACTCGCTGCTGCTGTCGAGCGTGACGGTAAGCCGGTCCTCTCCCAGTTCCTCGCTGTATTTCACATCGGGCATGAACTCGCCGTAGTAGCGCTTGAGCTCACCGTATGCGGAATAGTCGGCCGTCAGCTCGTTATAGACGCCCTGCAGCATGTCGGAGGGAAGCTCGTCCCGGTTCATTTCCGGCTGGGTCTCCTGCGCCGGAGCAGGAGTTTCCTGCGCGGGGGTGGGAGTTTCCTGCGTCGTGGCAGTCTGGGAGCCGCAGGCCGCGAGGGGCAGCAGCGCGAGAGACAGTGCCGCCGCTGCCAAACGCATTATGATTTTATCAATGTTCTTCTGATTCATTTTATTCCTCCAACTATCATTCTCATTTGGTTGACATCGTTCAATTCTGTTTCTGGCCCTGCGTGCCGTTCGCGTTAGAGCCTGTGCCGTTGTCTTGGATCCGGTTGTTTGTTATTGCAATCTCTCTTTCAGCCGGCCGATTTGCTCAGAGCTCATTCCGGCATCCGTAAGAAAGCGCTCCGCATACACCGCAAGATCGGCTGACGCAAGGTCAACTTTGTCATCTCCTACGACACTGCTCAGCATCGGAAACAGTACATCTCTCACAATGATGTCATATTTTTCCGGGTCGGACTGCTTTGTGATACCATAGTAGTTATCATAGGTGATCATATAATCCGCCACGATCTCGTCAAAGCTTGCGCCGCAAAGGGCCTCCAGGAGCATACAGACAAAGCCCGTCCGGTCCTTTCCCTCGGTGCAGTGGACGAGGTACGGTCCCGGATACTCCGACAGGGCGGTCAGCCCCGCCGCGAGCTTTTCACGGAATTCCTTGGAGCCGTAGTTCACATTCAAGGCGACCGGAACAACCTTTCCCGCCTCATAAAGCGTGAGGAAATACGGGGACTCAAAATCAGGTGCGCCGAGATACCCCAGTATCTTTTCCTCATTATCGGCGAGGTCTAAAATATAGTCCACGCCTGCCGCGGCCATCAGCGCGTCCACATAGGGTGCGCGGTTGTGCTGGTTATCGCAGGGGGAGGCCGAGCGATAGAGCATATTTTCCTGAATGGTTCCGGCCTTCACGCTTCGAAAATTCGCGAACACGGCGTCGCTGGCATACAGCGCCCGGTCATCCTCATAGCGGATATTTCTGGCATTCTGAATGTCCAGATAGGCGCCCCGCTCCGACAGCGTGATTTCGGCCCGGTCGCCTTCGCTCAAGCCGGCGAGGACCCACAGGCTGTCGCCTTTGTCGACGCAGGCTTCAATATAGGGGTAACCCGGGTAGGTGACGAGCAGCGGCTCCCCGGCTCGCGTATAGTACCCGCTGTAATACGGGATGTTCTCCAGTGTATAGCCGTTGGAGAAGGTAATGGTAACGCCATCGCCATAAACAAAGCCCAGGTCGTTGAAGGCGTCGATCGTAAGGTCGATGTATACTCCGCCAAACTCCTCTTCGTGCATGACCTTGAGGCCGGACGCAGACGGCTCTGACGCGCTTTGCTTCGCGCCGCAGGCAGCGAGAGCCAGCAGTAGCGCGAGGGCCGACGCGATCGCGGGCAGCTGCTTCCACATGGTCGTTTTCTTCATTTTCATTTTCTGCTTCCTCCAAGGTTCATTGTTTGTTTTGACATTTTATTTCCCGCCGTAAAAGTCGATGGATATTTCGTCTTCCTCGTTCTTGTTCATCATGGCGTTGTACCCTGTTTCCGTGCAGCCGTCCGTTCTTCCAGCTTGAACAGCATGGGATAGACGCCGAAGTCCACAAAGGCGATGACGGCATATCGCCCGTAGCGCACCAGCATCGCGGCGGTGCTGCCGTCAGACAGGAATTCTTTGGAGAAGGGCAGCTTGAGCAGGGTGTTCAACGCAAAATAGATCGCCAGCCCTCCCAGAACGCGAACGGCCATCCAGAGAGGCTTGCGCGTATTCTCAAAATGAACACAGCGACCCTCCAGGAGCGTGCCGCCCATGAAGCCGATTAGCAGGCCCATCGCGGTGAAGTAATCCGCGCTCTTGCAATAGAAAAGGCCGGGAACCGTGACGGCCAGCAGGATGCCGTACAGCGCCAGCGTGTTTTTCACCCGCTTTTGCAGCGCTTGAATGATCAGCACGCTGACCACTCCCAGCAGCCAGCCCGCCAGAACGTCCGTGGGATAATGCGCGCCTACCACAAAACGGGAAAAACCGGTGAGCAGAGGGATCAAAACCGCAATCACTACCAAAACGCGTTTGCGCAGATTGACCGCCAACGAACAGAACACCGTTGAAGCATTGGTGGAGTGGCCGCTGGGAAACGAGTAGCCTTGAGCCGCAATGTCGTAAATGTCCGCCTCCGGCTCCACGACGCGCAGGATCCGGATGTTCTCATGGTCAAAGTATGGCCTGCGGCGCAGGGCGATGTTCTTCGCCATGGTGTTCCAGGCCAGACCCATGATTGCGCACAGTCCAATTGTTCTTCCCAAGTGCTTGTCGTAGCTCCAATACACAAAGCCAAGGATCAGGATCAACAGCAGCTCCTCTCCGAACATAGAGAAGAGGGAAATGATTGAGATTCCCGCGCCGCCGATATGCGTTTGCAGCCATTCCATCAGGTTGACTTCCCAGGAAAAGAAAAAAGTGTTGCCGCTTGCGGCCATGATAACTCCCTCCCGTCTTCCTATCTGACCTTGACTGTCAGCACGTTTCCAAGCTCCGCGTCCTCCTCCCAGGTATATTCCATGTGTTCCGTCATACCCCTGAGCACCATAAGCGCCAGATCGCTCCCTTCCGTGGTCATATCCAGACGCCCTCCACCGTAGCGGATCGTCCATTCCGCACGTTCCGTGTCTTCGGCATATGCACAGACCGCTTGAATGTGGGGGGGTTCCAGCCGGGGAACCAACATTTGCATCGTTTCCTCAAAGACCAGCTGGATGCGGTTTAAGAGAATCAATCGTCGTTTCATGGTTTCAAGTGTATCCTGCTTTGTCCGAAATTACTTCACCGGCGTCTCCGCCTCTCCTTTCCGGAATTGCGGTAATAGGCCGCTTTCGCTTCGTACATGGCTTCGTCGGACTCCTTGACCAGCATTTCCGCGCTCTGTCCCTCATGATCCGCCGCCAGCGCGTATCCGGCCGCCACGCGCAGCGATTTCACCGAGTCTCCGCGCCAGCGTTTTGTCTCCTGTTCCAACTTCCGGAGCGCATTCTCTGCCTTCTCCCGGTCCGCAGCCGTCAGGACAACGAATTCATCGCCGCCAGTGCGGTAGCAGCAGGCGCCGGCGTCAAAAGACCGCACGATGCATTCCGCCGCCCCGCGGATCAGCTCGTCTCCCGCCTCATGCCCCAGACTGTCGTTGACCTCTTTGAGTCCATTGATATCGACAGTGAAAGCCGCAAATCCCGCCGGCAGCGGATCCGCCGCGTCATAGTCTCTGAGCGCCTGAGAATAGGCTCGCCGGCTGTACACTCCGGTGAGGACGTCCGTGTCGAGCTGGAGCTGCTGCGTCCGCAGATAGTCATCCATTTTCAGAGAGACAAACTCCGTATAGTGGATAAAGAGCAGCGCGGCGCCGATGGTGAGCGCTGTGTACGAGGTTCTGGCATCCGACAGCTCCTGTATGGCAATGCCTATGACAACCAGAAGCATAGTCGCATAGAGAGACGCCCGGTTCTGCCTGCGGAAAGAGCGTCCGTAGATGATGAACTGCGCAATAACGATCAGAATGATCGCAAGGCACAGTCCCATATAAAGCGGGTACAGATGCCCGTGCGTATAGTGGTTCCGGGCGTCTATGGCAGCCATCCAGCCGCCCATGACGCTGCTGAGCAGCTGTAAGACCGTATTCAGCGCAAGCAGGCCCATCATCACGGAATTCCAGCGGTTTTTGAGGTGCATTTGCAGGATCAGCGCGCCGCCTGCCATGGGCGTCAGGATATAATCCATGCACTTTACAATGAGCAGCACACTGCG